>NZ_LIYL01000021.1:0-378185 GCF_001278875.1 Lysinibacillus sp. FJAT-14222 | reverse complement strand
ACGGAGTTTGATGTTTTATAGTCCCATCCTTTTTAAAATTGGTAGGATTGGTACTTCTACGACTTCTATCCAACTTGCGTAATAAACGTCTTTTTTGTTTCTCCAATAAAGGTACTTCTGGAGCAAGTTGTTGGATGAAAACTGTTTCTTCTGAAACAATCGCAACAGTAGAAGGACCCATGTCAATACCTACTCGTTTTTGTTTTTGATAGGAATGCCGAAAGGCTCCTGTTGATGGAATTTTCTTTGCAGGAGGAATCCCATCCATCACAAGTTGTACGTAAAAAATATGTTTTCCACGAATCACTTTTTTGACTAGACGACAGTATTTAATGGTATGAAGGGCAAGGGATTCTTTTACAAACAAATCTTGTTTACGAATACGAACAGGAAGGGTTAATCCATTCCAATAGACAATATTTTCTTTAAATCGAATGCCTGCTTTATTAGATTTCCCTTCTACAGAATGAAGCATTTCGTACCGTTTAAAGTGTGCTTTACTCCCTTTAAATAGAACATCTTGAACCGCTTTCCAGACAGTAGAGGCGATTTTCTGAGAAGTATTGCTGTCTATATGTTTTTTATAGTTATGTTGATGCTTTTTAATATACGCATGCAGTTGATATTCACTTAATCCAAAAGATTGACGAATGTTATCTAATTCTTTTGCGATCTGCTTCAATTCTTTTGAATCATTCGTTTTTTTCGCTTTTTGGTAACAACGTAATTGTTTTCGATAGTGTTTTGAATCTTGCATGAAAGTATATTGTTTTACTGCATAAGACAAAGTTGTATTATAGAGTGTACGAGCAATTTCAAAACGTTTTAATAGGAGATCCTTTTGCCATGTATCTATAAGTAACTTGAGTTCTATAATAAAACAATCTTTCTTCCATTTCGTCATTACCCGCCACCCCTTTGTTTTTCGATTATTCACAATATACAATATAAACATATGTTCTATAAAGAAAAAGCACTTCATTCCTCCCACCTCTGAAGAAGGGGGCTTCCTGAAGCTCACTTCTGTGAACATGATGCCGATGCTATATAGGCTCGTTTATCCTGTTCAGTTGTATCGACACCAATATGGTAGCACACTCTCGGACAATTTCTAGGTGTTAAAAAATTCGGCAAACATGTATCGTTAATTGCCCATACTAGACCTTTTTCTGGATCTAAATCTAGTCGATCAGGTAATCGGGGATGGAATACGGTAATATCGCTTTCCTCACTCACATGAAATATACGCACATGCTCCCCTCCTTTATGTTCTTAATTTAAATACGATAAAATCTGCACAATGCAAATCTTCCTCGAATTGTGGATACTTTATTAGCATCTCTTTTGAAGGCATCGGTTCGATAACGTCCTCTATAGAAAAGCCTGTTTGAATAATTGCTTTCATATAGCTCGCTAATGTTCGGTGATAAAATACAATTTTTTCATCGGAATCTAGCGGAAGCTTTTGATCATATACCCCTTCATAAAAATAACGCTGAACCTTCCAATACTGTTGATCAAGCCGTTCATTTCTTATCCATCCACTATTCGGCGTAACAAAGCACGGGTGAAGAATAGAAAAGATGAAAGTACTATTAGGTTTTAAAAGACGATACATTTCACTCAAAGCTGCCTTATAATCCTCTAGATCTTGAAGGACCATATTGGAAACAATACAATCGAACTGTTCATCTGATAAAAAATCTAGTTTTTCGCAATTTCCATGTTTATATTGTATAGGAACTTCCTCATATGTTCTTTCTCTAGCAATTTCTAGCATCTTTTCTGAATAATCAACTGCTGTTACAATAGCCCCTTTTTGAGCAAGTATTCTACTTAAATAGCCTTCTCCGCAGCCTGCATCTAGTAACCTTTTTCCTTTCACCTCTTCTAATAATGAAAAATGGCTGGATTTAATAATACTTCACGGTGTATGCCACCATGTTCATCGTAGTTTGCTGTAAACCTTTCTGCATGTTGATCCCAGCGTTTAATCGCTTCTTCTGTCGGTACTGTTCTTGCCATACAATTCCCTCATCTCTGTATAGAATCGTAACGTTACGTCCCTTGTGCACATTACTATTTTTTCATATACACCCAAAAAGTTATAGACTTTTATTTTATTTTTTTATATCATTTAGATTGAGGCACGCCATCTTTAGTAAAAATATAAGCCAGAAATTCCCAATCGGATTTCTGGCTTTTCTTATTTTAAGGGCTAGATTGAGTTTTGATAGGTAAAGCATTGTCTACAGTGGCCTGTCGTTTAACAGTGATCCATCTTCCACATAACATGACAATCAATGCAAAAAATACAATGACTCCTGCAAATACAAGCGCTGCCTTGTAGCTACTATAAACCGCCACAAGCTGACCCGCGATAATTGGTCCGATAATTTGTCCAAATGCATAAAACGTTGTTAACAATGATACTACTGGACCGCTTTGTGTTGGGAATAGCTGACGTGCATAGGAGGTCGTTAACGTCACAATTCCTACAAATGTTAAGCCGAATAAAAATGACGATAATAATACGCTCCATACTGTTTGTGAAAATACTGGTAACAAGATGCCTATTACTTGTAATATATATGCGAAAAACAAAATTTTGATGGCAGAGAATTTTTCTAATAATACAGTCCAAACAGGTGCTGACGGGATCGCCGCTACCCCAACAATGACCCAGCTATATGAAGAGTATGCTTGTAGTGAAGGAATATTGTGAATGATATCTACTAAAAAAGTACCTGTAATAATATAGCCTAACCCCTCAAAACCATATGCAACAATTAGCCATGGCATAAAGCCCTTTGTCATTTTCGCATCAGAGGATTTAGCAGTTTTCACACTATCTTGTACATGCAAATCTCTCCAAAGTATATATGTCACCACTAAAAAAACAGCAGATAATATCCCTAAGCCAATCCATGTACCTTGCCAAGCAAAACGTACTTCAATTACAGGGACTAATAAACCTGAAATAGCAATTCCTAATCCAATACCGCCAAATAAATAGCCAGACCATTTTGTAAGGGAATGCTTTGCTAAATAATCCATAACAATACTACATGTTAATACAAAAATAAGTCCCCCTGTAATGCCTGCAATCAGACGAAGCACAAGCCAAACACTATATATTTCAATGATTCCCATAAGAACAACAGAAAGGACATTCAAGACAACACTTAACAATAAAAAGTTCTTCTTTTGGCGATTGATAAATCCTGCCCACAATGCACCGATGAAATAGCCAATATAATTACTCGATGCCAAAAATCCTGCAACTTCAAACGAAAATCCGACATCATGACGCATAAATGGCAAAATTGGCGTGAATGCAAACCGGCTAATCCCCATAGCCACTACAAGTAATAGCACCCCACCAAATAAAATTCCGATGTGCTGTCGATTCATCTTGTCCCCACCCCCTAAAATCTTCTTGTAATTAAAAGGATACAGAGTGAAAATTAATAAATCTAATATATAATTTATATAAAAGGATAAAAAATTTTTATAAGAGGTGGGATACATAATGAATTTACATGCGCTTAGATTATTCACAAAAGTTGCTGAGCTTAAAAGTGTTTCAAAGGCAGCGCAAGCTCTAATGATTAGTCAACCTGCCGTTACCATTCAAATTAGAAATTTAGAAAAAGAACTAGGCTTGACTCTTTTAGAATCGAAAGGTAGAGGAATTGCTTTAACACAAAATGGCGAGTTTTTATTTAAACAGGCTCAGCGATTATTCGATTTAGAATTGGATATTGAAAACAAACTAGAGCAATTAAAAAATACAGGTAATGAAGAATTACAAATAGCTTCTACCCATGTTCCATCCCATTTCTTATTACCGAAATGGCTCGCAAAGTATAAACAAGCCTATCCAACAACTAATATCCACATTAAAACGGCTAATTCCCAGCAAGTTATTGAAGAATTACTTCACTATAAGGTTGATATGGCTTTTATCGTAAAAGAGGATGGTCATCATCCAGATATTAATTATCAATTTCTCATGAATCTCGATTATTGGTTTATCGTCCCATTTGGTCATCCGCTGGCAGATCAGAAAGTGTCATTAACGGAATTAATGCAGCAGCCATTTGTTTCACGAGAAGATGGTAGCTCTACAAAAGAATATTTAAATGCTTTATGTAAAGTTCATAAAATTCCACCACCAAGAGTAGGACTACAATTGGACGGTATCAATGAATCCATTTACGCCATTGCAGCTGGGTATGGTACGATGCTAGCTCCATCCATAGCGGCTTCTAGCTTTATTCAACGACAGCAAGTAGCGCGAGTTTTTATAAAAGACATCGATATTCAGCGTCCTATTTATCTTTGTACAAGAAAAAATGAACAAAATACCTCTTCGACCTTTAATACTTTTATTAACATCATCAATGACTCAATTTCATAACAAATACTTTTCAAAAGTTTGAACTACACAAAATTTGTGCAATAACGAATTGTTGTGTAGTTTTTTTATTTACAAAAAATTGTAATCTACTATATCTCATAGTCTCATCACCATGGGATTGATTTCCGTTCCGACCTGGTGCTTTCCTGGGGTGCCCGATGACCGCTTCTGAAAATTTATAACAAAGTTCGATAATTTTTAATAAAGGTTGATTAAAATCATCTTCCCTCTAGAGAGCTCTTAGTTGAGAGATGATTTTTTATTGGATAGATATTTATGTCACTATAAAAATTGTGAAGAAATGTACTTAAACTAACGACGTAGAATAGTTGAAGAAGGATTTGTCTATTCTCAGGAGAACTTATATATTTATTGAACTAGGAACAGAAGAGTTAAATGAAAAAATATTATTAATGTGAGGAGATGATTTTTTGGTTAGTCTATTGGAAAATACATTCCAAATATCAGCAATAATATTACTCCTATGTTCATTCTATTACTATAGGCACTTTAAGAAAATTAGGAGAGAAAGAAGATTAACTTCATTTGAGTTTTCGATTTATATCATAACTCAAGTTGCAATTTATCTTTGTGCAGTTAGTTATATGCTTCTGTTTTTGGATAGAAATTTTGGGTAGAAATTATTAAACTCCCATGAAAGAACGTAATAATCTTTCATTTTCTGTGGTGAAGTGCTGATTTTTGCGCTACATGGATGGCTAACGAGGGCTTTACTTGAAGAACATTGAGTTGCATATGCAGCTCTTTTTTTATTGAACTAACGAGCAGATTAGTTTAATAAAGATGGATATAATAAATAGATTGCCGTGTATAAAAATCTAAGGGAGGGATGCATATGGAAAACTTTGAAGATCTTTTACCAAGACATAAATTTGATAATGATAGAGTAGAAATGATTAAAAAAATGGATAGAGATAAAATATTGCCTATACTGCCTAACCTCCTCGAATGGATTCAAGATATGAATTGGCCTGTGGCACCAAGCGTATTAGGATTACTTTTAACTTTTCCAGAAGAAATTGTCCCACATGTGCAAGATGTTTTATCTTCAGATGATGATAACTGGAAGTGGTTTATTTTACACTTTTTAGTTATAAAATTACCGATAGAGTCCAGAGTTCAGTTTAGAGAGTATTTAACAAGAGTGGCTGAAACACCTACACATAATGAACTCGCAGAAGAACTTGATGAAATCGCAAAAGAGATTTTGGAAATAATCTAAAAGGTGCTTTAGCGTTCCAGAATAATCAATCTTTATTATAAAAATGAATAGAGACAAACAGATAAAACCTCGTATTTTCAAAATACGAGGTTTTATTTAATCAGGAAACTGAGGATTGCCAGCAAATTTTAATCAATCTTTTTTCAAAAGTGACAGCTTCGCTAGAGCTCCATGATCTCGGGCCGACAGATGTTTTTTGCGCGAAAGCGAAGCGTCAGCGGCAACAGCACGAAGTTGGTCACGAAGGCGTTATCACAGGATGTGATGGTTTTAGCCTTCGTTTCTTTATTGCTGATCCCCAAGGAGTCGCCCAATCTCCACTCCAATCAACTATATTAGTATAGGTTTGACAAATGTCATCCCACTTTTGGCGAGGATTCATCTTAATGCTTGTAAAAGCTGTAAAAAAATAGTGAACTCCGTTTAAAAATCCTGAAACAAAACTATTAATATTCGTTTTTTTGTAGACGAATCAGTTTTAATGACCTATAATAATCCATGCATTCATTAATACACGAACATTAAGGTGGTTTTTATGACTGAATATACGTTAATTTTCAAAGGGACAGCTTTTTCAAGTAAGTCTCCTTCTAAAGTACAAATTTTAAAGGATTATTTATTCTTCATTAATGCTGACGGGATGATTGAAAAAACAGCAGCTCCTGAGCATGCAGACTATCAAAATCTACTAACTACATATCAACATCAAGAAATTTTCCATCAATTAGCCGATGGACAATATTTCTTACCAGGCTTTGTCGATTTGCATGTACATGCACCGCAATGGGCACAAGCTGGAACTGCATTAGATATTCCACTTTATGACTGGCTAAACACATACACCTTCCCTATCGAATCCAAATTCTCCGATTTAGAGTTTGCACAAGAGGTCTATGAAGATTTAGTAAGCACTCTTCTTGCAAATGGAACGACTACATCACTCTATTTTGCCACTGTCCATAAAGAAGCAAGCCTGCTATTAGCGAAAATTTGTGCTGAAAAAGGTCAACGAGGTCTAGTCGGGAAAGTTGTGATGGATGATCCTGAGCAAAATCCAGACTATTATCGAGATGCAAATACTCAGACTGCACTAAAAGATACAGAAGAATTTATTGTAGCTGTGAAGGAATTAGCCAAATCAACGAAACAGGGTGTTTATCCAGTTGTAACACCACGCTTTATTCCAAGCTGTACAGACGGTGCACTAAAAGGCTTGGGAGAATTAGCTGCTAAATACGATACACATATCCAGTCACATTGTAGTGAAAGCGATTGGGAGCATGGCTACGTAAAGGAACGATTTAAGAAAAATGATGCCTTTGCCCTACATGATTTTGGACTATTAGGCGATAAATCTGTGATGGCACATTGTAATTTCTTAGACGATGACGATGCACAGCTATTTGCTGAAACAGGCACTGCGATTGGTCATTGTCCAATTTCCAATGCTTATTTTGCAAATAGTGTCATTCCAATTGCTCGCTTCCATGCAAAAGGCGTTGATATCGGATTAGGGTCAGATATTTCTGGTGGTTTCTCACCAAGCCTATTCGATAATGCTAGACAAGCAGTCATGTCATCTAGAATGCTAGAAGACGGTGTGGATACATCTATTCCTGCTGAAAAACGTGGTGTCCCAAATTCACGTATTACGATTAATGAAGCATTTTATTTAGCAACAGCAGGTGGCGGAGAAAGCTTGAGCCTACCAATTGGTCGATTACAGGAAAACTACACGTGGGATGTACAAATCATCGATACTAACATACCTTCTGCAAAACTTCCTATTTTTGATCACAAGGAAGATTTACAGGATATTTTCCAAAAAATTATGTATCTTGTGCGCCCTGAAAATATCCGTGAAGTTTGGGTACAAGGAAATAAAGTTCACGCTAGAGCATAAATAGTCTCTTGCGTAAAAAATAATAAATTTACAATTTTGAGGTGTACATCTTAGTGGAAACGCAACATAACAAATTAGCTAACGATAAAATAAAAACTCAGCAGTTAACAGTTTTACCAGATGAGAAGGTGTCATTCGGCCAATCCGCCCTACTTGGTTTACAGCACGTCATGGCAATGGATGTCTACGTAGTGCCTTTCTTAATTGCCATGTTAATCGGTTTACAATCAGGTCAATCAAGCGCTTTGATTCAATCGACTTTCATTGCGGCAGGGATTGCAACGATTATTCAAACTCACTTTTGCATGAGGTTACCGATAGCACAAGGTCCTTCATATGTTCCAATCGGTGCCATTGTAGGTATTTATGCAGCTAGTGGTGGTGGAGATCTTGGTTGGAGTACTGTATTAGGAGCAAGTTTAGTCGGCGCCATCTTAGTTATTATTTTAGGTTTTACAGGTATATTCAATAAAATCGTGAAAACTTTCATTCCGCCAATTGTCGGAGGGACAATTATCTTTGTGGTCGGTCTTTCATTAATGCCTGTAGGTTTAAGTAATAACATTTATAATGCAGCAGGCCCATCTATTAACCAAAACATTTATTTAGCTTTAACTTCAGCTATCGTTCTAATCCTTTGCGTCATGTTAGGTTCTGTCTTTCATAAAAAAGGCCGCGTATTTCGTATCGCTTCAGTAATTATCGCTTTAATCGCAGGTTGTATTGCAGCAAATATTATGGGTGTTTTAGATTTATCAGCAGTGTCACAAGCAAGATGGTTTAGTATGCCTCAAGTTCCATTTGCAGATTTCAGCTTCACGTTTAATTTTTCTGCCATCATTACAATGGTGATTATTTATATCGTCTTAATGGCAGAAACAACAGGTACATGGTTTGCAGTGAGTAACGTCATCGATAAACCATTAACTGATAAACAAATTAATCGCGGGGTGATCGGCGAAGGAATTGGTTGTTTTATTGCATCATTACTAGGCTCAACTCCTGTCACTGGCTATTCAACAAATGCAGGTGTGATATCGATTACAGGTATCGCAAGTAGACGAGTTTTTATTGCTGCAGGTTTTTGGTTTATTTTATTCGGATTCTCTGGAAAATTAGCTGCTCTTATTTCTGCTATTCCATCAGCAGTTATCGGTGGTGTATTCGTGATTGTTTGTGGCATCATTGCAATCAGTGGTTTACAAGTAATGAAAAATGAAAGCATCGGTGAAAAGGAAATGTATGTAATCGCTGTACCGGTGATTTTAACATTAGCTCTAACATTACTTCCAAAAGATTTCTTATACTCATTACCAACAACCGTTCAATACTTATTCGGCTCCCCAATAGCAACAGCTGCTATAGCAGCCATATTGTTGAATAAATTATTACCTAGTGGGAAATAACTTTAAACTGCACAACTTTTCTTATAGGAATAGTTGTGCAGTTTCTTATTTAAATTATTTCCTGAAATTTCTGTCTTATCTTCTTCTGTTTTGTTATACTAGAGCAAAAAAGTAGGGATTGTAATGATATATGACGTAATTATAATTGGTGCAGGATCAATGGGGATGGCAGCAGGCTATAATTTAGCGAAAGCAGGAAAAAACGTCTTGATGCTTGATGCCTTTGATCCACCACACGAAGAAGGTAGCCATCATGGCGATACAAGAATTATTCGCTTTGCGTATGGTGAAGGGGCTAGCTATGTACCTTTTGTCAAAAGAGCAGGTGAATTATGGAAAGAACTTGAAGCGTTAACGGATGAATCTTTATTTTTACAAACAGGTGTCATGAATGTCGGTGAAGAAACCCATTCTTTTATTCAAAATGTGAAAACCAGTGCTAAGCTATACGATTTATCATTAGAACAGTATTCAGCAGCTGAAGCAATGGAAAAATGGTCTGGATTATCCTTACCTGAAAACTTTGTTGCTTGCTATGAGCCTACTGCTGGTGTCCTTCGTGTAGAAGCGTGCATTCGCGCTTATAAAACTTTAGCTATCGAGGCAGGAGCAACCTTACATACAAATGAAAAAGTGCAGAACATCGAAGCTGGAAACATTGTACGTGTCCAAACGGCAAATAGCGTTTACGAAGCAAAGCATTTAATCGTAACAGCTGGTGCTTGGGCGACTGAGTTACTACAATCAATGGGCATCACCATCCCGGTTACACCAACTAGAAAAACCTTTGCGTGGTTTGAAGCGGATGAGCAACTTTATCGTGAAAATGTTTTCCCAGCCTATTGTTTTGAATTCGCAGATTCCTCGTACTATGGTTTTCCGAGTATTGATGGAGCTGGCCTGAAGCTTGGCAGACATGATGGTGGTGAGGCTATCAATCCAAACGACCCTCTTCGCCCATTCGACGAACAGGATACAATAGATTTACAAAGCTTTATCAATCGTTTTATGCCTCAGCACGGTACACTGAAATTCGGAAAAACATGTAAATATTCGATGACACCAGATGAAGATTTCATTATTGATTTTTTACCTGAGCATCGAAATATTGTTATTGCAGCAGGCTTCTCAGGACATGGTTTTAAATTCAGTAGTGCCGTTGGTGAGGTATTAACTGATTTAACTCTAAACGGGAAAAGTAAACAGGATTTATCAATCTTTAGGCTTAGTCGATTTAATACACACTAACACTTTGCTTCTCCTAATGCACTTACTACTGTGTCGGGTTTACAAGACCGTAAGCTTTTAATGATTGGATTAGCTATGTTTTTAACATTGATCATTCAAAAAGTTTCAAGTGATATAGGAATATTAAACAACAACTCTTTACCTTTAGAGTTTTTAAGTTATGTAGTGATATTTTTCATAGTATATGCATTACTGGACATTAAAAATTTGTATACCCTAATTTCGCAGAGAGAGTAGTGCGAACTACTCTCTTATTTATGATTAAAGTTAGTTGATACTTGACCCCGCCGCTAGAACGTTATGTCTATCCCCAATAGGCCAAAGAACGTTTCTTCATCGATTCTCGGTATTGCTCTGTTGAGATCGGCAATGCTTTATTTGTTTGGTAATCCATAATGACACCATATCTTCGAACAACATCCATTTGATTAATTTCACCTTTATTATACATCAGCTCAACTTCTATTGGATCTGTTTCCAGCCATCTATGGCGATTTTTGCGAATATAATCGCGTTCTTTTAATGTAGTAGCCATATCAATTTCGAAGGCATCCATATCGCGGTCAATTTCGTTAATGACTACGCCGTAATCAAGCTTGGCACGTTCAATCGAAACATATTCATCAATAACGTCCTCTAAAACAGCTTTTACATCTCGTGCTAATGGGTCACCTAAACCACCGCCTCCTGCTGAGGGACGTGTAAAGGAATCACCTTTCTTCAATTCAATATTGGAGAAAATCGTGCCTAAAAATTTTTCATCCTCTTTGTTTGGGTTTAAAATTGCCCCTTGTGCGATAGAAGGTAAGCCACCCATAATCCCCCATGTAATGGAGCGAGAGCGATCACAGCAATAGGACATCACTGTTTGGTTGACATCTGTTAAAATGCCTCCCTTTTCTACACCACAGCCACCACGGTATTTACCTGGACCAGCAGAATCTATAATAATTTCATGTTTCGTTGTCACAACTGGTGACAAACGTTCCTGCCCTTCACATGGCTGAACACTTAACCCTACCCCGAACACTGGTGAGGTTGTATTCGCACCATCTCGGTCAATACGTCCACCATGGCCACCTGCCATCCAGTCATACCACATAAAATATTCACTACTATCTCTCCGCTGATCATACCCGCCTATTAATAAATACTCTAAATTAAATGAACATGCGATAGCGCGTTCAGGCATAATATTTGACCATAATTCGAAGCAGGCATTCATAATTTTTTCAAACGCCCCTGAACAATAGCCAGAAACAGCTACTGGGCTAGGTGCGTTAACGACGGAGTTTTCAGGAAGAAATATTTTCACAACACGATAAAATCCTGAGTTCAGCGGGATCTCTGGGAAAAATGTTTTGGTTCCTGCATAAGTACCAGAAAGTGCTGAACCAAACCCTGCATTTAAAAAACAGCTAATATAAGGATGTGAATCACTTAAATCATAAGCTATTTCATCCTCCGTAATGGTCATTTTCACACGAATTGGGATGAGGCCATCTCCTAATTGTGGGTCCATATCGATATAGTCCACTGTTTCCCACTGATCTTTAGGTAAAGCTTTAATTTTCGCTCTCATTAATCGCTCTACATAATTTTGGACTTCCTCAAAAGCTACTAGCACCGTATTGATGCCGTACTTTTCAATCATTTCCTTGAGTTGCTTCTCTCCAACCTTCGCCGCTTCCACTTGAGAACGTAAATCTCCAATACGTTCTTCTGGGATACGCATATTCATAACAATAATCTTTACAACATCTGTTAAATATTGACCTTTACTATAAATACGTACAGGTGGGATACGCAGTCCTTCCCCGTAATGTTCCTTTGCTGTAATATCAAAGGAACCCGGGTTAGAGCCACCAACATCTGCCCAGTGTCCATTTGTTTGCATGAGTGCAATCAGTTTGTCATCATGAAATACTGGTAAAATCACACGTACATCACTGAAATGTGTTCCTCCACGATAAGGATCATTTACTAAAAATACATCACCTGGATGGATGTCATCAGCGAAATCCTCTAAGACAGCTTTTGCAGTTAAATGCAATGTCCCTACATGTACAGAAATATCTTGCGTTCCTTGCATAATCGTATTCCCCTGTGCGTCGCATAATGCACAGCTGAAGTCTCGATTATAAATAACAAATGAGTAACATGTACGCAGCATTTGTTCAGCCATTTGATCGACTAAATTCACAAAGCCGTTTTTTAACACTTCAAATGTTACTGGGTCTAGATTTTGAACCTTATGATTTGTCTCCAATTTCGTTGTACTCATAGCCAATTCCTCCTTATCGCGTATTAGTTCACCGTAATAATAATATTTTTATAGGCATCTACTTCCGCTGTAAATCCTGGTGGAATAACAGTCGTCGTATCCAGCTGATCAATAATGGCTGGACCAGCAAATTGCGTGTAAACAGGTATTTTATCGCGATTATATACGTTAGTTTCAATATATTTATCCTCAAAATAAACTGGACGTGTTTCTTTGAAAGCATCTTCAAGCGAGCCTTCAGGAACATATTGCGGGAAATTAGGCTTTGGTACTGTGCCTATAGCCGTTACACGTAGGCCAAATATTTCTACTGCTTGGTCCTTATCGGAAAATGCAAATTCTCGTTCATGTTCTTTATGGAACGCTCCCAAAATAGCATCTAGGGAAGTGATTTGATCGGATACGAGAACAGCTAGATATCTCCATTGTCCCTTATAACGAAGATCTATATAATTCGTTAATGACGATGTGTTTTCTGCTATTCCTTCCTCTTCTAATAATTCTCTTGCCTCTTCTCGCAATTCACTAAATTGAGTTGTCAGTTCCTCTACACTTACTTCATCTAGTTTTTTCACATATGTTTTAGAAATATCATGGCGTACATCTACAAGTAGGCACCCCATTGCCGCTGCTACACCTGGATGCGTAGGAATAATGACTTTTGGAATGTTTAAATCTTTTGCCAAATAGGCACCGTGTAATGGACCTGCACCACCAAAGGCTACAAGCGCGAAATCACGGGGATCATAGCCTCTCCGTACCGATATTAATCGAACTGCATCACTCATATTGGCATTTGCAACTTCTATGATGGCACTTGCCGCTTCCTCAACCGTTTGATCGAATGCATTGGCGATTTTTTTCACAGCCTCTCTAGCTGCCTCTTTGTTTAACTGCATCGTCCCATCTAACAAATCCACACCTAGACGTCCTAACACTAAATTTGCATCCGAGTTAGTGGGCTCAGTGCCTCCTCGGCCATAGCAAGCTGGTCCTGGTACTGCCCCTGCACTTTGTGGTCCATTACGTAATGAACCGCCTTCATCTTTCCAGGCGAGACTACCTCCGCCTGCTCCTATTGTTAATATTTCAATACTTGGGAAACCAATTGGATAGCCATATTCTATCGACCAGTCCTTTGTAATTCGTATATCTCCCTTATACATCAGTGAAATATCCGTACTTGTACCTCCCATATCTAAGCCGATTGCATTGTCAAATCCGCATAACTTTGCGATATGCTTACTCGCAATAGCTCCGGCGGCTATCCCAGAACTTGCCAATCTAGCAGCATAGCGGGGAACTGTACTTGAAGTCATGACACCGCCACCAGAATGCAAAACTAATATTTCTTCTTCATAGCCCTTTTTCTGCATTTCATTGCTTAACTTACTAATGTAATTACTCATAATTGGTCCAAGCACTGCATTGATAATGGTTGTACTCATACGCTCATGCTCAAAAATTTCCGGAAGCACCTCGCTTGAAATACAAACATATACATCCGGTAATTCCTCTTTTAAAATTTCTTTGACTTTCGCCTCATTTTCCCCGTTCACGTAGGCATTGATGAAACATACGGCAATGGATTCTGTTCCTCGTCGTTTTAATTTTTTGGCTAATAAACGAATTTCCTCTTCATCAATAACCTGAAGAATATTTCCTTCATAATCTATTCGTTCTGTCACTTCAAATCGATCCCGTCGTTGAATATAAGGCCTCGCTGTATCTTTGTATGTGTCCCAAATATCTTCTTTCGTTCCCCGGCGAATTTCAATGACATCTCTAAAGCCCTTTGTCGTAATAAGAGCTGTTTTTGGCAACTTGCGCTCAATTAACGCATTCGTTCCAACTGTTGTGCCATGAGAAAAAATTTTAATATCTTTGCCATTTAATGCTGCTTTTTCTACTCCATTTAAAATTCCTTGCTCCGGATTTGAAGGTGTAGACGAAGTTTTTGTGACAAATACTTCTCCCGTCTCTTCATTAAAAACAAATACATCCGTAAACGTTCCACCGACATCAATTGCTAAACGACTTTGTGCCATAGCTCTACCTTCTTTCGTTTAATAAATTTAAAATCAAAAAATTATTTTTGTGTATAAAGTTAATGCCTCGAGCGGATGCCCCAGATTTTTTTAAAGTGATTGCGTACAATTTGAGAAAAATCTGGGCCATTACACCGAAGCATATGTGACGTATATTTTTTTGTCTTCTATCCTAAACTTCCTTCATTTACTCACTTTTTGTGCCAATCGTAATAGTTTTAAACGTTGTAAAGAACTCTTTCGCTGCCTGCCCCTGCTCACGGGCACCGGTACTTGAGTTTTTCATTCCTCCAAACGGCGCTTGAGGCTCAGCTCCACCTGTTTCATCGTTAACCTGTACAAGTCCTACTTCACTACGGTTAATAAAATCAAATGCTTTCGGAATGTTATTAGTATAAATAGAAGCACTCAATCCAAAATTAGAATCATTCGATAATCGAATCGCTTCTTCATAATCTTTTACTTTGATGACCGCTAAAACTGGTCCAAAAATCTCTTCATGGGCAATCGACATCTCATGAGTTACATTCGTAAAAATTGTTGGGTCTATATAGTATCCTTCAAATATACCTTTTGTAGGACCACCGCCAAATACTAGCTCTGCTCCCTCAACTTTTGCTTTCTCGATGGCGGATAATATAGAATCATATTGTCCTTTAGATGACACTGGCCCCATCGTGACACCAACTTCAATTTTTTTAGCTTCTTCAATTAACTGCTCTACTACCTTTTCATAAACTGCTTCCTCAATGTACACTCGACTAGTTGCTGTACAACGCTGTCCCGTTTGCTTCATCGCGCCTTCTATCGTTAATTTTGCAGCTTGATTGATATTGGCATCAGCTAAAATGATCGCTGCATTTTTCCCTCCAAGTTCGAGCTGAATTTTTTTATTAGTAGATCCAGCAGTATCTAAAATGCTTTGGCCCACACTATTTGAACCTGTAAATGTAATCGCCTTTACTTCAGGTGCCTCCAATAATACCTGCCCCACTTTTGAACCACGGCCTTGCACAACATTTAACACGCCTTTTGGTAAGCCAGCCTGTTCAAATAATTCTCCTATTAATTTACCGGTTAAAGCGCTTTCAATAGAAGGCTTCCAAACTACTGTATTGCCGTACACCAATGCGGGTGCAATTTTCCATAAAGGAATAGCGACAGGAAAATTCCAAGGAGTTATTGCGGCAACGACACCAAGGGGTACACGCGTTGTGTACAATAATTTCGCTTCATTGGCTGACGGTAGCACCTCACCTGTTGCACGCATCCCTTCTTGTGCAAAATAACGCAAAATGGAAGCACCACGTTTAACTTCACCAAGCATTTCATTTTTCGTTTTACCCATTTCACTCGAAGCTATTTCAGCTACTTTATCAATATTTTTCTCTAGCAAATCTGCTGTCACGCGTAAAATCTCTCCACGTGCAACAGAAGACGTATTTTTCCAACCCTCAAATGCATCCTGAGCTGCAACGATAACGTCTTTCGTTTCATCTATTGTTAAAAGCTCAACTTGACCAATACATTGAGATGGTCGAGCTGGATTAAATTGTTCACGTATTTCTCTAACGATAGTTGTCATAAAACTCCTCCTTCAAATAGTGATCGTTTTTGTCGACATTACACTTTTTCAACAATTGTTTTACGTATATGCTCAAATGTCTCGTCTAAAATACGTAACATTTCGTCTAATTCTACTTTTGATAGAATGAGAGGTGGGGCAAAAACAACTGTATCTTGATCATACGTGACCGTTCGTAGGATTAAACCTCGTTTCATCGTTTCTTGTACAAAAATTGGACTAAGAGGAGACTCAAACAATTCACCTGTCTCACGGCTCTTTACTAATTCAATGGCTCCAAGTAATCCAAGAGTACGCACGCGTCCGATAAAGCTATATTTTTCTTGCAGTGCTTGGAATCCTTCTAACATGGCATCGCCCATGTTTGCAGCATTTTCAACTAGATTTTCACGCTCGAGGATTTCTATATTTTTCAACCCAACTTGACAAGCTAGTGCATGACCGCTGTAAGTATATCCGTGCATTAATGTCCCTTTAGAAAGTTCGCAAAGATCTTGATGCAGCTTTTCGGATATTGCCACACCACCAAGTTGAACATAACCACTTGAAACTCCTTTAGCGAATGACATCATATCTGGCACTACGCCGTAATGTTCCATACCGAAAAATTTACCTGTCCGACCAAACCCGGTAATGACTTCATCTGCAATAAATAAAATACCGTACTCATCACAAATTTTTCGCACTTCTTTAAAGTAATCTTTTTGTGGAATATTAACCCCACCTGCACCTTGTACAGGTTCAGAAATAAATGCTGCCACAGTCTCAGGGCCTAACGCTTCAATCGTTTCACGTAAATTACGTACGGATTCGCTGTATACATAGTGGAAATCAGGTGCGTGCGAATTCGTAAAGTCACGAAATGCCTGTAAGCCTGTCGCATTTGTAGCACCCATTGCTACACCATGGTATGAATGGGTACGTGAAATAATTTTTTGGCGCTCTGGCTGTCCTTTTAGTAACCAGTAATGACGTGCTAATTTAATCGCTGTATCGTTCGACTCTGAGCCGCCTGAAGTGAAAAATACAGTGTTTAAGTCGCCCGGAGTCAATGAAGCAATTTTCGTCGCTAAACGAATAGCTGGTTCATTGCTAAATGATGCGAAGCAGGAACTAAAGGCTAATGTAGATATTTGCTCCTTTGCGACTTCGGCAATTTCTTTACGACCATGCCCAACATTTACATTCCATAAAGAAGACATGCCATCAATGTAGATATTCCCTTCAATATCTTTTAAATAAATGCCATTCCCTTCTGTAAAAATGGCTGCTGGACCTTGTGTTTGTTGTTGCTCGATCGACGTTGTTGGATGTAGAAAATGCTTTTGATCTAACGTTTTTAACTCTTCTTTTAGTTGAATTGTCATAAATACCAACCTCTTTTCGTTTAAAATTTCATACACTTTTTTAATAGCAATTCTCGTGCCAACCGATGAAATTTTTTTTAATGTGTTGTAATTTTTTGACTAATTTCTAAAAGAAAGGAATGATTTTGTTAAAACGTATACCATAAATATAAGTTGATTGGAGTGGAGGCTGGGCGACTCCTTGGGGATCTGCAATAGAGGAACGAAGGCTAAGAGCATCACGTCCTGTGATAACGCCTTCGTGACCAACATCCTGTTGGCCCGAGACCCTGCAGCGAAGCGAAGCGGCTCATCGGACGCCCCCAGGAAGCTCTGCTCTGTGCGAAAGCGAAGCGACAGCAACAAAGCGCCCAGCCGGAACGGAAATCAACCACACGTTATGAGAATGAAGGAACATTCACAGCAACTGCAACAAAATGAAAAAGAGACACTTTCTTTTTTGAAAATGCCTCTTTTCTTCGATATCTATTAACATATTAATGATGCTTTTCTTCATTTTCCTTGTATGAATCATTGAGTATTGCAATATTACATCTTATTGTGCAGGAATGAAATTTTGATGCAAAAATACATCATTAATCCTCATATGAAATTTGTTTCGTTAATTGGAACTTTTGTATTTTACGTACCAATGTTGACTGATCACAGCCAAGTGATTTAGCAGCTTGTCTTATACTTGGATATTTAGATAAAGCTTCCTTAATAATTTGCTTTTCAAACGCGGCCACCTGATCCTTTAATGTGCCACTAAACTTTGGAGTTACAACCGTTTCCTGGATATTTTGTATTTGTACAGGATTTTCTACATCACGTACAATAGTCGGGTTACTATCCAACTCTTGTTGCACAATATACGCTGTTATTTCTGGCTGCGTTGCTAGTAAGCAAATACGCTCCACTATATTTTTAAGCTGACGTACATTTCCTGGCCAATCGTAAGTTTCTAATATTTTCATAGCAGATGACTCAATCGTCCGATGGATGCCATATTTTTCTCCAACTATAGCTAAAAAATGGTTGACTAGTGGGATAATATCTTGACGGCGTTGCCTTAAAGGTGGAATTTCAATCGGGATAATGTTTAAACGATAATATAGGTCCTCACGGAAATCACCTTGCCTCACCATCTCCGCTAAATTGCGATTCGTTGCAGCGATTATGCGTACATCAATAGGAATAGGCTTTCCACTACCAATACGCTGAACCTCTGATTCTTGGAGCACACGTAATAATTTCGCCTGTAGTAACAAGGGCATCTCTCCAATTTCATCTAAAAACACTGTACCACCTGATGCAATCTCAAATAACCCTGCTTTTCCACCTCTTGCCGCTCCTGTAAACGCTCCCGCCTCATAGCCGAAAAGTTCGGATTCTAATAAATTTTCTGGAATAGCACTACAGTTAATCGTTAATATTTGCTTATGATTACGTCGGCTATTTGCATGAATAAGCTTTGTAATTTCTTCTTTACCTACGCCCGATTCACCACCAATTAATACAGTAGAATCTACCTCTGCAACTCTCATAACACGCTTTACAACCTGCATCATTGCAGAAGACACGGCTATTAAACTACTTTTTGTTGATTTTTTAGTATGTAAGGCTTGTAGCTTATTTTTAAAATTCTCGTTTTGGACTTCTAATTTTTTTACTTCTTTCTCTAACAATTTTAATTGTGTCATATCACGTGTAATTGCTACTACGTATTGTAATTCACCATATTCATCAAATATTGGCTTGCCAGAAACTAAAAAGCATTTTCCATTAATGAACGTTTGTAAAATAGTTACTTTTTCTTTTGATTCAATTACTTTCATCGATATTGAATCACTCATTAATCCTTCAGCAATTACGTCTTTTGCATATCTTCCCATTAAATTGATACCAACAATTTCAATATCAATATCATTTTGAAATAGTATTTTTCCATCGCGATCGCATATTGTAACGCCATCTGATATGGAGTTTAATACTTTATTTGATAGTGGATTCATAAAATCAATATGGCTAAACTGCATGAATGGTTTGACATGAAATAAGCTTCCTTGTGAAGTCTCTAGTACATGAATAAAATAACCTTCTGCCTCAAACGTTTCCGTTCCTTTACTATATTTTTTTATTATTTTTTCAAGAATCTCTATTTGGACATCACTTTTAAGTATTACTTCACCATTTTTTACAATAAAAAAATGTTCATCTTTATGAAGCTGAGTTATCGGCATATAGACCACTCCCTCTTGAACTTTAAAACTTCTTCATTAATACAAAAAAATTCGCTCACTTTCTACGGGGCATCTGCAAGCCTAAAAGGTGCCAAAGCATCCTGTAAGTTCTTTCAAGGCTTGATATCTCGCAGAAATGTTGCGAATTTTTTGTATTTTTATAACATTCTATTCCGAGGCAAGCTTTTCCTCTATTTGCTCCGCTGATCTTGTCGACAGTTTTCGCATAATCATGAACAATACAACTGAGCCAATTAATACTGATGTACTTAAATAGAATTGAGAGCGTAAAGATCCGATGAGGGCTTGGCATAAATAAACGACTGTTAATATACCAATTGCGACATACGATAGGTATGGGAATAGCCACATTTTAATCGCTAATGGCTCATCTGAAACCTTGTCATAATAACGCCGGAAACGAATTTGTGAAATAGCAATGAAAATATAAACAGCGATCATTAATCCTCCAACACAATTACCCAAAAAATAGAAAATGACTTCAGGTGAAATGAAGTATAGCATCGCACAAATATACGCTACCACTGTACTGCCAATAATAGCCGGTACAGGTACACCCCGACGATTTTTAATTTGCGAGAATATTTTTGGTGCATCCCCTTGACGCGACATTTCAAGTAACATACGTGAGCTTGTATAAAGAGCGGAATTTAAAACAGAGATAAGTGAAATAAAAATGACGATTTGAATTAGTTGAGCAGCAATAGGAAGCCCCGCTATCGTTAAAATATTTGCGTAAGGTGCTGCCAACATTTTTGAATCATTCCAAGGTATAATCAAAACCATAATGGCTACTGAACCTACGAAAAATAAACCTAAGCGAAATACAACGTTGCGAATGGCGCGAACAATATTTTTCGCTGGATTTTCAGACTCTGCTGCCGCGATGGCTGCAACCTCAGCACCACAAATTGAGAAAATGACAAAAACAATTGCGGTTAAAATTGGGACAATACCATTTGGTGCAAATCCACCAAATTCTGTTAAAATACCTAACCCCTTCGGTTCATAATTTGGCCAAATGCCTAAAATCATTGCTATACCAACTACTAAAAATACGGCAATAGCTGTAACTTTAACGAAGGAAAGCCAATATTCGAACTCACCAAATGATTTTACTGAATAAATATTAATAATTGTCATCAATAATGTTATGCCTACACTTCCTAGCCAAGTTGGAATCATCGGAAACCAATTATGCAACATTCCCCCTATGAGTGCTGCTTCTAACCCTACAATAAACACCCAGCTTGCCCAATAAAGCCAGCCTACTGTAAAACCTGCCCATGGACCAATATACTTTCCTGCATATGAAGCAAATGAACCTAACTCTGCCGAACCACCTGATTTCTTCCCTAATACTATTTCTCCTGATGCCATTTCCCCAACCATTTGCATGATTAGAACTATGAGTAAGCACGCAATCGTATATGAAACCACCGCTGCTGGGCCGGTACTTAAAATATTTTTCCCTGTCCCGACGAATAGCCCTGTACCAATAACCCCTCCAATGGAAATCATTGTAATATGCCGTGTTTTCAGTGATTTTTGCAAAGCTCCCATTAAACCACCCCTTTAGTGTTTTATGTAGACATTTACTAGCCCCTTTCCTCTAATTCAATGTCTACTGTTTAATGAGCAATTCTGATGCCAAACCTATTCAATTATTAAAATTTCCAAAAAATTATCAATCTGTACATCTATTGTTGTATTTAAAAGTTGTCCTATCACCAAAAATTGTTGATGACATTTTATAAAACGTAGTATTTTTAATAAGTTGATTGGAGTGGAGACTGGGCGACTCCTTGGGGATCAGCGATAGAGGAACGCGAGTGAAGCGGCTCATCGGACGCCTCCAGGAAGCTCCGCTCTGCGCGAAAGCGAAGCGACAGCAACAATTGTTTTATCTGTGCGAAAGCGTAGCGACAGCAACAATTGTTTTATCTGTGCGAAAGCGTAGCGGCAGCAACAAAGCGCCCAGTCGGAACGGAAATCAACCCTCGTTTTGCGAAGAGCCTTAAAATTACTGAGTGAGAAAAATCTATGAATCTTTCATATGCGATTTCGAAATTTTGATGCAAAAACACATCATTAACAGTTCGTTTGCATCATTTGTTCTATCCATATACTCGATTGAATGAACTCATAATATTCATTTCTTCCCTGTACTTCGCTACTGTCCGTCTGGATATATGGATACCGTCAGTACTTAAAATATTTGTAATCTGCTGATCTGTTAAAGGTTTTTGTTTATCCTCAGCTTCAATCAACTGTTTGAGTCGCTTTTTAATATACATAATAGAATCCATTTTCCCTGAAATATTCATTACTCCTTTTGTAAACAACGATTGTAAAGCATAGACACCTTGAGAGGTTTTGATATATTTTCCACGAACAGCTCGACTAATCGTAGACACATGTAGATTTAAAATGTCAGCTACATCTTTTAACCGCATAGGCTTTATTGCCTCAATTCCTTTATAGAAAAAATCCTCTTGCAATTCCACTAACAATCTAGCTAATTCGTAAAGTGTTTTATCACGTTGTTCAATTCCTTGTAATAATAAAAGAGCATCTTTCATTGTGTTTTGAAAATATGTTTTACAATTTGGTTCGTTTTTTAAAATTTCAACATAATGTTTATCGATTGAAACAATTGGTAAATAGCCACGATTTAATTTAATCAGCCATTCCTCCCCCAATCTCTCTACTTCGATTTCAGGAATGACATATGGAATCGTTTCGAATTTATCTCCTGTCACCACCGGTTTTAAATTTTTTATATAGTGGACAGTTTTCTTCACTTCTTGTGTAGAAGTTTTATACTTTTTACTTAACTGTTTAATGCTCTGCGCTGCCACTAGCTCTAAATCCGTTTTGATAAATTGGGAGGTCCATTTTGGTGCAAGTGCATCCCTGTCCACTTGAATAAGTAAATACTCTTTATAATTACGCGCTCCTACTCCTACTGGCTCGAAAGTTTGAAGTAAATCCAATAGTGCCTCTACATGCAAAACATTTGTTTTAAATTTATGTGCAACAATTTCTAAATCAACATCTAAAAATAGACGATCATCTAAGGATTGAATTAAAAACGTTAAGATTTTTAAATCTACTGAAGATAAATTTTTATGCATAGGTACTTGTTCCAATAAAAACTGCTCATAGCTTTCTTTTGCAGCAAGTTTCATCTCAATAGGATTAAATGAATTATTTAGCAATCCATTATTTTGCGCAGTATAACTTTTTAAGGAATAGCTTGCTAATTGCATAATTTCCTCATATTGACTTTTCACCGTTGCGTCAGTGACAACTAACAGTGGATTTTCATTAGCTTTGTCATAAATAAATTGTTCTAGCTCATTGGATGAATATTGCAGTATTTCTAAGTGCTGTACTAGTTGCGCTGATAAAACTTGCATTACTTTTTGGGAAGTTTTGATAGCCATTTGCATACCCTACACCTCCATGACAGAATTTTCTACATAGTAACATGTTTATTCTTTGTTTTTCCATTTTTTCATTAAATTTTTATTTTATTTAGATATTCCTCTATTCCTCCGTAGAATTTTCTAATAATTCCAAAAAAGTAATTGACTACATTAATAAGTCATCATAAAATACACATATACAATAATAGTTACCACATTACGGTAAAACAAAAGGAGTGATGAAATGTTTCATTTACCAACTGTGCAATTTACACAAGAGCAGGAACAATTTCGCTTAGATGTCCGAACATTTCTACAAGATGAATTAGCAAAAGGGACCTTCACGTCTAAATGTGACTCTTGGCTAAGTGGAGATGATCCAGAATTCTCTAAATTAATTGGTCAAAAAGGCTGGATTGGTTTAACTTGGCCTAAAAAATATGGTGGCCAAGAGCGTAGTACTATTGATCGATACATTTTAACGGAGGAGTTTTTAGCCGTTGGTGCTCCAGTTGCAGCTCATTGGTTTGCCGATCGCCAAACAGGACCACTTCTTTTACGATATGGGACAGAAGAGCAGCGTGAATATTTCTTACCGAAAATTGTAAAAGGTGAATGCTACTTTGGCATAGGTTTAAGTGAACCAAATAGTGGGTCTGACTTAGCTTCAGTCAGTACACGTGCTGAAAAAGTAGAAGGTGGCTGGTTAGTCAATGGTCAAAAAATATGGACGAGTAATGCTCATCTTTGCCATTATATGGTTACTTTAGTACGTACAAGTGCTTTTGATGGTAAAAATAAACACGCAGGGCTTAGTCAGTTAATCGTCGATTTACATGCAGAAGGTGTAACCGTTGTTCCCATTAAATTTTTAACTGGTGAACATCATTACAACGAAGTGTTCTTTGACAATGTTTTTGTACCTGACAATATGGTAGTTGGAGAAATTGGTAATGGCTGGGCTCAAGGTTTAGCTGAGCTTGCCTTTGAGCGCAGTGGCCCAGAGCGAATATTGAGTACATTCCCATTAATTGATGAGCTTATTCAAGAGTTAAAGCGCCAAAACAATTTAGAAGGTTTAAAACAAGCGTCAAAAATTGTAGCCCGTCTTTGGAGTCTACGGAATTTGTCAATTGGAGTAGCCCAGCTTTTAGAAACTGGTAATAGTGAAGACGTATCTATTCCCGCAGCACTTGTAAAAGCATTCGGGACGAAATTCGAGCAAAGTATTCCTGAAATCACACGCTTAATCATCCAAACTTATCCAACCCTTGACGCGCATCGTAAAATCGATCGCTTTATGGCTGAATCCATTTTGCATGCACCAGGTTTTACAATTCGAGGAGGAACTTCAGAGGTATTATATGGCGTTGTAGCGAAAGGGGTTATAGCACAATGAGTGAAATGAAAGACATGATCGTTGATGTTGTAGAGCGCATGTTAAAAGAAAAAGTGGATAAAGATTTAGTCGATACAGTAGAACAAGGTAATTGGGCACCAGAACTATGGGATCTGTTTAAAGAAAACGGTATGACTGCTGTAGCCATTACAGAAGAAAATGGAGGTGCAGGTGGCGATATAGAGGATTTATTGAATATTGTGCGTTTAACTGGAAAATACGCTGCACCGATTCCATTCGCAGAAACAACATTTGCAAATTATTTATTAGAGTTCACTAGTTTACAAGTAATTGAGGATTTGGCGACGTATATGCTCTGCCCTAACCAAGCCTTTACGTTAGAGAATGGCAAATTAACGGGAGAGGCGATTCAAATCCCTTGGGCACGCCATACAAAACACCTAGTGACACTTGCCCATAGCTTGGAGGGTACACATCTTGTAGAAATAGATTTAAGCCAAGCAGAAATTAAGCATGGTACGAATTTAGCAGGCGAACCTCGTGATACCGCGATATTCCATCATGCTAATGTTTCCCAAGTATCTGCTGTGTTATCACCTGACAAGATGCACGCTATAACAACACTCAATACAGCCTTTCAATTAGCACTGATGACTGGTGCCATCGATAAAATAAATGACTTAACTGTTCAATATACAAAAGAACGTGAGCAATTCGGTCGTCCGATTCATCGCTTTCAGCTCGTTCAGCAGCATATTGTACATTTGGCAGGTGAAACGGCTATTGCATTAGCAGCATTTAATAATGTAACAGAAGCCCTTCAGATGAACAAACAAAATAGTGAGGTTGCATACGCCCGCATTCGTTTTGAAGAAATCATTCAAACAGTGACAACCATTGCACATCAAGTACACGCTGCAATTGGTACAACACACGAACATAGTTTGCATCAATTTACACGCAGACTTTGGTCTTGGCGCGATGAAGGTGCTAGCACCTCTTCTTGGACTAATTTGGTCGCAACACAACTCTTGGAAAATAGCGGAGATAGTCTATGGGGATATTTAACATCATTTAGCTCAAGCTCTCCCCTTCTCAAAGTGGAAGGATAGAGACTTCAATAATCAAAATTAATTTGTGACAAACTACTAATGACAAGATAAGGAGTGTTAGCAATGACTGATTTACTTTTTGAAGTGCAAGACCATGTTGCCACAATTACATTAAATAGACCTGAGGCGTACAATGCTTTCAGTGAAGAAATGATCTCTAAATGGATTGAAGCCCTTGAAAATGTCCGTGATTCAGAGGATATTCGTGTCGTCATCGTAAAAGGTAATGGGAAATCATTTTGCGCTGGTGGCGATATTAAGGCCATGCAAGCTGGTGAAGGATTTTTCCAAAGCGAGGACGATATCTCTTCAACAGGTTTAGCACGCAAAAATTCTCTTTGGAAAAAGATTCAGCGTATCCCCCTTCTCCTTGAAGAAATTGATAAGCCTGTTATTGCACAGGTACATGGGTTTGCAATGGGCGCAGGACTTGATATGGCCTTAATGTGCGATATACGGATTGCCGCAAAATCTACAAAGATCTCAGAAAGCTATATTAACGTTGCGATCGTGCCGGGCGATGGTGGCGCTTATTATTTACCAAAATTAATCGGCATCGATCAAGCATTGGATATGTTCTGGACAGCTCGTGTATTAACTGCTGATGAAGCAAAGGACAAAGGTGTTGTGACATTTGTTGTAGAAGACCATGAACTTGACGAATACACATTAAATTATGCAAAGGAATTAGCGAGTCGCCCAACCACGACATTACAATTCATTAAGCGTGCTGTTTATCAAAGTCAAAAGATGGATTTACGTACTGCGCTTGACTATATTTCATCACAGATGGCCATTGTAACAGAGCTAGATGATTTTAAAGAAGGTGTAAGCGCAGTCGTAGAAAAACGTAAGCCTGTTTATAAATGATGTGTAGGAGGAAGAACAATGCAACCTCTTGAAAATATTCGAGTGTTAGATTTATCACGTGTATATGCTGCTCCTGCTGGCTCCATGATGTTGGCCGATTTAGGGGCAGAAGTAATTCGTATTGAACATCCGGATGGCTCTGATAGTATGCGTGACTGGGGACCATTTGTGAATGAACAAAGCACGTATTATTTATGTGCGAATCGCAATAAAAAATCTATCACGTTAGATTTAAAAACAATAGAAGACAGAGAAAGATTTAAAGAGCTTGTCAAAGATGCGGATGTCGTACTCGAAAATTTTAAGACGGGTGATATGGAGCGGATGGGGCTAAGCTATGAGGAACTAATAAAAGTGAATCCAAGAATCATATATTGTGCAGTAACAGGATTCGGTCAAACTGGTCCTCTTGCTCACGAACCAGGCTTCGACCCAGTTATTCAAGCAATGAGTGGTTTAATGCATGTCACTGGCTCAGCTGAAGGAGAGGCAACAAAAGTTGGTGTTCCTATTGCAGATATTTTAACCTCTAATTATGTTGTCATTAGTATTTTAGCCGCTCTACGAATGCGCGATCAAACAAATACAGGGCAATTTATTGACTTAGCTTTATTAGACATTCAAATGAGTAGCTTAGCGAATGTAGCAAGCGCTTATTTAAATACAGGCTTTATCTCAGAACGTCTAGGTAATCGTCATAATAATGTTGCTCCGTATCAAGTATTTAATTGTGAGGATGGCCCCTTAATGATTTGCGTTGGTACAGATGGACAATTTAAAAAGTTTTGCACGATGTTGAAACGTGAAGAATGGGCCAATGATCCGCGCTTTTTAACAAATACGATGCGCAAGCAACATGAAGCGGAGCTAGTTCAGATGATTACTGACATGACAATGACAAAAAAACGGGATGAATGGATTACCTTATTACAACAATACAAAATCCCTGGAGGACGTGTGAATACGATTGCTGAAGCACTAGAACAACCGCAATTTATGGCACGCGACATGATTGGTGAAATAGAGCACGAACAATATGGTACAATCAGATTCATCAAAAACCCGTTAAAGTTCTCTGATTTAACTATTCAATATAAATTAGCACCACCGATACTTGGAGAACATACAAATGAATTCCAAAAGTCCTCTCTACAAAAATAAAATTACGCTATAATAGAATTTATGAAGATAAATGCTCCGACGGATGTCGAGGAAAATTATTTTATTACGTAGGTGACGGGATGAATCAAGAGATTTTCGAAAAAAACTATACAATGTCATCGTTGCACAAAGCTATTAAAGTGTTAAAAGCTTTCACAAAAGATGAGCCTAGCCTTTCCCTAACTGAGTTAAGTAAAAAAACAGGGATAAGCATTTCCAGTTTACAGCGTTTCGTTTCTACCTTTGTGTACGAAGGCTTTCTTCACAAAGATGAGCGTACAAAGCGCTATCAATTAGGTCATTCACTTCTCTATTTAGGAAATTTAGTAAAAGAAGAATCAAGTCTTATCATTGTCGCAGAACCTATTTTAAAAAAGCTGAACGAAGAAATCGGCGAAAGTGTTTCCATGAATATTATTGATGGATTGGAGAGACGATGTATTTTAAACTATGATTCAACATATCCGCTTTCAACGAAAATGTTTGTTGGTGACACCTCTCCCCTTTATGCAGGTGCATCATCTAAAATATTGCTCGCATTTATGCCAAATGTTGAAGAATATGTAGAGAATATCAGTCTTGAACCCATCACAGATAAGACATTACTTTCAAAAGAGCAGTTGTTGAAGGAATTACAGCAAATCCGTTTACAACGTTATGCGAAAAGTAATAGCGAACGTGTGCGTGGAGCATGTTCTGTGTCAGCACCGATTTTAAATGCTTCTCACCAAATCATCGCATCCGTGACACTGGTCATACCAGAAATACGCTACAGCGACTATGATGAAAATCAGTTAATTGAAACCATTCAAAGCGTTGCATTAGACATCGAAAAGCAATTGTATTGATCGAAACAATGAATAAACCCGAATAGGTTCACTTTTTTAAGTGATATCTATTCGGGTTTAGTGCTTTAATTATTTACTAATTCTAAAAAGTCATGCCAATGATTTAAGCGTGGCAGTTCAACATGCTGGTTATACGATTGATTTTTTAAAATTACTTTTGTTTTCACATCTTGAAGTGTTTCTAATACAGCTGGTTTATCATCTACATAAACATCTAAAGCTAGCTCTTTGATGATTGCCACTTTTTCTGTATCCTGCATTCCGCAGAAAAAATGACCTTCTGTGATTGGAAATCCTTGTGCTTTCATCCATTCACTTGTTTGCTTACAATGCTGTTTGGGACGCGAGGTAATATAATATATATCATGTCCCTGCTGTGCCAAAGCTTGGAGCGTTTCTAGTGCTCCCTCAAAAGAAGGACAATCCGTAAAATAAATTTCCTCTAATGAACTACTCCACATCGCCGATCCTTCAGCATCTGTTAATCCAAAAGGTTCGTGAATTTCAACTCTTTGCAAAGCTTGAAATGCTTCTAGTGCAACATTTTTGCCAAGTTTTGTATTATAGAGTGAAAAAGCGTGTGCTCGTAAATCAATAAGTGTGTCATCTATATCAAAGCCAAATTTCATCTAGTTTTTTCTTCCCTTCAAGAAGCCTTGTTTATGAAGTTAGCCGCGAATGTTTGCTCTTTTTCAATTTGCTTCGCTAATACTTCCTCAATGTCTTGCTCGCGTATTTGTTGAAAATCTTGTACGTCAAAATGAGCAAGCGTATTTTTATTTAATAGTGACGCAAGACATTCTGCATCCTTGAGTGCACTATTAAGCCCAAATGCTCCTGTTGGTGTCATCGTGTGAATAGCATCACCTAATAGTACAAGTCCCTTTGTTCCCCAAGAGTTACTATGACTACTGAATACATCGAGCAATACGAAATCTTGCCAAGATTTTATATGTCCCATAACAGTATCAGATAATTCTGGAAATTGATCCGTAAGCTGTTGGATAAATGGTGTAAATGCTTTTTTTCTGAGCTGAGGAAAACTTCCTTGTTCAATATTCCAGCCGATTTGAATGAACCCACCTACTTGTGTGAACAATGATAGCTGCTTATCACCGATTAATGCCATTTTTATCGATGGCTCCCAACCTTGTGGGGCAGGAATTTTAGCCCACAGTAAATCAAAGCCATGTTTACGCTTTTGAAAGTCAATATGCGCTTGCTTACGAATAGTAGAGTAACGACCATCAGCACCGATAATTAACTGACTACTAATTTCAATTGTTTCTCCATCTCTTGTTGCGATTACACCCGTATATCTGCCCGAAGAATCAACTATGAGCTTCGTCACCTTAGTATTTAGGAAACAAGAAAAGTGCGGAAAATGCTGTGTTTCTTGTAAAATACCCTTTAATAGATTTGTTTGCGGCACATGAATACCTAAATGTCCTACAACTTTATCAGGCAAAATGGTTTTAAATGCTCTACCTTCTGTGTAATATTCAAGCTTTCCCATACGTAATAAGCCGAGCGCCTCGACTGCTTCAAAAAGCTCATGACTTTTTAAAACAGCCTCGCCCTCCTCGTTTAAATGCTCTCCGCGAAATGCCTGCCCAAGTGCTGCGTTTTGTTCCAGTAATATTACGGAAAGACCTTTTTTCGCTAGTAAGTGCGAAAGAAGTGCTCCACCTGGCCCAGCCCCTACGATACAAACATCTGCTTGATAATTCACTTTTCTTCACCTTTCTTTGGATACGCAATAATACGTAAATCTTGCCCTACCTGCTCAAACGAAGAAAATTCTACATCCCATGCCTCATCCATGGTAGACGGATTTTGACCAGCAATAGGTGTTAATGATAACCGACCACCGAGAACCTTTGGCGCTATGTAAATCATATATTTGTTAATAGCACCTTGCTGTAAAAATGAAGAGTTTACGGTACTTCCGCCCTCTACTAAAATATCAGTAATACCATGCTGATAAAGCTTTTCAAGCATATCATCAATCATAAGCCCTTCTTCATCGCTGCGAACTGGCATTACCGTTATACCCTTTTCTTTTATTGTTGCTATTTTTTCTGAGCTTGCATCCTCACTGCAAACAATAATCGTTTTAGCTTCTTCTACATTTAGAACATTGGCATGAGCTGGTGTACGAAGTGAGCTATCCATAATAATGCGTACTGGATTTTTTCCGTAATCTTCTTTTAACCTTGTCGTTAAGGATGGATTATCGGCTAAAACAGTACCAACACCAACTAGTATTCCATCTACCTCATGACGAATACGGTGAACATCTTCACGTGCTGCCTCTCCAGTTACCCACTTGGAATGTCCTGTGTGGGCAGCTATTTTGCCATCTAAGGTCATCGCGTATTTTGAAATAATAAATGGTCGTTTTGTTAGCATATTGTGAATAAAGCGTTCATTTAAACGGCGAGCTTGAGCTTCTAAAACACCCACCTCTACCTCAATACCCGCTTCTCGTAATAGTTGAATACCACGCCCAGCTACAGTAGGATTAGGATCTTGCATTGCTACAACAACACGACTAACTGCTGAATCCTTCACTAAATTTGCACAAGGAGGTGTTTTTCCAAAATGTGAACATGGCTCAAGAGTTACATAAAGTGTTGCACCTTTAGCATGTTCTCCTGCCATACGGAATGCATGCACCTCTGCATGGGGTTCACCTGCTTTTCTGTGTAAACCTGTTCCAACAATTACACCGTCTTTCACGATTACAGCCCCTACAAGTGGATTAGGGTTCGTATTCCCTTTTGCACTAGCAGCTAAATCAAGTGCTAGCTGCATATATTTTTCATCTGTTGTCATGTTAGTTTCCCCCACTCACTTCTCTTCGCGCAAATGTCCAGATTTCTCTACTTTTGTGTCTAAATAAAAACGATTTGTCTCCGTTAATCCTCCCCACAATGGGACATGTCCTTCTGCTGTTAAGCCATGCGCCTGTAATGCGGCAAGCTTCTTCGGATTATTAGTAATCAGTGTAACTGGTTTTGAACGAAGTGCAGTTAATACAGTAATGGCATCTTCATAAGAACGAGTATCATCTGGGAAGCCAAGAGCATGGTTTGCTTCAACCGTATCTAACCCCTCTTCTTGTAGTAAATAAGCAAGAGATTTCGAGAATAGCCCGATGCCACGACCTTCATGATCTGCTAAATAGAAAATAGCACCACAGCCGTGCTCTGCAATCATTTTCATCGATTCATGTAATTGATAACCACAATCACAGCGCTGGCTCCCAAAAATATCACCTGTATGGCAAATGCTGTGCATGCGAATTAAAGCATCCTCTTCACGTGCAAAATCTCCATATACAAGCACTGATGACTGCTGTAAAAAAGCTAAATTTGCAGTTGCTAATCCATCAATAATTTCTTCTTTTGATAGATTCGCATCTACTTTTAACCAGTTATACCATTGAAATGTCTCTGAAAATTCACCCTGTTTTACCGGTAATTTCACTGGACCAACTAGGCAAATGCTTTCAGTTTCAGATTGCTTCACGATTGTCATTTTGTCTTTCACTATATCCATAACTTTAGTAGTAATTGTCATATTTTCTCCAACCTTCTATTGTTAACAGCTAGCTAAATCTACTAACTGAGTACTTGTATTTCCACATCACTTACATAACGTAACTTAGTTTATAATAATAACTAAGAACTGTCAAACATCAGCTTCTATTTTAATCCGCTAGAAGCTTTGGGCCAACTGACGTGGCACTTTCGTTACAAAAATATTTGCTGAACGATGTTAAAAACAATTAATAAGAAACAAAAACTGCTACATGACGTTTTTATCATATACTAATAGCTTATGGAGATGCTATTTTTTCTGTGCAGGCTAGTCTATAATAAGCTGTGGTAACTGTAATATCGAAAGGAAGTTTAGAATGCAATTAGAAAAAAATGTGCAGGTGAAGCAGCCAAAATACCAGCAAATAGCTGTCGATCTAGCCTCAAAAATCGTGGAAAGAAAATATCGAATTGGCGATAAAATTTATGCGAGATCATCTCTAGCCAGCCAATACAATGTCTCTGCGGAAACTGCAAGAAGAGCGATTGCTGTTTTGCAAGACTTGGAAATTGTGGAGGCCTCAAAAGGCAGTGGGGTTATTATTAAATCATATGAAAAGGCTGCACATTTTGTCCGACAATTCCATGATGTTCAATCTGTCCATGAACTACAACATGAGCTTATGACTAGTATCCAGAAGCAACACCAAGAATTAATAAACTTGCAGGATAAGACCAAACAGCTTATTAGTCGAACTGAACATTTCCGATCTGTCAATCCATTTATCCCTTATCAATTAGAGATGACAGCTGAAAGTCCTTGCATCCATCAAACAGTACAAGGTCTAAATTTTTGGCAAAATACATCGTGCACAATTGTCGGAATTCGTCGTGGCAATGAATTATTATTATCACCCGGTCCATATGTGTCGTTTGAAGAAGGAGATATCATTTACTTTGTCGGTAATGATGAAAGTTTCGCTCGAGTACAGAGCTTTTTATATCCAAATTAAAATCCGTTTAAACGCTGATATAACAGCGTTTAAACGGATTTTTTCTCATTTGTCGATTTGACAAAAGTAACAACTCTTTGTTAGTGTTAAGTTGTTACTTGTTTATTTTTGGGTATCATTATCCTCAAATAGTATAGATCTACGAAAGGAGTGGTTCTATTGGAAAAAATTAAAGTGGAACATGTTTCCAAAGTTTTTGGGAAACATATTCCTCAAGCATTAGAACTCGTCAAGCAACAAAAAAGCAAGACTGATATCTTAAAAGAAACAGGTGCAACTGTTGGTGTATACGATGCAAGTTTTACTGTAAATGAGGGTGAAATCTTCGTTATCATGGGATTATCAGGAAGTGGGAAGTCCACACTTATCCGACTTTTAAACCGCCTCATTGAGCCTACAAGCGGAAATATTTATATCGATGGAGAAAATATTTCTAAAATGGGCAAAGAGAATTTACGTATTGTAAGAAGAAACAAAATGAGTATGGTCTTTCAAAACTTCGGTTTATTCCCCCATCGTACACTTCTTCAAAACACTGAATATGGCCTTGAAATTAGAGGCATCTCAAAGGAAGAACGTCAATCAAAAGCGGAGCAGGCTCTCGAAAATGCAGGCTTACTCGCTTATAAAGACCAATATCCGAGTCAATTATCGGGCGGTATGCAACAGCGTGTTGGATTAGCGCGCGCACTTGCAAATGATCCTGAAATATTACTAATGGATGAAGCTTTTTCAGCACTCGATCCATTAATTCGTAAAGAAATGCAGGATGAATTACTCGACTTACAAAGCACATTGAAAAAAACGATTATATTTATCACCCACGATTTGAATGAAGCATTACGTATTGGTGATCGTATCGCCATTATGAAAGATGGCTCAATCATTCAAATTGGTACTGGAGAAGAAATTTTAACAAATCCTGCAAATGATTATGTTAAAACCTTCGTAGAAGACGTCGATCGCTCTAAAGTATTAACAGCTGAAAATGCCATGGTTCGGCCTATATATGTCAACGTAGATGTAGATGGACCGACCGTAGCACTTAAAAGAATGCGTGAAGAAACGGTTAGTTTACTAATGGCTGTTGACAAAAATCGACATTTAAAAGGCTATATTACTGCTGATGACGCACGGGCTGCTGCTAAAAGACAAGAACAAACGGTACATTCAATTGTTCAATCTGATATGTTAACCGTTCCACCAGATATGCTTTTACAGGATATATTAGGTATGATTTATAATTCTCCTACTCCTATTGCAGTTGTAAAAGATGAACGCTTACTTGGTGTTCTCATCCGGGGCGTTGTCATCGAAGCACTTTCAACTAGCGATGAGGAGGCAGCTGCACATGAATAATTTTTTAGACAATATCCCAGCTATACCACTGGGACCGTGGGTAGAATCAGTTATGGACTGGTTGACGAGTAATTTTTCAGTGTTTTTTAACTTGATTCAAAAAAATGGAAAACTACTCATGAATCAGGTCACTGATTTATTAGTTAGCGTACCTGCTATTATTCTTATTTTACTTGTTGTCATTTTTGCCTTTTTCGTTACCGGCAGAAAATTTGGGCTCGCAACGTTTTCATTAATTGGTTTGTTATTTATCTATAATCAAGGCTTATGGACACACCTGATGGAAACAACTACACTTGTGCTCTTTTCAAGTATCATCTCAATCATTTTAGGTATTCCACTTGGCATTCTAATGTCTAAGTCAACTGTAGCAGAAAATATAATTAAGCCGATACTCGATTTCATGCAAACAATGCCTGGCTTCGTGTACTTGATTCCTGCCGTTGCCTTCTTTGGTATTGGGATTGTACCTGGCGTATTTGCATCCGTTATTTTCGCCCTACCACCAACTGTACGAATGACGAACCTAGGAATTCGCCAAGTACCAAAAGAATTAGTGGAAGCTGCGGATTCATATGGTAGTACCTCAAGGCAAAAACTATTTAAAGTAGAAATCCCTCTTGCCAAATCAACTATAATGGCAGGGATTAACCAAACTGTTATGCTATCACTTTCAATGGTTGTAACTGCCTCAATGATTGGTGCACCTGGTCTAGGACGTGAAGTATTAACGGCACTACAACGTACACAGGTTGGGAATGGCTTTGTTGCAGGTTTAGGTCTCGTAATTTTCGCCATTGTTATAGACCGCTTAACGCAAAGCTTTAATAAGAAGAAAGCCGTTTAGAAAAAGAGGCAATTTTTAGCGAAAGTATTAGCTCTTCACTTTCACTGCTGAGATTTGCATTTTGTAGTTTGATAATAATTTTTTACAATAAGAAAGGAAGATTCGATGAAACTGAAAACATTATCTAAATTAGGGATGGCTTTAGGTCTCGGCTTTTTGCTAGCTGCATGTAGTGGCGATGATTCAAATAAAAGCAAGGGTGACTCAAAGGACGTCAATCTAGCCTACGTTGAATGGGATACAGAAATTGCTTCAACTCATGTCGTTGGACAGGTGCTAGAGGATTTAGGCTACAATGTAACATTAACACCACTCGATAATGCAATTATGTGGGAGGCTGTTTCAAAAGGAGAAGCAGATGGTATGGTTGCTGCATGGTTACCACATACACATGCCTCACAGTATGAAAAATATAAGGATAATCTTGATGAGCTAGGTGAAAACCTTACTGGCGCCAAAATAGGTTTAGTAGTACCAAGCTATATGGACGTTAATTCGATTGAGGATTTAAAAAATCAAGCAGATCATACAATTACAGGTATCGAGCCTGGAGCTGGAATTACAGCTGCTACAGAAAAAGCATTAGATGAATATGATAACTTAGCTGATTGGAATCTATTAACTTCTTCATCTGGTGCAATGACAACTGCTCTTGCTAAAGCGATTAAAGATAAAGAAGAAATTATCGTGACAGGCTGGTCTCCACACTGGAAATTCGCAAAATATGATCTTAAATATTTAGAAGATCCAAAAGCTGTTTATGGCGGCGAAGAAACGATTAACACTTTCGTTCGTAAAGGTTTAAAAGAAGATCAACCAGATGTTTATTCTGTACTTGATAACTTCCACTGGACAGCAGACGATTTAGAGACTATTATGCTAGAAGTTATGGATGGCAAGGATCCAAAAGATGCTGCTAAAGATTGGGTAGAAGCTAATTCAGACAAAGTTGCTGAATGGACAAAGGATGTAAAAAAATAACTTTCAAAAATTGACGGACAACTAACGAATGGTTGTCTGTCTTTTTTAGGTTCTTCACTTCTTACTGAAAAACAGTCTGACTACTATCCGTAATTACAATTTCCTCTATAAAATAACAACGCCTCAATGATTTTTTAGTAAAGAATACGAATAATCTACATTTACTTATTTATGTTTCCAAATAATAATCTTTAAAATCTCCTAATGACTAACTACGCATATCCTTATTTTAACAAATTATGCATAATATTTGAATATTAAATTTATATCTTTTAAAGCAACAGCGATTTTAATATGAACAAAGAGCTCTTTATCATCGTTATGTATGATAATCAAAATAGTCACCCCGCAATGATTAGATCGATGCCAGATGACTATTTAAGATTGAATAAATTTTTTATTGATTGATTAATTAAGATAATAATTTCAAAAATATCGCTGCCCCTAAAACTAGGCCAATGCAAACAATACGTCTCCAGTCCTTAGATTCATTGAAAAACAACATACCGAGTAAAGCACCACCCGCCGCTCCGATTCCTGTCCAAATAGCATACGCTGTACCCATCGGTAATGTTTCCATGGCATATGCAAGGCCAGCAAAGCTTAAGGTAAATGCAACAATCAATAACACTAAATTTTTAGTACTCTTAGCATCATTATATTTACTAATCATATAAACACCCATCATCTCACATAGCCCTGCAACTACTAATGCAACCCATGCCATTATCCGTTCACCTCTTGATCTTTAGACTCCCCTGTCACTAGCTTTAAGCCCACTACCCCCGCAAGTAATACAAAGATACATAAAATTTTGGCTAGCTTCCATGGCTCTCCAAACAGCAAACTATCAGCACACACGGTTCCCGCTGTTCCCAAGCCTACGAATACTGCATAAACAGTGCCGACTGGTAGGTTTTCTCCAGCCTTAATTAGTAAATAAAAGCTAACAAAAATTGCAATAGCGGTACCAATCCATTCGAGTACACTTCCTGCATGCTTTAAACCTATGACCCAGCCGACTTCAAAAAAAGCAGCAATTACGACACTTAACCATTGTTTATTCATTGCGATTTCCTCCATTTTATTGTTAGACACGGATTATTGAGCAGTTATCTTTGAGCAAAGTGAGTGAGTTCTTCTTTGACCTACCTGAGCGGTTTTCCGGCCTACCCGATCAGTTCTCTGACCTACCCGAGCGCTTCTTACCCCAAGCGGAGGGGGCTCCCCACTAAACCTGGGAGGTTCTCCTGCAAAACGGAGCAAATTATTCTGTCTAACTCCAAATTGAGCTGTTCCTGTAACTTCCTTCCCTCAGCCATCATTTTAGCCCAATAAAAAAAGCCTAAGGAACACTGCTGTAAACAGTATCTCCCAGGCTTTTATCCTTCCGTGTCACAAAATCAATTTGTGGTTTTCTCTCGGACCAGACTAGCATTTGCTACGGAACCCTAGAAAACTATCATATATGATTGTGCTACTAGTATAGCAAACTATTCAGTCATTTTCTACTCGTACAGAGCCAAGATTAATCAGAAAGATAAATACCGATATATTCAGAAGATTATGTTAGAATAAAACGTAGTATTGTAAGGAGGTATTACATATGGCAATTGAAAAGGTACGTAAACATTTAGCACAATGGAATGTGGAACATAAAATACAGGAGCTAAATGAAAGCTCAGCGACTGTTGAACTAGCAGCACAGGCACTCGGATGCGAACCTGAACGCATTGCGAAATCCTTATCATTTCTCGTAAACGATGGAGCGATATTAATTGTTGCGGCAGGTGATGCCAAAGTCGACAATGCAAAATATAAAGCTGTCTTTGATACAAAGGCAAAGATGCTTGGGAAAGATGAAGTACTCGAAAAAATCGGGCACGAGGTAGGTGGTGTTTGTCCTTTCGGCGTGAATGAAGGCGTTGCTATTTATTTAGATGAATCACTCAAACGCTTCACAACAGTATTCCCTGCATGTGGTAGCAGTAATTCCGCCATTGAGCTTACTATTTCTGAACTAGAAACCTATACACCCTATCAGGAATGGATTGATGTCTGCAAAGGCTGGAACGAGTAACAGATCAAAAATCGGCGAAACTTGATAGAAAGCCTCGCCGATTTTTATCTTCAGTAATGGTTATTGTGGCAAAAGCGAATCTTCAGCTACGATTACGCCCAGGGGAAACTGCTTTAGGTTTCTTCCCTATATCCTACAGCTAACCAGTGAGAATCCCATTCTGTAATTTGATTGCCTACTCTACAAGATAAACCACATGCACGATTATCAGCTATAAATGAGCCGATTAACCATTTTTTTGTCTGTAATCCATCCTTTAGCTTTATCGTTATAGAGGGCATTTCCACATACTGCTGATAAATAAACAGATTATCATCATAGTGGGTATATGCAGAAGCATTAGTTTTCGTACCATCCCCTGCATAAATTTCTACAGTATTCCCTTCACGTGAATAGACAGGTTTCTTTACAAACGGCAAATTTTCCTGAACAAATGGCTCTGCCGAAATATACGTTGGCAACATATATTTTTGAATGGCAGCTCGTTCCTCTGCATTAAAAAGAAGTAGATCATTTTTTCGTTCCAAAATCAGCCATAATAAAATTTTCGATTGCAGTACATATGCAGCTGGTGCGTTGATAATAGCAAGCTGTCCATCTTTTACAAGTTCTAGTAAATACAGACCAATTCGATCACCATCGGAAGACACATCATCCATTAAAAATTCCACCGGGTGTGCAGGACGATATAAAATATCAATTTTCTCCATTGCAGGCGTATAAAGGCCTCGAGCTATGTTACCACTGTCACTAGAAAAAATTATTAGCTCATGTATAGGCACATATTCCACATCAAAAGGTATACATTTCTTTAAAAACTGTACCTGACAATATTCCTCATAATCTTCCGCAGCCGTTTTCCCTGAAATGACGATCTTAGGTTTTTTCAAATCATTTAAATAATGCATAGCCGCAAAGAGTGCACCAGACAAGGTTTTATGTAATGCCGAAACATCATTCGGACTATCAAATCCTAAATGCTGACAAAGCACTTCGTTTATCTCAAAAGTTTCACAAGAAATGGCGTTTCACCATTTAATTCAAGACATTTTATTTGCCCGTCCTCTGTGCAAATAAAATCGAAGCGAGCAAGTACCGATTGTTGTTGTAAATAATCTAATTCGATATAAGGCAGCATCTCAGAACGAATGCCCAGTGCTAAAAGTTGCTCTTCCGATAGATGTTTAAATTGTTTACCAACCTTCAAAAATATTTTCCAAAGTATAGTAGATGCATAGTTGATTTCATCGATTTTCTCTTTAGGTAAATCTAGCACGTCGTATAAGGCGTATTCTAGGTCCTCAAAGTCAGGGAAGAAATCAGGAAATTGAGAATAAAAAGCTTGACGTTGCTGAAAATGATTGTCCATGTTGATTTCTCCTTTTCAAATCAATTAAGAAGATGAAGAGCCACCACGAGAGGCACCACCTGAGCCAAAGCCTGATTTCCCCGTGCTTGATGATGAGTTATTTGAATAAGAATTAGAACTGTTTGTCGATGAACCTGAACTATTTGAGTATGAACGCTGACCACTCGAATAGGAATTGGAACCACTCGTACTTGAATTTGAGCTATTTGAGCTATTTGAGCTACCTGATGTAGTACCAGGCGTATTTTGAGAGCCATTCGTCGTGATTCCATTTGATTTCGTATTTTTACTTTCGCTAGTATTACTATTAGTCGTACGTGGTGTTGCTGAACCGCCACTTTTATCCTCTCTATCTGTACCATTTCTTAGATTGTTACTTTTATAAATGGATATCTATATATAATTGCACATAATTAAAATGCACACAAAATAATTAAGTATAGATCTTTAATCCGTTTATAAAATTAAACTTATCGGAAAATTTAGACTTTATATTGATTTAGCTCATACAATTGTTTATGATTACTTAAATCCAATAAACATTATTAAGGAAGTGATCATTTTGGTTAATGATAATGTAATTTTATTCAAAAAAAAACAATTTCAAATTTATCGTTACAAAAGTTTGGATTGACTTTATTATTTTCGATGATCAATCAATAGAGAAAAAACACAAAGAAAACAAAAAACAAAAATTCTCAGATGACAAATTAAAACAATTAGCACTACAAGTCAAACACAAGCTAGGAGGTAAAGAAATTAATCCATCTATACTAGAAAAAGAAACAGGTATTGGTAGAATGACTTGGAGTAGAAGAATGACAGAAACGATTGCAAAGCTCAATCGCCCCTTAATAAGAAGTATAGAATTAAATGCTAACGAGGACATATATTTACCCAACATTGAAGATTGTATAGAACAATATTGGGAAGAGAAAAATGTTTTAAAAAACGAATTATTAATATTTGAAATAACATTATACGAACTTTATGAAGAGTTACAACAATTTAAAGAGGAAAATCGATTATTAAAGAAATATGAGGCTGAAAACGAAAATTTAAAAAAAGAATTAAATAATACTCGAATATATGCGAAGCATTTCGAAGATTTATATACTAAAATGGTGGTTTCAAGTAACTTTACACAGTTAAGATCAAAATTAGGAATTGGTAAACTATTAGATTTCAAATCTGATATTAGTAAAAATACTGATTTATTGAATTTTATTACTCATTTTCCTAAAACAGAAGATTTAATATTAGAACAAACTAATAATTCGGAAACTAAATCAAAAGAACAAAATTTAAATGTTATTACTAATAAATTTAATGCTATTTTTGAACAAAAGGATTAAATAGTAATAAAAACTCTTAGGCCATACAGGCTTGCTTTTATTTAAGAAAGCCTCTTTTGTCTTTTCAGTGATGGTTATATTAAAATTCCTTAAAAAACTTTTAAAATTAAATAAAGCCATTGTTTTGATCTACCTTTTTCAAAACAATGGCTATTGAATTTCATGAAATAATGGATTAAAGTTAATCTTTCGTCTTTACTTTATACAGTAAATAGTATGCTCTTTAAATTAGTCAAATAAACGTCTAACTTTTACGGGGCAGTTCAATTCCCCAAGGTTTTTAATACAATCACCTACACTCTATGCCTTGGAAAATGTAATGGTTTCTCCAATATTAAATGTTTTACTTTTCTTCTTTCCGTCTAATTTCCATGTTATTGTGATCGTTCCTTTACTCAATAAATCTTTGATATCCTTATTTTCAAGCTGCTTATAATTTATAATGATTTCGTCTTTATATTCTATCTTATTTTTTTCTGGATCTTTATCTTGATAACTAGAACCGTTCCAATAAACGTCTTCCCCTAATAGCTCACGAAATGAATGGGGTATGTTTATTTCTAAATCATCTATATTGTCAGAATAATCTATATTTAATATAAATTCTAGTTTTTTAAAGTTATTTTTCTGAGATTTATCTATATTATTGTATTTTTCCTGAGACTTTTCATCAAGCTCAATTATTTTAGTATTAATATTAATTATTGGGTTAAAGCGATAATACGTATAAGTACCTACGCCGACTACTAAAAAAACTAGCAAAAGAACAACTATGAACATATTTTTGTTCAAAATATCCCTCCTACTTAAAAAGAAAAACAATAACTTAATGCTCAAGCATAGGTTATTGTCTTTCTATCATCAATTACGATTGAATTAACTTATTAATTTACCTTACTTTAATAACTACTTACCAGTATAATACATTATCATCCCATACCGACCACTTTTGTTGATTAGTACTTATACTAACGTCAAATGAAAGGCCACCTGTTATATTTCCTTTTTCGTAGTTAACGCTTGCTGAACCACCAACAGTTGTACTAACTGTCGAATAAGTGTGTATATATTTTGTTCCGTAACTTAAAGCATTATTAGTTTTTTTATTTATATACACAGTTGCATAAGAATCAAAATTTAGCTTATCATCTTCTACGTTAAATAGGTAGACACCAGAACTACTTTTACTACCATCTCTTTTAGACACAGGACTACCTGGTACAGCAGCATCATAATAAGTACCATCATTAGCGTTCCATTCAATTGATACTACGTCTATAGTTGATGCATAAACTTCACTTACTCCATTAGTAGTCCAACTAGTATTTAATCTCCAGAAAGAATCTCCTGATTTTTTAGTTGAATAAGCTGTTAGAGTCATTTGAGAAGGTTTGATAGCTGCTGGTTCAATTCCTACATCCGCACCTTTATTATCTATGTTTAGAGTAACGCCAACTAGTTCCAAATTTGTTTTAACCTCATCAAGATTATTTTGATTATCTTTTACGACATTAAACATAAATCTATCAAACTCTTCATCAGTTAAATTAAGAATTTGTTTTTTATAGAATGATAAGTTTGTAATAATTTGAGAGTTTGATGCATTGCTAAAGTCATTAGCCATAATTACTTCTTTCTTTTGACTATAGCTAGTAGCATCAATTTCAGAAGCGTAAGAATTAGATTCAAAAGCTGTTAAAGAAATAAATAGAGTTGCAAACAATATAGTAATAATTTTCTTCATATTCTTCTCCCCTTTTTCTGAATCTTTAAATTAATAAGTTAATTCACTGTAATTATAATACAATTAATGGTTTAAAAACCACTATTTTAAATTTTTTGTTAAACAATTTCTAAAAAGTTTATAAACCTTCTTACCATGCAAAGCGACAATACATCACCCTGGCTATTCAATCCCTTCTTTTTTACAGCTGTATCAACTCTTTTAAATCTTTTGCAGGGCACGAATTAATTCACTTTTTTCATGAAGAATATGGATTGAAGCAAGCTTTTAATTCTACAGTTGCAGTATTAGTTACAAAGTAAAAATAAAGAAATATGCAAAAAGATAATGCAAAGAATCTTTTAAGAGAGGTGGTAAGTAGTTGAAAAAATCTCAAACGGTAGCTGTTTGCTATGATATAATCGAAGAACTTTGTAAATCTTTAAAAAGCTTGAGAATAAGGGACAACACCCTAGTACATGTGCTTTATGACCTTGAGTCATTACTTAATATGTCCGTGACGAGTTTTTCCTACCTTCAGAGAAAAGCATTTATTTTTTTCTATTTATGTGCATATCTTTTTATTTAGATATACATAGCACTTCCTATCATTGCTCCGGCAGTTGCATACATAAGTCCATTAAAGAAATGATGTGCGTAATGAGGCGAATCCTCATCTAAACACTCGAACGAACCATCATCACTTTCTTTCCATTTATCACATGCATTTGCCATGTCGCTGTCATAAACACTTTGTAAATTATCTCCAGTTGTTGTCGTATTATTTTCTTCCGTTAAATTATTTGTATTATTTGTATTAGTAGACTCTTCAACAGTCTGAGTTTCTGTATTCCCACATGCAGCTAATTGCATAGCCATAAATGACGCTGTTGTGACTGCTAAATATTTTTTCATTTGTTTTGCCATATCCATTACTCCTTTATTTCATTATCTATTTTACGGATATCTCTCTCTTTAGGTTTCATTTTTTACAATTTCATACATTTCGTTATAGCACTAAAACTCCCTGGCAGATTGAAATCAATTACTGTCAGGGAGTTTCGCACAAAAGTGTTTTATTTATTTGGCACTGCTTTTCTTCCATATGTCATAAAGCGCCATACCTTTTCAAATGGCCCCATTTTAAAGAATTTAAACCAGATGACACTAAAGATAATTTGAATGACAAAAATTAGGATTGCAATGATCACTACATCAGAAGGTGAAACAACCTCAAGCCCCATTAATGAAATAATAGCTAGGCCAATAAAGCTTTGAGACAAATAGTTTGTAAATGCCATTTGACCAACTCGTCCAATTGGCTGAAGAAGCTTCGTGATTTTCTTATTCTCCAACATAACAAATAGACAAGTTAAATAAAAATACGTTGTCGGAATTACCCCTAAACCAATAATTAATTTTAGATTTTCAGTCTCTCCTTGAGAGGCAAACCAAATCCAAAGCGAGATGCCTACAAAGAGCGGAAATGTCACAAATTGTATCCACTTTATTTGTTTTGAGTATTCACTTACATGACTAATCCAATCAGCTTTTGCTACTAAAAAACCAGTTAAAAACATGATAAAAATAGCAACTGCATCATTACCTAATAAACCAAAAACAGTTAAAAAGGCTTCTTGATTTGGCAGAAATATTTGTCCAATGATACAAAGCACATGAACAGTAATGATAGCAAATAGCCATTTACTAATCGTTGAAATCTTTGCATTATAAAAAGGTATCAGTAAAAAACCTATCAATGCATAAAAAGCAAGGATTGAGCCCCAGAAAACAAAAATATGGACAATGCCAATTAATAATAAAGCTAGTAAACGTCTTGCAAAACGCCATCTTGGCTTATCGCCACGAGCTTCTGCACGTGAAGCAAAAATATAAAAACCTACACCAAAGAGGAATGAAAAAATCGAAAAGAATTTCTTCTCAATAAAAATATCAATGAGCGTATTAATAATACCATTTATTCCACTATAGTCAGGCATCGGTCCTCCCTCTACTATTAATTGGTAGGCCGCTACATTTATAAACAAAATGCCAAATAATGCTAACCCACGAATAATATCTAAGGAAACGATTCTTTCTTTTTGAGTAACGGATAGATTCATTCTGTAAAACTCCTTATCTTTCATACTTTACTGCGCTATGGCTATCATAGCTTCCCATCCTTACAGTAGTTTTTTTTAAAGCTTACAGAAACCTTACAAATATAGATTGACTCATCAGCTAGTACCTTTTTTCATTTACATTAGTTTTTAATCCCCTTCTACAAGCAAAAATTTCATATTTTATAGTAAAAATTATCTTTTAGAAAAGGAGGTTAGATGATGCACAGATACCGCAAATTTGGTTTTTGCTACCCTGGTTATAAATACTGTGGACCAGGATGTTCAGGACCAGGTAGACCTATCAACGCTGTAGATTCATGCTGCAAATTACACGACGAATGTTATGCTCGATATGGTAGATCAAGATATTGCGATGAAATGTTTCAAAAGTGCTTACGACCACAGATGAACGCTAATAATAAAATGGCTAGAGATGCTAAATTGTTTTACAATATTTTCGAAATGCGTAATAGGTTCTTTTAAGCTATAAAGAATGCTCACGATGTTATTTTTTTTATTAAAAGTCAAGTTATAAGCTGAAACTATTTTAAATAGTGAATTCTTATTTAATGTCACACATTATATGTATAGAAATTAAAAGGATAGAAGAGCTTAAATAAATTCGCTCTATCTATCCTCTTTTTTACCACAGATGACCCTATTTACTACAACAATTAAATCAATCTAATGTTGCAGTAATTTAAAAGGAGCTTATATCAATTATTAATTGTACATTTAAGCCTATTTCTTAAACTTCTAAGTAATAAAAGATATAGGTTGTTTTCTAAAAGATTGTTGCTATTCAACTAACTGGGCAGGTTAGTCAAAGAAACATTGTAACTTTATTCCACTATTTTCGTTTAATTTATTAAGAAGTTTAATTGTACCAATTATAAAATTCATAAGAGGATGAATTAGAATGAAAACTTTTTATCATTGTTTAATAATGTGGATACCCTTTATATTGCTGTTTGCTTTAGCTGGAATCGGTTTAGAAGTTTTAGAAGGAAATAAAATCAGGACATCAGAATATATGATGGGACTTCGTGATTTAGGAGTTGGCTATTTGTTCTTAACGGGTTCTTATGCTTTTATTCTATACCCTATTTCATTTTTGCCACTAACATTTATCGTAAGTAAATTTGTAAAAAATCGGATGTTCAAAATAATTACCTTTACTTTATTTGGTGGGGTGATAGGGGCTTTTTCTTTTGAAATAATATATGGTTCCCGTTTTATAGTAGAATATAATTTAAGTATTGTTAGTTCGATTATTATTTTTGGGATTGCAGGTTTACTCTATGCTCTGGTAGAAAATTCTGTGAAGAAAAATATAAAATTTGTTTAACTAATGGGGACTTTTCTTTAAAGGTCAAATTAATGATTTTCAACAATCGGACGCGATTGTGGAAGAAGCGTCTCTTTTCTTATTAAACGAATGGGTGCTTTAATTAAAGATCATTATGCATAGGCAGCTCTTTATTTCTTTATTGAACTAACGGTGCAGGTTTGTTGAGGAGGAGTATAATGCGTTTTCTTTTTTTGCTAAGTGTTGTTATCTCGGGAATTGTAAGTGTTGTCGGTTTTGCATTCACTAATATGACTACTACTTCATTCGACCCCACAGGTGACAATTTTGTTGGAGGAAATGGAAACCCAGGCTTAATGTTTGTTATGTTTCCGATGTTAATTATTCTTTATTTTTTCTTTGCAATGATGTTTGTTTTTGAAAAGTTACATGAACATTTTTCAGTGAAAAGGAAACTATTTCAAGCCTGCTATTCAGGGGTGTTTGTGCTGATTTTTGGAATGACGATTTACCAAATCGTTTCATTTCGAAATGAAATGAATCCATATTTTGAATACGAAATATCCTATTTAAATCTTTTTTCTAATCATTTATTTTTTAACTTCTGGACGTTTATAGCCTGCCTTTGTGTTTCAGGATTTTGCTCATTTTATTTAAAGAAAAGAATGTGAAGAAATGTACTTAAACTCCCATGAAAGAACGTAAAAATCTTTCATTTTCTGTGGTGTTGTGTTGATTTTACGCTACATGGATGGCTAACTGTGTAGAATAACTAAATAGATCAACACTGCATTAAATGAAAAACATATTCAATATCATGGTTACAATGCCTATAACATGATATGATTTCTTAGATGATAAGTCTAAAATTATTAAGTTGGAGGATATTGATGAGTAATAATAAAGAAAACGTAATTCTCTATATAAGATTTAGAATTAAAAGTGAAAAAAAGGAAGAATTCAAAGAATTATTATCTGCTAATATGAGAGCGATGGAACATGAACCAGCTTTTGTAAGTGCCGTTCTTTCAGATGATATAGATAATCCAAATGAAGTTACTCTTTTTGAAATCTGGAAAGGAACAAAGGAAAGTTGGCTAAAAGAAGAACTTCCTAAACCTTATAGAAAAACATATGAGAATAAACTAGTGGATTTAATCGATGAAAGAATAATTAGTTATCTTACACCAACGAATGAGTGGAGAACTAATTTAACAAACCAAAAGATAGATTAATAAATAATTTAAAGAGTGACTTGTCTAAAAAACAGGTTGCTCTTTCTTATTTTAAAGAAAGGACTGAAACAAAGTCTGTAAACTATATTTTGTAGTCTCCCATTTCTGCTTTTTCTATTGCAGCCATTATTGTGATACGTTGGGTCTTACTATGCTATAATTCTGTGGATGTTATTGAACGGGTGCGTTAGTTTTAGTAAGAGACAGCAATTGCTGTCTCTTTTTACTACTTAAATGATTCAAAATGAGCTGTAACCCATTTGTTTTCGTTTTCTGAAATATACTGTTCTTCTGTTGGAGTAATTTCAAAATACCTTCATTTTTTGAAATTTGATTTGTACTTTTTATAATTCAAGTTTAAAATATTTTCAATAAATCTATTGGCTTTTCGATGATATAGTCATACTCCTCTGGCTTGCCAAAACCATATGAAGCAAACACAAAAGGAATCCCTGCAATCTTTGTAGAAAGCATATCTCCCTGTGTATCTCCCACATATACAGCGTTTTTCATGTGATTTCTTTCCATAATTAATTGAATATTTTCTCCCTTTGACAAGCCTGTACGCCCCGGATTTTCAAAGTCGAGAAAATATTTCTCTAGTTTATGAAATGCATAAAATGTTTCAATGTAGCCCTCCTGACAATTACTCACAATGAACAAGCGGAATTTTTTTGAAAGAGCTAGTAAAGTTTCTTCTAACTGCGGATATAAAATACCGCCATTACGTAATAAATCACCTTGCTCTTGCTGGCAGCATGCTAAAATAAGCTCCATCTGCTTTTCTTCATCAAGATAATCAAATAATACAGCGGCTATTTCTTTAATTTGTAACCCCATCGTTTTAGATAAATCTTCTTCGGTTATTTTCCCTTTACCGAAAGGAGACGCCTGAACTACCTGCGTCCATGATTGCGCTACTGTTTTTCTTGAATCCCAAAGTGTCCCATCCAAATCGAAAATAATGCTATCTATGTCCATATGCAACCTCCTTCATTACATTATACAAATTAAGGATGTTGAGAAACGCGAAAATTCCTCAACATCCCGCAACAATAAACAAAGCTTCTACAGTGGTCGTAAGGGCCTGCTTTAAGCTTAGTTATTTCGTGCTTGCTGTATTTCTTGTAAAAATACTTTTGCTGTTTGTGTAATTTTATCGTATCCATCAACCTCTGGATTGCCGATAAGACTACCACCCGCACCAACAGCTACAGCGCCTGCACGAATCCATTCACTTACATTACTAATATTGACACCGCCTGTAGGCATTAAATTAGCACGTGGTAAAGGCCCTTTAAATGCTTTAATTACTTTCGGTCCCATTAACTCGCCAGGGAAAACCTTTAGCAAATCTGCACCATATTCCATTGCTTGTATCGCAGCTTCAATCGTCATGACACCAGGCATATAAGGAATTTGATATCTATTACATAGCCTCGCTGTTTCTACGCTAAAGCTTGGACTAACGATATATTTTGCCCCTGCAAGAATTGCGATACGAGCTGTTTCGGCATCCAATACTGTGCCAGCTCCTAAAATAGTATCTGATTGGAAAGTGTTAGCTAGTTCTTCAATCACCTTTGTTGCACCTGGTATGGTAAAGGTAATTTCAATTGCAGCAACACCGCCATTTAAGGCAGCTTCGGTAATTTTTTTTGCTTGTTCAATATTTTCTGCACGTACAACTGCAACAAGTCCAGCATCTGTAATTTGCTTTAATGTATGGTGTTTTGTAATCATTGTGACACTCCTTAATTCCACTTAGGATTATCAATAACCTCAGGCTGACCATCTTTTTCAACGACTAGCTTTCGATAGCCTTTTGTTTCGATTGTTCCATAATCATGGCCAGCATCTGCACGAAATGCATAAAAAGTAATAAGTGGCTTATTACCTGTATTAATACTTCGATGTGCATAACGCGGCGGCACATAAACTACTTGTCCTGGACTGAATTTCTCAATTTGCCAATCGCCTTCAGGGTTTTCCATTAACATAAATCCTTCTCCGCTTAAGCAATAATATACTTCACCTGTTTCTAAAATTGTATGGAAATGCCCTTTTGTCATATGGTACTCATCACCCACTTTGCCAGGGTATAGAACGCTCGTACCAAATAAAATGTCACCACTTGTTTGTGGAATATCCAGTTCGTAAAATTCATAAATTAGCGGATTATTTTCGTTTTGTAGCTTCCCATCATATGCTTGTTTATTAGCATACATATTCTTCATACTTGATAGTTGCCGTTTTACTGAAGGTGTTTTTTTAGATAAACCTGTTGTTAAATCAAAATCTGTAGTAAATGCTTTTACTGGCTGTGTCATATAAATTCCTCCATTTTTTATTTTAAATCGTCTGAAGTAAGTTCTATTTCTTCCATTATTTTATCTGTCAGCTGGATATCAAAAACCTCAGCAATTACTTGTGTCCAGCCATGTATGAAATAAATCCAGCCATCTTCTACATGTAAATTTTTCACTTGTTTTTGCTTCTCTGCTTGTCGAAGGAAATCCAATTCTCCTCTATAGTTTAATTCCCATACAAAACTATTGCGCGGAAATTCAGCTTTATCACTAAGTGGTGAGCCTTTTCGGTCTTTTCCTAATCCAGTTGCATTTATAACCAATGAATTCGGCGGTAATGAAGATAATAATTCATCCGTTTGTTCATGTGAGGTAACTAGATGATATTTGACTTTTGCTTCATGATTTACATCTTGCAAAATATGCTCGATTTCTTCCAAACGTTTTTTATCTAAATCGGTAATAATCATACGTTGAGGAATCTCTTGCCCTTTATTTTTGTTCAATAAATAAGATGAAATAGCTATAGCGCTGCCCCCAGAACCTAATAGCATGACCTCTCCATTATGCTCTTGCCAATATCCGCTAGGAATAAAGCGCTGTAATGCTAGTCCGCTAGAAATCGGGTCTTTAGCATGACCTACTAGTTTGTCATTACGTTTAGATATACATGACAATTCACCAAACATTTGAGCATATTCATCTAGTTCATCAAATAAATCTTTAGCTGCGACATAAATATCAATTTTATGCGTTGTCACAAGTGCACCTAAAGATAGTGGATCATTTTTTATAAATTCAACAACTGCTCTATATTCCTCTTTCGCTGCATGAATAGGTAAATCAATGCCAATTAACTTTGCTTCTGGAAATCCTAAAACTTTCATCCATTCTGGAAAAATCTTCATAATAGAAGATTTAGTTGTTGTCACACCTATAAAATACATTGTTGGTACGGTTGCTACTTGCGGTATGTTAGCCATGTTTAGTCATCCTTCCCATTTACTTCGCTAATGCGCGAGCAGCATTGTCTATCGTCATTTTTCTGATCATGCTGTCACTAACACCTGCTTTTTTTAGTATTGGTAAAAAAGTTGTCTGTAAATAATCTAAGCCAAAATTACCTCCATCGTAATGACGCATTCTTTTATTTGTTGTATCAAGACTAAGTAAAATACGATCCTCATGGCCCTTGTCTAAAAGTCTTAAAATCATAATTATCTCATCTTCATCCGAATGATAACGGAAACGACCAATTGTATCTAACTCGATATAAACGCCACTCTCAGCTACGTGAAGCATATATTCCAAGTTTTCCGTCTTTCGATCTAAATGACAAATAATCAATTTTTCAGGTGCTATATCATGTTTTTCATAAAAAGAAATCTGCTCTAAAGCATGATAGCCTAGTTCTGTATGAGACATGATGGCTGTATTTGTTAATTTTGAAGCTGTAGCTGCCGCCTTAAATAATGAGAAATATCGACCTGCTACCCCTTGCATATCTGCTGCGGTTTTAATTAGTCCTGCTTTACCATCAACGATTGTAGACGGCCAGTTGTCTTCACCATCCTGGTAAAGATGATTCGTTAACTCATCGACATATAATTCCGTCAATTTTTCTGAAGAAGCACTATGAATCCAATGATTACTTTTATAAAATACAAGCTTATGAAAACCTGTACATGCTATGATATTTAGCCCGCTTTCCTCAGACACTTTTTTTAGCAATGCTGCATTTCTTCCTGCACCGATTGGCTGTGCATCTACAATTGTTTGCACACCGTGCGCCATTGCCAATATCACTTCATTTTTCGTTTTTTCATAGTCATCAATAACAAGTGACGGATCTACCTGCATCGGGACGCCCTTTTTTAAAAAAAGATGCTCATGTGGATGCGTAATACCAAGTTCATTTATTCCCTTTTTACCAATAATCGTTGTAATAGCCGTTTGCACTTTACTATTCACCCCTGCTCATTCAACAGGTTCAGTATATTTTGTGTTGAAACAATCGCCATGCGCTCTACCGCTTCCTCTGTATAAGCACCAATATGTGGCGTTAAAATAAAATTATCGAGTTGAACAAGAGCATCTCCTACTTCTGGAGGCTCCACCGAATAAACATCTTGAGCAGCAATAGCAATTTGTCCTTGAACCAATGCACTTAGTAGCGCTTGTTCATCTACCAATTCCCCACGTGCTGTATTAATGAGCATCGCGGACGGTTTCATTTTTTCAAAAACTGTCGCATTCATAAGGTGCTTTGTTTCAGGCGTCGCGGGTAAATGCAAGGAGACGATATCCACTTGCTGAATAATTTCTGCAAAATCAGTCGCGTATCCAATTTGGTGCGCTTGAAGGAATTCTTCATCTCGCATATATGGATCATAAATCGTAACCTCCATCGCTAAGCCTTTGGCACGTTTTGTAACTTCTTTTCCTATTTTCCCGCCACCGACAATTAATAAATGTTTGCCTGTTAGTTCAATTCCGATAGAACGATCCCACCCGAAATCCTTGACACCTTTGATTGCGGAAGACAACTTTCTTGCACATTCAAACATTAAAGCAAGCGCCAACTCACATACCGAAATATTGTTTGTATCTTTTGCATTTCCTACCTTAATCCCTAGTGCTGCGGCTGCCTGTAAATCAATATTATCCATTCCTACACCGTATTTTGAGATTGCCTTCAAACTAGGAAACTTCTGTAATACTTCTTCTGTTAAAGGGTCTACACCAACAATAATCCCTATAATATCTTGATTTATGTAGCTCAATAATTGCTCCTCTGTTAATGTTTTACCTGTCGTATTTTCGATTACTTCATAGCCCATAGCTGTTAGCATTTCTATTGGCTTTTCTTTATATTTTTGAAATGATTTTGGCGTAATTAATATTTTCGGCATTTGCTTCTCTCCTTTTATATGAAGTTACAAATCATAATCAATTATGCCTCAGCGTCCGAAGGCTTTAGGCCAACACGATGTTGGCCACTCGGTCGTTGCCACATGACGTGGCGTTCTTAGACTGAGTTCCTCTATTTCAGCAGTGTTTGGACCTTGCTGAAAGAAGTTAATCAACATCAATAATGACCTTCATTACTTTATCTTTGTTTTCCTCGATAATATGATACGCCTCTAAATAATCCTCAAATTTCACATGATTTGTAATTAATAATCCAACCTCAATGTCTTTATTTGTTAATAACTCGACAGCTTTATCAAAATCTTGTGATTGATACATTGCCGTACCTAAAATTTGTAGCTCTTGATCTTGAACAAAGCCCATATTTACTTCTGTAAGATTTGAAACAACACCTACGATAACTACTGTGCTACCTTTTCTAGCAATATTAATAGAATTTGCTACAGTAAAAGAAGAACCAACACACTCAAAAATCACATCTGCCTTTTGCATACCAAAATACCTAATAATACCCTCTTGTAAATCTTCACTTTTATTATCAATAACCTCTAATCTAACTTTTCTAGCCATTTCTAGTCTTGCTTCACTTAGCTCTGACACAACGACCTTATTTGCCCCAAATGCTTTAGCCGTTTGCGCAACAAGATTGCCTATTGGTCCTCCACCGATTACTAACACATTTTTATTTCCAATATTCCGAACTCTTCCCACAGCATGTACGGCAACAGCCAATGGCTCAACCATAGCTCCTTCATCAAACGAAAGGCTATCAGGGAGCGCTGTTAATTTATCTGCTTCAACAACAAAATATTCAGAAGCAAGCCCTGTTGTTTGGAAGCCCATCACCTTTAAATCCTCACAAACATGGTACATGCCATTTTCACATGGGAAGCATTCTCCACAAACTACTTGAGGCTGGACTGTCACTTTCGTTCCAATTTGCACAGAGGATACATTAGTACCTACTTGAACAACTTCAGCAGCTATTTCATGACCTTGCACTACGGGAAACTGCGTGTAAGGATGTTGACCATGATAAACATGAATGTCCGATCCACAAACACCAATTTTTTTGATTGCTAATTTTACTTGATTGTCTCCTACCTCTGGAACATCCACCTCTTGAAATATAATTGTGGCAGGCTTTGTCATAATGGCTTGTTTCATTTTCATGCCATTTCCTCCTCTATCCGTACACTATGACTACTTTGCGCTCTGTTTTGCCAGATAAGTAATCTTCAAGCGCTTGCATAATATTTTCAAAGGAATAAACATCTGATAAAAAATCACGTAACACTAGCCTTCCTTCATCAATCCACTGAAGAACTTTTTCGTGACAAGCACCTTCTTCATTTTTATAAGGCATCTGTTGGAAGTTGATTTTCCAATTGCCAGGGGCTTCTTCATAATCTAAATACAGTTGGTTTCCTTTTGGAACACCGTAGCAAAGTAATTCTCCACGGTCTTTTAATAAAGTAAGGCCTTCATTCAAAATTCGCTCATTCCCAACAGCATCTAATACATATTCAACGCCGTTCGGATAAATTTTTTGGATTTGTTCCTTTACTGTTCCGTTTTCAGTATTAATAATGGTTGCTACACCAAACTTACGCATTAATTCTTCCTTCGCTCCATTTCTAACAACTACTGCAATTGATTCGATACCACTTAATTGCATCAACTTAATGAATGCTAATGCCACAGGACCACTACCATAAACTAATACTGTTGCACCTTTTTTAATGTCAAAATATTGAATCGTACTATATACTTCTCGCAATGTTACTAATATTGGGGCTTCTTCTATTAAAAGATTAGCAGGCAATACTTGCTGAGCATAAGCAACCTCTGAGCACTCATCGTCTCCATGTGCTTGTTGGTCATCGATTACACCAAATTCACTAAAAGCACCCCAACCTGAAGTAACTATTGTTCCATCATCTAGGTGAACTGTTGGTGCAAAAGGCAATATAACGATGTCTCCTTCTTTGTAGGAAACTACCTCCGCCCCTATTTTTTCAACACGACCTACTGCCTCATGCCCAAGCATAATTGGATATGATGATGCCTTAAAGCCTTTGAATCCACCTTTTATAATTGTGGCGTCCGTACCACAAATACCACATGCTAATGTTTTAACAAGCGCTTGCTTTGTAGTAATAGTTGGCATTGGCACCTCTTTAAGAAACAGCTCACTTTCGGCATTAACAATTAGCGTTTTCAATATACCTCCCCCTTCTTTATCTAAATAGTTCTTTCCTTTTTACTAGTCATAATTTGAAGAAGTACAGCAGCAATAATAATAATTCCTTTAATAATATCCTGAGGGTAAGATGGTACAGCCATTAAATTCATTATGTTTCCAATAAGACCAAGAATTAAAGCGCCTGCTACTGTATTTAGTACAAAGCCTTTCCCACCCATTAAGCTCGCACCACCAATAACAACTGCTGCAATGGCATCTAGTTCTTGTCCCATTCCAATAGTGGCACTACCAGTAGATGTACGCGAAGCTATAAACACTCCTGCTAATGCAGCAAGTGCACCAGAAATTGCATAGGTTGACATCACATAAACCTTTGTACGGACACCCGCTAACTGAACAGCTGTTTCATTACTGCCAATTGCTACAATCTTACGTCCAAAACCTGTATAACGTTGTATAAGTGTAAACATCACAACCAATAAAGCCGCTATCCAAATAAGTGGATACAGAAAATCTTTACTCGTCAGCACATCAATTGTTCCAGATTCAACCTTTATGGGTCTACCTTCTGTTATAACAAAGGCCACCCCTCTAGCAATTGTCATTGTTGCCAAGGTAGCTACAAAACCTTGAATACCGGTATAAGCTACAAGTGCACCAGAAAAAATCCCAAATAATAGCCCCACAATAACTGCTACCGCAATGGATACAGAAAAGTGTAAGCCTATATCAGTAATTAAAAGCGCTGATATAGTAGCCCCTAATGCCATAATTGAACCTACTGATAAGTCAATACCACCAGCTAAAATAACATAAAGCAAACCGATTGCTACAAGTATGGGGCCTGCTTGCTGCAGTAAAATATTTCGAATATTCATTGTCGTTAAAAATGTATCAGAAAGTATTGCACTAATAATAATGAGCAGCAGTAAAATAATAAAAGTATTATTATTAATTAGGAATCCTTTCCAGTTAAATTTTTTAGCTGTAGATGTCATCACTTAAACCCCCATCGCTAATTTGATTAAATTATTTTCTGTTAAAGATTCTTTCTCTAAACTTCCTGTAATTTGTCCCTCACGCATTACTATTGCGCGATCGCAAAGCCCTATAATTTCAGGCATTTCTGAGGAGATAACTATAATAGCAACGCCTTTTTCCGCCAAATCATTGATAAGCCTATAAATTTCCGTTTTAGCACCTACGTCTACCCCACGTGTTGGCTCATCCAAAATGATTAATTTCGTATCAATTGCTAACCATTTAGCAAGTGCAATTTTTTGCTGATTACCACCACTCAAACTATCAGCTAGATCTTCTGTTGAACCATACTTTGTATTAATACGCGCTAATAGTGTTGCGACTTCCTGTTTTTCTTTATAGTGTGCTATCCATCCATTAGATTGATTGGAAACCATTGTTGTATTTATACGAATAGATTGTTTTAACAACAATCCTTGTTTTTTTCGGTCTTCAGGTAATAGACCAATTCCTAATTTAATGGCTTGTTTAGGACTCCTTACATTAATTTCATTTCCAAAATAAATAATTTTCCCATCCTTTTTTGGTGAAGCACCAAAAATAACTCTCATCGTCTCTGTCCTACCTGAGCCAACTAAACCGCTAAATCCAACCACTTCACCAGCTTGAATAGAAAAACTTACATTATGAATAAGTTCTTCTGTAGATAGATTTTCAACTCTTAGAACTTCTTGACCGATTGTAGCTTGTCTTTCAGGGAATAATGTTTGAATTTCTCGTCCAACCATCATTGTGACAAGTTGCTCTTTTGTAATTGATTTCGTTTCTACCGTATCAATATATCTTCCATCCTTTAAAACTGTAATTTTATCGCTAATAGCAAATAATTCTTCAAGACGATGTGAAATATATACAATTGTTACACCTTGTGCCTGCAATTTTTTGATTAATTCCAATAATTTTTTGGTTTCAGAATGAGTAAGTACTGCTGTAGGTTCATCAAATACGAGAATCTTAGAATTTTTCGCAAGACATTTACAAATTTCAATAATTTGTTGATAGGCTACACTTAATTCTCCTACCTTTGTATTCGGATCAATATGACCAAACCCAATTTTATCTAACTCTTTTTGTGCATCTTCCCTCATTTTTTTCCAATTTATAAAAATACCACTGTTGCTTAAGTTATCAATATACATATTCTCAGCAACTGTTAAATCGGGAGCAAGCATAAATTCTTGGTAAATAACCGAAACTCCCATATCAATCATTGCTTTCGGTGTTGCTGTTTTTGCTTCTTGATCATCAATAACAATCGTGCCTGTATCTTTCGCATAAGCACCAGCCAATATTTTCATCAATGTGGATTTTCCTGCTCCATTTTCACCAATAAGAGCATGTATTTCTCCTTTTTGCACCTTTAATTGCACATCATTCAGTGCTTGAATACCACCAAAATTTTTTGATATATGATTCATTTCGATGATGTATTTAGAATCCAATTTTCTTACACCCCTTCCTTATTTTTTCAATTTTCTTATAAACTAAACAAATTATATGTATATAGAATCCCCACTCTCACCTTTAGAAAGGAGGGATTCTTTATATGAAACTTTTAGAAACCAAACTCGTAATATTCATCTACATTATCTTTTGTAACAGCTGCTGGTTGAGTCAACGTAATTTCTTCATAGCTTTTTGGATCTTTGCCATCCACTAAAATTTCTTTAGCAATTTCTACACCTAATTTAGCTACCTTGAATGGACTGTTTTCACCAGTTGCGAAATATTTACCTTCTTTAATTAAATCGTAGGCTTCGATAGCACCGTCTGCTGCCGCTACAATGTCTACATTTGATTTATTAGCATTTTCAAGGGCTGTCATAGCACCAAATAGCATGTGATCATTTTCACCTAAGACAGTCGTAATATTTGGGTTTGCTGTAATAAGATCCTCCGCAGCAGTTAAACCCGCTTCACGAGTCCAAGCACCCCATCCTTGACCAACTACAGAAAATTTCGCATCAGCATTTGAAGCTTTGCCACTTGAAGCAAGTTGTGCATCCATTTCGTTTGCTAATTTCCAAGCCTCGTCCTCTGACACACCTAATTTACCTTCTAAAATACCAGCAAATAAGCCTGTTCTACGCTCCATACCTGCTACATTTCCTTTTGCTCCACTTAAAATGATTGAGATAATTTCTGCATCCCCCATTTTCTCTGCATATGCTAAACCTACTAACCTACCATTTTGCTTATTGTCAGAGTAAACAGTCGTTACATTATTCGCTTCCTCTGCTACACCACTATCTAAGTTAATAACAGGGATACCAGCTTCAGCTGCTTTATTAATACTTGGTACTACTGCATCTGGTTCAGTTGCATCTAGGAAAATTAACTCCATACCTTGTGCAATAAATGTTTCCATGTTTTCAGCTTCTTTTGTTGAATCACCATTCGCATCAAGTATAGTTATTTTCCACCCTTCAGCTTTTGCATATTCTTTAACAGCTTCTACAAGGGATACAAAATATGGTGAATCCTGCGTTTTTATAGAAAAACCTACTTTAAATGTGTTATCGCTTTTTCCATCTCCTGTTGAATTTGAATCCCCACTACATGCTGCTGTGATAAGCATCACTGCAAATAATGCTAGAAATAACATAAACTTTTTTACTTTCATGGTCTTTTCCTCCTTATATTTGTATTATCGCAATATCACTACATCCTTATGTAATGACATTACAACTTAATAAGACATACTATACTATCTAAAGGAAGCGTTTACAACCTCATTTAAAAACTATTCAGTAAATTCTGTCTTTTAATATTAAATAATCGTAAATCCTCCATCTATTACAAGCTCACTTCCAGTAGTAAAAGATGCTGCATCTGATAATAAATAAATAACTGCCCCGACTAATTCAGCTGGGTCACCTAGACGTTTCATTGGTGTCCATGTAGCCCATTGTTCTTGCCAATCCTCTCGAACAAATGCTGTAAGCTCTGTAAACATATATCCTGGACTAATACAATTTACTCGGATGCCGTACTGAGCCCATTCATAGGCTAATGATTTTGTTAAATGTGTAACACCCGCCTTCGATGTATTGTATGATGCCTGTAATTGTGGATAATTAACAATAATACCTGACATTGATGCTGTATTTACAATAGAACCTTTGATTTGGTTTTGTACTAAATACTTACCAAATAATTGAGCAGCATAATAAACTCCATTTAGATTTACATCTATAACGCGGTTCCATTCTTCTGGTGTTGACTCAATTACAGGCTTTTGAATAACAATTCCTGCGTTATTCAAAAGTAACTCAATACTACCCATTTCATAAATCGAACGTTCTAATGCCCTTTGAATGGCTTGATAATCAGTAACGTCTACTTCCTGAGAAAATGTCCTTCTCCCTGTTTTCTCTGCAATTTCTTTTGCTGTTTCTTCTGCCTGTTCACCATTAATATCAAAAATAACTACATTAGCTCCCGCTTCAGCTAAACTTTCTGCAACAGTCTTGCCAATGCCACGAGCTCCTCCTGTAATTAAAACGGCCTTTCCTTTTAATGAAAATAGCTCTGTCAGTATTTGCACATCTATACCTCCCTTTTTTCGTCTACCTTATTCAAATCAATATTGCCTATATCATCGATTTAATCGTCGTAATATTCTGAATATTAAAGGTACATAATGGAATTTCAGCTTAATGATTTACTTAGATACGTATCCTTCATTATTAAACTAATAAACAGATTTATATTTTTCATATACCTTTTGTATAGCAAAGTAAAAGTCATCGAACTGTCTTTTAGCAAGTTGATACGTTTCGACCAACTGTGGATTAGGCTGTTGAGAACCTTGAATATGCAAGAAATTTTCAATAACATCAAAGCTATCATAAATACCTGCGCCCACACCACCTATAATTGCAGCACCCATAGATCCAGCTTCATCCAAATAATTAGGGATATGGACAGGTAACTGAAATACGTCTGCAATAATCTGACACCAAACCTTACTTTTGGCGCCACCACCAATCACAATTAGGTCTTCAATGTCGATATGCTCCTTTAAAATGTCAAAAACAATCCCCAAGTTATAGGTAACACCTTCTACAACACTTCTTAGCATCTCTTCATGGGTGGTATCTGATTTAATGCCTAAATAACTCCCCTTAGAGACGGTGTCCCAGCGTGGAGCTCGCTCTCCCAAAAGATACGGTAAAAATAGAACTCCTTGCGAACCAGGGGACGCCTTTTCAATCTTTTTATTTATTAGATCATATGGTGAACTACCTGTTTGCTCAGCAGTTTGTATTTCAGCCTGACATAGTGTTTCTTTCATCCAGTTGAACGAGCCACCTGCATATTGCATTGTACCGTTAGGCGCATAATATCCTGGAATTGCATGTGCCCATGTTACAATGCGCATTTCTGGATCAAAAATAGGGTTTTTAGAAGTCGTAGTAACCCATGCAGATGTACCTAGGGAACAATACGTCTTTCCTTCCCTAACAGATCCCGCACCGATACTCGCTGTCACACCATCTCCAGCACCAATGACAACTTTTGTTCCTTCAGCAAGACCAGTTACTTTTGCTGCATCTTGTAAAATTACACCTGCTTGATAAGTAGATGGTTTTAAGTCAGGTAATTTCGATATCTCAATGTTACTCGCCTCGATAATGCGTTTAGACCATGTAAATGTTTTCAAATCGAAGCAACCCATACTGTTTCCATCTGAGTAATCAGTGACAAATTTCCCTGTTAATTTAAATACAATATAATCTTTAGCATTTAGCGTCTTATAAGTTTTTTTATAAATTTCAGATTCATTATCACGTATCCACATTAATTTTTGTATACCATAAGAAGGTGTATTACGATGTCCAACAATCTGATAAAACTCTGTTTGAGCAATGGTTTTCTCTAATTCCATTGATTGCTTAACTGAACGTTGATCAGCCCAAATTATGGAGGGACGTAATGGTTCACCTTTTTTGTCTACTACTAAACACCCCATCATTTGGCCACTAAAACTCACCACTTCTATTTGTTTTGGGTCAATATTTGAGTTTTTAAGGATATTCAAAGTAGATGAACAAACCGCATCCCACCAATCATTTGGGTTTTGTTCTACCCAATTTTCATTAAAATAGTGAGTGGGATACGAAGAAATATAACTATCTATTAATCTTCCTGATTCATGAAATAACGTTGCCTTATTTCCAGAAGTACCAAGATCATGCGCTAAGATATATCTTTCCACTTTTCTGCTCACCTCTATTTAAGTAGCTGTAATTATAATTTCAAAACTATTTTTATCTCCCCTATATCGTGCAATGGAGTATTCAATTGGTTCATCTCGATAGTTAAATCCAATGGAAATAAATTTTTGGATTGCCTTACCTTTTTCCATATTTAAATAGTCAAAATCATATTTCTCCGCTTCAACAGCTTCGATATAACGTCTAATTTTGCTTATTTGTGTTTCTGAAAATTCACCTAAAATAGGGTACAAAGATTCTTTTACAAGATCCTTTTCGAGCACAAATTTACATTTATCATATGGAAGGTACGTTTTGACCATCACAATTGGCTCATTATCTGCAAACCTTCTTCGATGTAAATAAATAACTTTTGAGCCTAATGGAATATTTAATTTCTCTGATACAAATCCAGGTACATCTATTACTTCTAATTCCACTACTTCCGTGCTTGGTGTCATACCAAGGTCTCTTATTTGATCATTAAATGAACCAAGTGCTTGAATAAAGCTTTGTTCAATTTTTGGCGCTTTTACAAATGTTCCTTTACTTTTTACTCTGTATAACCATCCTTCTTGAACGAGTTCAGCTACTGCTTGACGTACAGTTGTTCGACTGATGCCATAAATAGCACTTAATTCTTTTTCTATTGGTATCGCATCACCTACTTTTAATGTTCCATTTTTTATATCGTTTAAAATCAATTCCTTTAATTGGTAATACAAAGGGATTGGTATTGATTTATCTAATTGATGAGCCATATTTATACCTCCAACATGCAGCTATTTAAAATAAATAAGTCCGTTTTTTAGTCGTAAAGTTCCTTATTATATATAAAACTTTCCCTAAGATTATTTTATAAATGTTCTAGTTAAAAGCAAAGTATTTTGAAATATTTACATACATCTTAGTGATCAATTTAATAATCAAGATAAATCCTCTAGTATATGTCACAGATTTAAAAAAGTATTTCTGGGAAAAATCTGAACAACATTAGCTGAGACGAAATTGATAACAGTACAAATCGGACTTTATTTATACAAACCGAATGTGAATGATATATTTTCATCATCTTTAAAGAGATGACTCACAATTAACTAATCCCACTAAAATTTTTCGAACTTCTTTCTCTTACAATATAGTAAAGATATATGTAATTAGTTCACCTCTCTATATAACTAATAATGAACAAGCGTTGAATATATATAAGAATATTCTGACTTCCGAGAATGGTAAACGTTTACTTACCGTTCATTATAGCACTAAGTTGAAATATATCAATATCATTATGTCATTACATAATGATATTCTCACATTTAAAATATTGAAATTAGAGATACCAAATTATTCTAAAATATCTTTGATATGCGTAATATATTCTTTTGAATAATAAAAAAAACTCACGATGTTATTTCTACACCGTGAGCTTAACTTTTGTGCTTTTATAAAAAACTGTATATTTTACTGGATTAGTAAAGCCTAACTTAGCGCCTAAATGATAAGATCCATGGTTATCAATATCACAATCCCAACAAGGCTGTAAATCATTTAAAAGGCAATCATCAATAAATTTTTCTACAATGAAGCCTGCTAATCCTTTTCCTCTATAGTTGGAATCAGTTATTATATCAATCTCTGCAAATTGATGAGATTTAAAAATAGAAACTGCTTCGCTAATGATCTTATTTTCATGCTGAAGACAAAAACCAAAGCCTTTTTCTAGAAAATCATCAGTAGATCCCCAGTATTCCTCATAATATTGATTGTCAAATTCTAAACTATGATCAATTTGATGTTGCTTGATTTTAATGCATTCGTAATCAAGTGAATCTCGTTTCTCTCTATTGTTATAAGCATTTATATCAAAGCTAAAATTGTATCTTTCTAATTTATTCACATAATTATTTAATCGTTGCTCAATTTTTGCGCTCCATTCATCTGAATAACTGAATAATGTGAAACGTTTACTTTCCACAATCGATTCTTTTAATAAAGCCGCGAGTTTACTTATAACTTTCTCGCTGGACGAATCGCCATGAACAAAGTATATCCCTGCTTTGGTTTGAAATAGTAGTGAACGAAAGCTTGCATCGTCGGCATAGACAGTGCCTTCTATTACCTGATCTAGTATACTGTAGACAAATGTTGGTGCACTCTTTATCGTTTCTTTTATTCCGGGAAAATTTTCAGCTGTTACCTTTATCATTTTCATTTCCTCCATTCTTTTGATATATCTTCATACATTATAACTTTAATAGTAAATACTAGAACTGTTGTTTAATATTGAAATTATGTATAATAAGTACATAAAATTTGAAGGGACTGAATTATGCGCAGATAGCAATATTTTTCATCCAAACTTAATTAAAAACTTGGAGGTAAAAGTATTGATAGAACAAATTGATACAAAAAGATTATATTTAAGAAAAATGAAGATGGCTGATGCACATAGTTTATTTAACATTTGGTCAGACCCGGAAGTTACTAAATTTATGAATATCACCAATTTTACTCACGAAGAACAAGCAAAGGAAATGATTGAGCTTTTTGATCAATTGACTGAGGAGCATAAAGCTATTCGCTTAACAATTATTGAGAAGGAATCCAATGAGATTATCGGCTCTTGTGGATTCAATTCTTTTGACGTAGAGAACGCAACAGCAGAAATTGGCTATGATCTTGCTAAAGCATATTGGGGAAAGGGCTATGCGCCAGAAAGTATTTCAGCTTTGATTGATTATGCTTTCAACACCTTGGACATAAATAGAATTGAAGCAAAAGTAGAGCCTGGTAATAGTAATTCTATAAAAGTAGTAGAGAAATTGAATTTTACGTTTGAAGGAACATTTCAAGAATACAAAGAATCAAAAGAATCTTTTTATGACATTAATGTTTACTCTTTATTAAAATAACTTGAAATAAAAAATATAAAAGCCAAGAATGTTTACCTAAGAACATTCTTGGCTGCTTTCATTTCTGTTACTTAATCGGAATCCAAATTTCAGAATAAAGGTCAGGACTAAATGGATCTTCGTCTGAATACACTTCCAGCTCAGCCGTCCCAGTAGGTTCGTATGAATTAGATGGGAACCATTCAGAGTAAATTTGTTTCCAAGTATTTTGCATAGCATCCGGCATAGGGCCATGTACTTCAAACACAACCCATTTAGATGCTGGTACTTCCATCGCTAATAGATTTTCTGGGACATCGCCCATATGATCCGTTGCAACCCAATAATCAATTAGGCCATTTTTTTCTTCCCCGGCATTTGGTACACATACACCAAGTACCCCTTTAATTTCTCCATTATTTAATTTAAATAAATGATCGTCCATCCCTTTGCTGTTTATTTCATCCCAAAATTGAGGAATGCCTCGCGTATTCTCACCATTCTGACAATCAAACGTTCTTTTTACTCCAACCACTTGAAACTTTTCTTTTTCTACGATTTTATACTTCATTGGTTCTGCTCCCTTCAAGCTCACCTGGATGACCAGGCGATTGTATGATTGTAGTTGTCCTTGTTTCTTTCTTGCTTCACTAGGCGATACATGATGCTGCTTCCGAAATGCCTTTGTGAAAGCTTCAGGAGAGTCGTAGCCATATTTGTAGGCGAGATCGATTATTTTTTGCTCCGTATTCATTAATTCTTGTGCCGCTAATGTTAATCTTCTGCGTCTTATATAATCTGCAATAGACATATCTGTTAGAATTGAGAAAGTCCGTTGAAAATGAAAGACCGAAGAATTTACCTCTCGCGCGAGTTGCTCCATTGTGATGTCATCTAATAAATGCTCCTCGATATAATTAATTGCTTTTTGAATCGACTCAATCCAACTCAAGTGCTCTCACTCCTTGCTTATAGCTTAAAATATCTGAATTCGTTATTCCTGTCTTTTTATGCTAACTTTGGACTGGTTAAAATGAAAGCATTATTTTTTATTGGGACATCACCAAAAATAAGGGATAACATATGTTGAAACGTATACCACGTATATAAGTTGATCTTCGTTCCGACTGGGCGACTCCTTGGGCCTTATTAATTTACACAATCAGTATTATTGGTTAAAAATAGAATTAAAAGACCGAAACGGATTGGAGGTTTTGATATTGATTAAGTGGCAAGGAGCTGCATAATTTGCTTCAATGAAGACAATCAATTATTAATGGTTTTGCAAGGTACAAAAAAAGAAGCAAAAACATGGGCAGTACCATCAGGTGGAAAGGAAGCTACCGAAAATTTTGAGTCATGTTGTATACGTGAAGTATATGAAGAAACTGGATTTGTAGTAGATGTCGTCAAGAAGTGTTACATAAAAATAATGACGCAGTGGAAGTTCGTTACTTTGAGACAATCATTATCGGTGGACAAATGATGATATTATCCTGATGAACTGATTTATGAAAATGCTGGAAATCAAAAGATGAATTACTCAATTTAACATTAACCTTCCCTGAAGATAAGCAATTTCTTTTATCATTATTTTAATAATGGAGTCATGCTTAAATCAAGTGAGCATGGCTTAGGGTAATTGCGACATTATTCTCGCGGGTATTTCTCTGGCGCGCGGGTATTCGCTTCTCTTCCGCGGGTATTTCCCTGATTCGCGCGGGTATTCGCTTCTCTTCCGCGGGTATTTCTCTGATTCGCGCGGGTATTCACTTCTCTTCCGCGGGTATTTCCCTGATTCGCGCGGGTATTCGCTTCTCTTCCGCGGGTATTTCCCTGATTCGCGCGGGTATTCACTTCTTTTCCGCGGGTAAACTCTTATATCAATGATTATTTCATTTTTACTTTCTCAATTGCCGCTTCGTATATCGATTCATCATTGATTTTAATATATTGATTTTTCGCTGCCTTACAATAACCTTCTTTATCTAGAAAATCCTTTAGCTCAGATTTCTTGGCAAATATTTTTTCAATGACATTCTGCTCCACTTCAGATTCATCTGTTCTTTTAGCAATTGATACCCAATATACTTTTGACAAGTTCTATCTCCCCTTTAAGTAAGCTATTTATAAATAATTAAAGCCGAATGTATAACTGTCTGATCACCAATATATAAAGTATTGTATTTAATATCTACAATCAGATAGCCACTTAAATCTAATAGAGCATTATTAATATCATTTTCAAATTGCACAATATCATTATTTTGGATGGTAACTACTTGAGTCGCTTGCGCCATATGTTTTATCCCCCTTTTTCTTCTAATCATAGAATAAAAGGGAAGATTTGTCACAATAAAATATATCAGGAGTAAAAGCAAAAGCTGTATATTAGGAGGGTGGTTAGAAATACCTTATACTTTTAGATTTTCAACTGAAAATAATACTTACATCTTTAACCAAGAACTAAATGAAAAATACAAATTAATTATCCAAAGTGAGCTAACTAACTAAAAAAGGCTATCCCTATTTAGGAAAGATTGGGTGGCCTGGCCTTCTTCTTTGTATTTTAAATCAAAAAAGTGTCGGAGCCCCAAAGCTCCAACACTCCCCTTCTAATACATTTTCAAATATTCTTCCCTCTCCCAATCATGGACACGTGTGCGGTATTTATTCCATTCTATTTCTTTAGCAGCAGTGAATTTTTCAAAGATATGGTCTCCAAGTGCTTCACGGACGATATGATCCATTTCTAGTTCAAGGAGTGCATATTCCAATGACGATGGGAGACTATCGATTGCGTTTAATTCCCGCTCAGCTCGTGACATTTTATAAATATTTTGATTTACAGCATCTGGAGGGGTTAGATCATTGCGAATTCCATCGAGCCCAGCTGCTAAAATAACCGCCATTGCTAAATAAGGATTTGCTGCCGGATCGACAGAACGAAGCTCGATACGTGTAGATAATCCTCGTGCAGCTGGAATTCGAATAAGTGGTGAACGGTTTTGTGCAGACCATGCTACATAGCAAGGAGCCTCATAGCCTGGCACTAATCGTTTATAGGAATTAACAAGTGGGTTTGTGACAGCTGTAAAACCGTGTACATGTTTTAGTATTCCTGCTATAAAGCTACGCGCTGTTTGGCTTAATTGCAATTCTGCATTTTCATCATAAAACGCATTTTTATCCCCTTCAAATAAGGATAGGTTGAAATGCATTCCAGAACCGTTGACACCAAATAATGGCTTTGGCATGAACGTTGCGTGTAATCCATGCTGTGCAGCGATCGTTTTTACAACAAGCTTAAACGTTTGAATATTATCACATGCTTCGATTGCACTTGCATACTTAAAGTCGATTTCATGTTGACCAGGCGCAACCTCATGATGTGATGCCTCGATTTCAAAGCCCATTCCTTCTAACTCTAATACGATATCACGTCGACAGTTCTCTCCTAAGTCAGTTGGGGCTAAGTCGAAGTATCCACCGCTATCATTTAACTCAAGTGTTGGATGTCCTTTTTCATCTAGCTTAAATAAGAAAAATTCCGGCTCTGGTCCTAAATTAAATGAGCTAAAGCCTAACTCCTCCATCTCCTTTAAAACCCTCTTCAGATTGGAGCGTGGATCGCCTTCAAACGGTGTACCATCTGGCCTAACAATATCACAGATAAAGCGCGCCACCTTACCCTTTTCAGCAGTCCAAGGAAAAATCACGAAGGTACAAAGGTCCGGACGTAAGTACATATCTGATTCTTCAATGCGTACAAAGCCTTCAATGGATGAGCCATCAAACATCATTTTGTTGTCCAATGCTTTTTCTAATTGGCTAACGGGTACTTCAACGTTTTTAATCGTTCCCAATATATCAGTAAATTGTAGGCGAATAAATTTCACATTTTCTTCCTTCACTCGGCGTTTAATATCTTCTCTTGTATAATGTTTCATTTTCCCACCACTCCAATGTAATTTTAATTAACATCATTTCTTTGCAACTGTTTTTAAAATACAATACAAGGACAAAAAACGCAATGTTTATGTTAGGTTTTATTACATAGATTTTTTCGAATATATTAATCTTTTTTTCAGATGGATAGAGCTGCACTTTCCTCTCACTTTCCAATTAAGGTCTTTAGACTCACCAAAAAGTATTTCAGTTAAAAGTTTTTGACTTTATCACTTGATACAAAAACTTTTTTTCCATATTTTATATCACAATAGTCTTGTATAATGTCATATTTATTGGTAAATTTATAGCAAATTAGAATTTCTGTATTATTCATCAGATAAGTAAATAAGGCGTATATAATAATAGTCAGAAATTATTATATACGATTCCTAGAAATCTTCAGTTAAAGATACATAAGGCGGTGAATGTAGGAAGCATGTCAGTATTAATTATTGGCAGCGTAAGTAATGATGTGTTGCGTCTGCAAAAATATTTTCATCGTATCGACATCAAAAATGTTCATTGCTTTACAACACCTGAAGCTGCAATGAATTATTTATTAGATCCTTTGAAAGCAGAGTTGGAATTAATTATTCTCGATGCAAAAATGACACTTAAAAATTGCGAGAACATTTGTCAGCAAATTGACGCATTAAAAAACTGGATTGATGCCCCTATCCTTCTTTCTACTACTTACGAAAAAAACATTACAATTGATAGGGTTTTTGAAGCTGGTATTTTCGACTTTATTTTAAAACCATTTGACTTCACCCAATTTAAGACTCGAATTCAGGTTGCCCTCAAATATCAAAAGGAAGCCAAGCTACGAAAGCAGCAAGAAAGCATTATTCAAAAAGATTTAATTGTCGCAAAAAAATTTCAAAAAAATGCATTATCACCTCCATTGAATCTTGAACATATTCAGATTGATGGGCTTTATGTTACATCTAATACATTAGGGGGTGATATGTACTGCTGGTTTAAGATTAATGAACATTTAACTGCCATTCTTCTTTACGACGCTATGGGGCACGGCATTGCCGCATCACTCGTTACCATGTCCATTAGATCTCTGTTAAAAGGTATGATTACAACATTAATTGATCCAGTTTCTGTGATTAGAGAACTTAACCGCCAAATTTACGAGCTATTTTCTGATGAAGATATGGACCGTTTTTTAATGACGGCTATCTACATACTTATTGATACGAAAAATGGAACTTTACACTATGTTAATGCGGCTCACCCATCTGGTTTTTTATTTGGAAAATACGGAGAGACGGTGTTTCTCCCAGCAACTACACCCATCCTGGGGCTATTCCCAACCATTTTTATCAATAAAAAAACGATACCTTTATCTGGCTGGCATCGCATAATACTTTATACGGATGGATTACTGACAATAAATGAACAGCATGTTATTGATATGGACTTTTTCCATTCCTACGCTTCACAAGACAATAGCTATGCCTTGCAAAAATTTTCTCAAAAATACGATTTATTCGACAATGATTACAGTGATGATATAACAGTAGTTTCAATAACAATTACATTACAGGGTCGGTGATGATGATGGAATTCACACTCAAAGTAAATCCTGATACACAAGCTATAGCCTTTGTAGATCAAATTATGGAAAATTATACAAATATATATAATCTATCTCATAAAAGAGAATTACGTTTTGTCGTACATGAATTAGTTATCAATGCAGTAGAAGCAATGGGAAAAATCGACTCATGCTCCAAAAAGGAAATTCAAGTTTATGTATCCCAATCAAATGAAGAAATAAAAATAACGGTTATTGATGAAGCGAAAGGGATTGCCGAAAATGATTTGGATAACGTTCTACAGTTTGATTTAGACGAACTCGATTATTCAGATCGCGGGCGAGGTTTATTTTTTGTTAAAAATATGGTCGACCATATTTGGTTTGAAAATATTTCTGAAACGAAATTTTTAGTTGGTATTTCAAAAAAGATTCATGTATAAAATGGAGGAGTTTTAATGAAGCTGTCAATCCGAAGAAAAATGAGCCTGCTTATATTTGGTTGTATTTTACTACTCACTACACTTTTAGCAGGAATAAATTTTTATGTTGCCCAAAAAAATCTTTTAGAAAGCGCAAATACAAAGCTTTTATCAGATATTCAAGTGAGCTATGAATATTTAGATGCTAAATTCCCTGGAGAATGGTCCATTAAAAATGATCAATTGTATAAAGGCGACGTCAAAATGGTAGACAATTTTGACGTCGCTGATAAAGTTGGAGAGTTAACAAACGGAAACGCTGTCTCAATCTTTCAAAACGATACTCGTATTAGTACAAATATCGTTGAAAATGGTGATCGCGCATTAAATACAAAGGTTTCTGATGAAGTTGCGACTGTTGTGTTAGGAGAAAAAAAGCGTTTTATCGGTTCAGCAAATGTCTTAGGTAGTATGCACCAAGGAGCCTATGATCCAATTTTAAATAGCCAAGGAGATGTTATTGGAGTATGGGCAACAGCTGTTCCAACCGCTCCTTATATAAGCATTGCTACAAAATCTGCACTGGAAAATGTAGCGATTTCCTTAGGAATTGCCATTTTAATAATTGTTGGGATTAGTTGGTTTTTACAACGACAAATCATCACCCCTATCAATATTTTAAGTACAAACGCCAAAGAGTTAGCAGATTTAAATTTAAATGTAAAGCTATTAAACCCTAAAGGTAAAGATGAGATTGCTGTCTTAGCAAATGCCTTTAGTGATATGAAAAATCGTTTAACAGAGACGATGACAATCGTAGCTGGTAGCGCCAGCCAAATAGCTAACTCATCACACTCATTAGCAGAATCATCACATCAAACAAGTGAGGCTTCTAACCAAATTGCACTTACGATGAATGAAATTGCAGTTGGTACTACGACACAATCTGATCAAGCTGAACAAATTGTGTCAATGATGCAAAAAACGATTAAAGAAGTATCAAGTAGTTTACAAAAGGCCGAGGACACTTTAAATAGCGCTATACAATCAACTCATATTGCACGTAAAGGCGAAGAGGCGATTAATGAGGCCATCAAGCATTTAAGCGATGTCACACAAACAGTATCTTATGCGACAGATTCTATTCAAAAACTCGGTAAACGATCTGAAGAAATTGGAGGCATTATTACCGTTATCACCGGCATCGCAGAGCAAACAAATCTACTTGCCCTTAATGCAGCCATCGAAGCAGCACGGGCAGGCGAGCAAGGAAAAGGCTTTGCCGTTGTTGCATCAGAGGTACGCCAGTTAGCTGAACAGTCAAGCTTAGCATCAGGACAAATTACAAATCTTATTAATGATATCCAGGCTGAAACCTCTGTGACAGTTCGCACAATGGAAAGTAATCTGCTCGCAGTAGAAGAGCAGGTAACCATTATTAATAAAGGAGGAGCTGCTTTAAAGGAAATTGTTGAAAAGGTTGAAGAAACAGAAAAAGGTGTTGAGCAAATGAAGGTTGCATTCACAAATGTAAACGACAACTCCTTAGGTGTACAACAAGCTATTCAAGATATTTCTCGTATCATCGAAGACTCCGCAGCAGCAACAGAGGAAATCGCTGCAACATCAGAAGAACAATATGCAACTGTTGCAGAAATTACACAAAGTTCAGATGAATTAGCCTCAATTGCTGATAAATTACAAAATGAAGTCAATAAATTCAAGTTTTAACTTCTTTCAGCAAATGTTTTTTGTAGCGAAAGCACAGCGCCAGCTATAGAAATCTCTCCCCTCTATAGCTGGTGAGATGCACGCTAGTTTAAGTCCCTTTTCAGGGGTGTCCAAACATCCACTGAAAGAAGTACGGCGCGTGCCACGGAATCGGAAAAGAGTTCTTTTTGCAAGCACAAAGACGATTCCGGACGCCGCGGCATAATTAAATTTCAAACATTAAAAAGAAAATGGAGGCGCTATAGTATGAATCAGAAGAAAATTGCGATGAATATTGACACAAAGGCTGATTATATTTTAATTGCGTTTACTGGCGATTTAGAATACGGGATGATTGAAGAGATAAAAAAAGAGCTTCAATCGTTAAACTTAGAAACAAAGCATGGATACATTATCGATATGCAAAAAGTTTCAAATATTGATAGTACAGGCTTTGGCATGATCGTCAATTTCGCAAAGAAAGTATCTGTAAAAGAAAAGAAGATCGCCATTATTGTCGTCGATGATTTCATTCGCAACTTGTTCGCTATTTCGCAAGTTGATAAAGTATTCCCTATTACTAAAAGCGAAGAGCAAGCGAAACAGATTATTAAAGAAGGCTGGCTAGGTGAACTATCCCTTAGCGAATATTAACCCTATTGTTGCCCCCATCATTATAAAAAAGTAGGTTGTATCCCTGTTAGATGGAATACAACCTACTTTCTTAATATTGTAAAAGCATATTTACCAACACAACGATAATCACAACAGGTACTACTATTAACATCAATAGACGATATGTTGAATAGAAACCTTGTCCCATTTGACTACCTATCAGTAATTCCTTCTTCACAAATTCTTTATCAACCACATACGCAATAAAGATAGCAATCAATAAGTTACCCAACGGAAGCATTAAATTTGATACTAAGAAATCTGTTGCATCGAAAATTGTTTTCCCAAAAATTGATTCATCCGCTAAGGTACTTGATGAAAGCGCTGCTGGAATCGCGGCAATAAAGACTACTACACCTATTAACATCGTCAATGCAGAACGAGACATACGCCCCTTCTCAATAAATGCAGCTACGATAATTTCATATAAACTGAAGGAAGATGTAAATGTAGCGAATAAAAATAATAATAAAAACATCGCTAAAAATACTTCACCAAATGGCATTTGACTAAATGCTGTTGGCAGAACCATAAATAGTAAGCCTGGTCCAGAATTCGGCTCTAAACCAAAAGCAAATACAACTGGGAAAATCGCTAATCCTGCTAAAAACGATACAAGCACAGTAAGAAGGACTACGGAGCCCGCCGAGTTAGGCAAGCTCACATCTTTCTTTAAATATGAGCTGTATGTCACAAGACAAGAAAACCCTACCGCTAAGCCAAAGAAGGATTGCCCTAACGCTTCTAAAATAGCCTTTCCAGTTATATTCGAAAAGTCAGGCCACAAGAAGAATTTAACCCCCTCCATTGCCCCATCTAATGTTAAAGCCCGCACAACAAGCACAATAAACATGATAAATAATAACGGCATCATCCACTTATTGGCCTTCTCTATACCATTTTGCACGCCAAGTGAAATGATTAGCACATTTACTAGCGTAAACAATCCTAAACCTAGTAGTGTAATCCAAGGCGTTCCTATAATCTTTCCAAATAGTTCACTAGGATCATTAGCAGGATCAATAACAGCCCCAGTCACACCAAGGCCACTATATATAAAAATCCAGCCTCCTACAACGCTGTAAAAAGTTAACAATAAAAAACAACCAAGCACGCCCATACGGCCAACCCATGCCCAGCCTTTTTTCGTTGGTGCAATTTTTTTATATGCAGTCACAGCCTCAGACTGTGTACCACGACCTAAAACATATTCTGATAAAAGCATCGGTAAACCAATCAACAATGTAAATAGAACAAAAATAAGGAAAAATGCTCCTCCACCACTTTGTCCAGTAACATACGGAAGCTTCCAAATTGCCCCTAGTCCGATTGCAGCTCCTGCCGATGCTAAAATAAAGCCTAGTTTACTAGACCACTGACTCTTTTTTTCACTCATCTCTTCAAACTCCTCAACATTCTAAACTCTTCCTTATTCTACATGAAAATACTAAGCTCGACTAGATAAATTCTAACTGTCGTTTTAACGATTCTATACTTCGATTATGCGGTTCTATCCGTCTTTTCGTTGATTCTACCCGTCACTTCGGCGGGCCTATCCGTCACTTCGATGATTCTATCCATCACTTTGACAACTCTATCCGTCGTTTCCGCAATTCTATCCGTCTCACATAAAAAAACCTCGAGCACTTAACTACTCGAGGTTTCATCCTAATTATTTTGTTAAATACATGGAACGCTGATGATCAATCCATTTACGCATTGTTGTGAATAGTAACGCCATGATGACCGTTATTAAAATACCTTTCACAATATTAAATGGCAAGATTCCAGCCACGATCATTTTATATAGTGAATCACCTACAACAGGCTCCATACCTAAAAAGTAAGTGTACATTGGTAAAAATACTGCATAGTTTAGAAGGCTCATTCCTACTGCCATTGTGATTGTTCCAACAGCTAAACCTCCGATAAGACCATTAATTGTTTTGAAGCGGTTAAAAATAAAACTAACTGGTAAGATAAATAAAATACCTGTTGTAAAGTTCGCGATATGTCCTACCGGTACTCCCGTTGGCGTGCCTGAGAAAATCCAGTCCAACACATTTTTAAATAATTCTACTAAAATACCGGCTACTGGCCCCATTGTGATTGCTGCAAGTAATGCTGGCATATCACTGAAGTCGACTTCCAAAAACGCCGGGAATGGCGGAATTGGGAAATTAAAAAGCATTAATAAAAACGAAATACTGCTCAGCATGCCAATCGTAATAAATGATTGGAGTTTGACATTTTTCTTCATTGAAAACTCTCTCCTCTTTGCTGATTCAATCTCGCAAGAAGAAAGGTTACGACCTAATCAATTGTTATCATGAAAAAACCCTTATGCAAAAGAGCATAAGGGAGAATAGGCATGATTAAAAAACGCCATTATTTAGCTATTTTTGAGCAAGAGCTGTGTGAAGTCACACCGAAAAAAACGCTCGTATATAGCTAAATTCATAACAACGAATGACGATCGTACCTCCATCTTCTCCCATCCAGACTTTAACTGTCGGCCTTGGAATTGCACCAAGTCAGCCATGCAAAAAACTTTGCACAGGTCGCGGGCTGAAGAGTCTTTAGTAAATCATTCGAGCCAATGTATCTTAAAAGAAACATTAGCGATTTACAACTCTATTACCGCCGGTCGGGATTTTCACCCTGCCCCGAAGATGAATCAATATTTTTTTGTTTCTAGCTTTACTATAATGAATTATTAGGAAAAAGTAAATAGCTTTGCTCAAAAAAATCCGATTAGATTTGTATGATTTACCGATACTCGCTAAAAGCACCATTAACTAAAAGGAGCATTCACGCACAGACAATGGCGAAAATGCTCCAAAAATTTACTTATTAAATTCCATGCATCCATTTGTCCAAATTTAGCATCATGCTATTTATGGCATATATTGTTTATTGGCTCCCACAGGTTTTGGCAAAAAGTTTTTTAAATCAAATCCTTCCCAGCTCTCCTGTACAACATTGTCTAGACGTATTTGTTTATCAAAGCTTGCAGCAGTGAGCATCATCGCTTCAATTAATTGAGTTGCACGAACCGCATCCATTGTCGTTAAATCAAGTGGCTCATTAAATGTAACAATAACGCCTTCTGCTACCTCAGTCACAGAGTATGTTATATTTTCAGGTACTACCGGAACGTATACATCATCATTTTTATTTCGCATAACGGTAAGAGCTTCTGTTACAGTGGGATAAGTTTTGCGAGAATCAGGCGATAAATACTCAGTTCCATTTTCATCTTTATATAAATAATAATTAAAATGATTTGAGCTTGTTAATTCCATAGGCTTACTTGACTCTTCTTCCTTGGAAAACTCGTATGCTGTACCATCCTGATTTTCAAACTCAATATCTTTATACTCTGAATCTGAGAATGTATCCTGTAATGTCCCTTTATATTCGCTAGTATCTGCCGACGCGACATCATAGTCATTTTTCTTCGGCAATACATGAACCAGTTTATCGTCCTTCTCCTTTAGCTCTCCCTTATATGGATGATAGTTAGTAAAACCCTTTTCTTCCTCATCAATTTGAGGCGCATACTTTTCATACATTTGTAATGTTGTAGGCTTTTTCTTCCCAAAATCAGTAGCAACTCGTTCATTTGGAATGATATATGTCATCGGCACACTTTCCTTATCACGATTTGCCAAACCAATACGGAACACTACTGCATCTGTTAAATCTTCATCATAAACAGATGATCGTAGAGACATAATCCGTGAATGTTCCGCTACTATGTTGGAGTCCATAAAATTGTCATGGTTGACTGAGCTATTTGCTGCACGATTATCCTGCATTGTAGAATATTGAGAAGTTTCAGGAGCATTAGCTTGGTCCATATTTGCATCATTATTATTCATGAACATAGAGCCTACAAGCACAGTTAGGGCGCAAACAGCTGCAACACTCGTAAAGATTGGCCATTTACGGACTTTCTGCTTTGTTGCTGTCTCGGTACTCTCTTGTTGCGGATGGATACTATGCTGTTGCTCTTGCGATGTTATTTCGTCATCTTTTTGTTGTAAGGCTTCTTGAAGATGGCCATTATCCTGCAAGCGAGCATCTGCCAACAATCGATTTAACACTTCTTCTTTCGAACGGCGGTCAGAAAGCTTAGGGGCATTATTCAATACATGTTCCAGTTGGTCATCATCAAATTGGTTATGTGTCACTGCCGTTTCGCCTCCTGTTCTCTAACCTGTTGTAGCTGTTGCCTTAAAAATTTAATGGCACGATGCTGAGTGGTTTTTACCTTCGCTTCAGTCCAATCTAGTATTTGCGCTGTTTCCGTAATCGATAAATCTTGAAAGTAGCGCATAATAATGACCATTTTTTGGTCGCCTGTACAGTTTTCAAGTGCTGATTGTACCTGCATAAATTCATCACTGGCCTGTAGCATATCTTCCGGTGATGGTGTGGTTGAATGTAGCTGTTCCGTTTCCCAGTCAAAAAAATCAAGTGAATGTTTTTGGCGTACAGCCTGCTTTCTAAAATGATCAATGGCGACATTTTTAGCAATAGCAAAAAGCCATGTCTTTTCGCTGCTATTTCCTGCAAACTGATCATATGAGCGCAATACGCGTACATAAACCTCGTGCGCTAAATCCTCAGCAAGTGTACGGTTTTTTACTAAATAAATAAGAAACTGGAACACGTCTTGATGATATGCATCGTATAGTCGATGGAACACGGAGTCATTCAAAGCACTCCACCCCCGTTCTATTATATTTGTCGTCTAAACGTTCACAGAAGTTACAGCCAATTAATACCACTATAGTACGATGATATTAATCGAATGGTAAATAAAACGTGAAGGTAGTCCCCTCTTTCAGCACACTATCTACCATAATATTACCTGAATGTGCCTTGACAATATTTCTAGCAATAGCTAAACCTAGGCCAGTTCCGCCTTTAGAACGCGTACGTGCCTTATCTGCTTTATAGAAACGTTCAAAGACATATGGTAAGTCCTCTTGTGGAATTCCATGTCCTGTATCTTGGACAGATATTTTTGCAAAGGTAGGCTCTTGCTCAACCTTCACTGTTACTGACCCTTCATCTGTATGACGAAGAGCATTATCAACTAAATTCGTTAACACTTGTTCAATCCGATCCTCATCTATACTAATCGTAGCTTCATCATTAAATTCACTGTCAAATATCAGACTAACATGCTTCTCTTTTGCAACCTGTGCAAATTTTTGAGTAATACGTTCAAATATAGAATTAATTGGAAGCTCATCTTTGTATAACGTCATATGCCCTGATTCCATACGCGCAAGGTCTAATAAATCTGTTACGAGGCGTCCCATACGCTTCGATTCATCGTAAATAATTTTTGTAATCTCATTACGTTCTTCTTGATCCTGAATAAAATCATCATCCATTAAGGCCTCTGAATAGCCTTGAAGCATCGAAATTGGCGTCCGTAGCTCATGAGATACATTGGCAATAAAGTCTGAACGCAGTTTTTCTAAGCGATGCTGCTCTGTCATATCACGAATAACTGCAACAGCTCCACGTATCGATTCCTCACTATAAAGAGGGCTAATCGTAAACGTATAGTAACTTCCATCCATCTCAATTTCTTCTTCAAGCTTATCCTCAAACATCAACACATGATCGAGCATATGATAAAGCTCTGGCGGAATCGGTTTCGCACTTTGTGAGCCCTTATTAACAAACCACGTTTGCATTAAACGCTCTGCCGGTGGGTTACTTAATAATATTGTACGATCACGATTAAACGTAATGACCGCGTCTGTCATCGATGTCAATATATTTGATAGCTGTTCATTTTCTTGATTGATCACTTCTAGATTGTGTTTCAATTGACGTCCCATTTGATTGAAGGCAACAGCAAGCTGGCCGATTTCATCGTTTTGTGTAGTCGGCATTTTCGCTTCAAAATTTCCTTTAGAAATCTCAAACGCTAATTCACGCATTTTACGCAATGGTGACGTAATACGTGATGAAAGGAAAAACGCAAAGAATGTCGTCAACACAAAGGCAATGAAAGCAGACAGAAAGACAATTTTCGTCGTTTCTTTCGATGTTTTATGTAGTGCATCTGGACTTTGATAAATAAAGACAGCTCCGTGCACTGCATTTTCCACATTTAGCGGGAAACCGAGCACAACATACGATTCCATTGTTTCCTTGTCTGTAGAAGACGGCATCATCATTTCCTTAGTAATCGGTTCATCTGATTGAAAAATTTCATGGAATGATTTATTGGCTAAAATCATATCCTGGATTTCTTTTTTATTTACACCTTCCTGCAAAGCAAATGATACTACATCATGACTCGTTGCAATAAGCGCATTCGTACTTTCAGGTAAAATATCTTTTAATAATTCTGAAGTCGACTCAGCTGTTTCATTATCATCTACTATACTAGCAACGGTTGCTGCTGTTTGACGCAAGGAACTCTCTGCTTGCTGCATATGGTAATTTTGAAGAAACTCGAGCATTAGAACCGTGAAAACAAACAATACAAATGAAACGAGAAGCAATATGGTTACCCATAGCTTCCCGACAACACTATTCCATATTCTATTCATTGACAACCTCAAATTTGTAGCCAACGCCCCATACAGTAACGATCATCTTTGCAGCGTTTTCAGATACACGGTTGAGCTTTTCACGTAGACGTTTAACATGTGTGTCAACTGTACGTAAATCGCCAAAGAAATCATAATGCCAAACTTCTTTTAGTAATTGTTCACGGTCAAATACTTTGTCTGGTGATTTCGCTAGGAAATAAAGTAATTCATACTCTTTAGGCGTTAAATTTACTTCAATACCCTCTGCTGTTACACGGTGCGCATCGTGATCGATCATTAAATGTTGAAACACAACTAAATCTTTTGAAGAAGATGCATTTGTCGAAGGTGAGAATGCTTGTGAACGACGTAATATAGCCTTCACACGTAACACAACCTCACGAGGACTAAATGGTTTTACAATATAATCATCTGCACCAAGCTCAAAACCTTGTACTCGATTTGCTTCCTCGCCTTTGGCAGTTAATAAAATAATCGGTGTTGCTGCTCGTTCGCGGATTTCCGCACATACTTCGAGCCCGTCTTTTTCAGGCATCATAATATCTAGTAAGATACAGTGATACTCTTTTTCTAAAGATTTTTCGATCGCTTGTTCACCATTTTCTGCTTCGTCAACAAGGTATCCTTCTCGCTCTAAATACATTTTTAATAAGCGTCGAATACGATCCTCGTCATCTACTACTAATACTGAAATATTTTCTGACACTTTCACGATCCCTCTCTTCTAATCTTTCTCTACCTTCTATTGTACATGGTACAGCACATATTGAAAAGAAAAGAAAGCCTTCTTGCCACAGCAAGAAGGCTTTTCTTTCAAATACTAGCGACGTAGAAAATCTCATATGTGCTCAAATTAATCAGTTTTTATCAAATGGATATTCGTCTTAGTTATCCTGCAGCGTATGAGTGTAAACCTGCAAGAATTAAGTTAACAGCAATTAAGTTAAACAAGATTATTCCGAAACCAATTAATGCTAACCAAGCAGATTTTTGGCCTTCCCATCCTTTTGATAAACGTAAATGTAGGAATGCTGCATAGAATAACCATGTAATAAGCGCCCACACTTCTTTTGGATCCCATCCCCAGAAACGACTCCACGCAAGTTGTGCCCAAATCATCGCAAAGATTAAAGCCCCTAATGTAAATACTGGGAAACCAATTAACACTGAACGATAACCGATTTCATCAACTAATTGTAAATTTACTCGTTTGACAAAAGGTTGGAATATCGCGCTAATTCGACGTCGTGCAATTAAACGGATTAATAAGTATAAAACAGATCCTACTAATAATGACCAAACAACCGTTGTTAATTTCTTCGCATTAATAAGTGGAGGCATTTCTACTAATGGAGACATGCCATGTTCTTCTACTGCCTTATATTCATTCATACCAAATACCGGCGCCATTTTGTAGGTAATTTCACGTTCACTACCTTCTTTATCAACGTAAGTATATGTAGATTCGTAATCCATCATATTAAATATTGATGTAGCAACTACGAAACCAACGACTACTACAAGGAAGAACATGACCGCTTCTAACCAGAAACGTTGTTTAGAAGGCTTCGTTAAATCAACTACTTTTAATAAATAAATCAGTCCTGCTACTGCACTAATCGCTAAAATCGATTGACCTAAAGCAGCTGTAATAACATGAATTGTTAGCCAGTGACTTTGTAAAGACGGCACTAAAGGACTAACCTCGTTCGGGAACATCGCCGCATAGGCAATAATTAATAGCGCCACAGGTAATGCCACTAAACCTAGAGCTGTCACGCGATAAATAAAATAAATTAAAATGAATGCCGCAACAATGAACATCCCAAACGCAGTCGTAAATTCAAACATATTACTAACAGGTGCATGCCCTGTATGAATCCAACGAGTAATAAAATAACCAAGCTGCGATAGGAAACCAATAATTGTTATAACAATAGCAAGCTTGCCCCATTTATCAGTATTCTTGCCTGTAGCATTCGATTGCTTTATCGAACCACCAAAAAATAAAGTTGCAACTAAGTAGGCTACAAACGCTACATATAACAGGTTTCCACTTATGTCAATCAAACTCATAAGGTGTTGTCACCTTCCTTTTCTTTAGTGCCTCGCTTTGTGGACTTCCCAACATCTTCTATCTTTTCTAACTGATCTTTATATGGTGGTAGATCAGCAAATGTAGAAACAGCATCTAAATCCTTTTTCATACTGAACATATTTTTATTTACATGGGCAGCCATCAACACTCGGCCATCTGACTCAATCTGTAACCATAAACGTCGATGATTCCAATACGAGCCAATCACTACACCAATCATGAAAATAATACCACCTACAAATAAAATTGGTATCGTACTATCTTTACGAATTGTAAAGTTTGCTGTATTACGTGTTTCTGCACCAGCAAATTTCATTCTATATTTGTTTTCTCCAAGTGGTTCAAGTGGTTGTTGCATGATTTGTACAAAGCTTACTTCACCTTTTGGAGTTTCTGGTGTGGTCATTTTAAATAAAAATGCTGGATTATTTGGTATTGATGTTTTTGTCTGTGGTTCACCATTTTCAAAACCATCAAAATCTGGTGTATAAACAAGTATCTGTACTGATGAACCATTCCCTAAATCATATTCTTTTTTAGGATTCGTTAAATCAATTTCAATTTGACCAAATGATTCGTCAGTTCCTTTATTCACTAAATTAAAATTCATCTGCTTCAATTCGTTAAGTCGATAATTCATTTGATACAGCGCAAAACCGCTTTCTTTTAATGGATGATTGACACGAATAGAGTAATCTCTCACCTTTTCAAGATTGTCTAAGTCTCCCGGAAGAGAACCCTCAGGTTGTTTGTATAATGTGACGTCTGTTTGAAAGTTTTTCGCCACAACATTTACACCTTGACTCTCTTGCTCGCCCTGCGGCTTATTGTCATGGGTTTCCAAAATAAATTTATTATTTTTTACAAAATAACCATCCATACCTGGTATAGCTCGTGTCTCACCTTCACGTATCCAAATCGTCTCATCCACATGAAAACCAGGTACTAAACGCAACATAACACCTGCTAAAAAGATAATGAGACCGACATGATTTATGTATGGACCATACCGAGCAAAACGGCCGCGCTCTGCTAACAATGCACTTCCATCACGACGAACATGATATTTTAATTCAGTCATTTTTTGTTCAACTTTATCAAGTGTTTCGTCAGGGTTTAGCACTTGTCCTTCTGCGACGATACGTTGACGCTTCATGAAACTCTCATGACGTTTAACTCGTTGATTTTTCAGAGACTTATGCAATGGGATGCCGCGGTCTAAACTCGCAACAATAATAGATGTCGCAAGCATTCCCACTAAAATTTGGAACCACCAAGTGCTATACAAATCAGAAAGTCCTAAATAATTATAGAGTTTGCCAAACCAACCATACACTTTCTCATAATACTCCGCTTTTCCAGCATCTGGTGCATTTACATAAATTTCTTGCGGTAGGATTGTCCCGATTGACGCAGAGACCAACGTTATAATAATGAGAGCAATCCCGACTTTTACATTCGAGAAGAAATTCCAAATTTTATCGATGACTGTTTTATTATACGTTTTTGAACGAATCGCCGTTCCATCGTAGCGCATATCAACAACTTTTGTCTGCTTACCTTCCTCAGTTAAAGGACGACCACATTTCTCACAAAGCTTCGTGCCATATGGGTTACTATGACCACAAGCACAAATGATGTTTTCCATAGTCATTTTCTCCTTATTTTGGCTTCACTAATTCCATGTACGAAGCAATATTTCCCTCCGTCATTTCACCAGTAATAATTTTGGCTACCTTACCATCTGGATCAATAAGGAGTGTTGCAGGTAATTGACCTACATTGTAGGCAGTCATAACGCTTTTCGTTTTGTCAATAACTACTGGGAACGTTAAATCGTATCTATCGACAAAATTCTGTACTTCAAAATCTGTTTGTGCAATATTGACAGCCAATGTTTGTACACCTTGATCTTTAAAGACTTTATACTGACGGTCCATTGCAGGCATTTCCTTCTCACATGGCTTACACCAAGTTCCCCAGAAGTTCAAAAATACTCCCTGCCCTTTATAATCAGAAAGTTTATGTTTCTCACCGTTTAAATCTACTAACGTGAAGTCTGGTGCTTTAGAGCCTACTGCTATTAACTCTACTTTATCCTTTGTCGCTGTTCCGTATACCGTGTAACCAATTGCTAATACTAAAACCGCCAAAATAATGGTACGAATGACGAGACGTTTTTTCTTTTTCTCCAAGTTAATAACCCCCCTATCTATTACGGCTTAGAGTTTCAATTGACGCTAAGCTTTTCATACAAACATTCATATGTATAGATTTTATCGTCTAATTTACCACATTTATGTTTGTCATTCGGTTGCGCCAAACACCTCCTGATAAATTATGGAAACGATTTCATCAGGACGAAACTTATCTAGGTGTACTATTCTCACCTATTATAGCAAAATGAAACACAAACGCTTAGCTAATAATTATGAATGATTTATGAACGATTTCACTAATAAGAAAGTGAAAACATTACTATTACACATAGCAGTATTTCACTTTCTCATAGAAAATGCTAATTATCCGATTTGCCCTGTCTCCGCTAACACTCGCAATTGCTTCACTTCATGCTTTGTTAATTCACGATATTCCCCCGGCGCTAGTCCAAATAAATCTAAAAAGGCAAAGCGCTCGCGTTTCAGTTTAACAACTGGAGTACCGATTGCCTCAAACATGCGACGCACTTGACGATTTCGCCCTTCATGAATAGTAATCTCACAAATCGCCTTACCTGCTTTTTCATCAAAAGAAGTCATACTAACTTTTGCTGGAGCTGTTTTGCCGTCTTCTAGTTTAATTCCGCGTTGAAGCTTTTTTAAACCTTCGATCGTTGGAATACCTTTGACACGAGCAATATAAGTTTTGTCGATCTTAAACTTCGGATGTGTCAGCATATAGGAAAATTCCCCATCATTTGTCAACAACAACAAGCCAGATGTATCATAATCAAGACGGCCAACTGGGAAAATACGTTGTGGAATATACTTAAACAAATCTGTGACAGTTTTGCGTCCTTTGTCGTCTGTTACAGCTGATATCGTTGCACGTGGTTTATATAGTAAATAATAAACCTTATCCTCTTTCTCAAGCTTCACGCCTTCTACTTCTATCGTATCTGAGTTGGAAACCTTTGTACCTAACTCACGCACTACGACTCCGTTCACTTTTACTTTACCTTCTAAAATCAATTGCTCCGCCTTACGTCTTGACGCAACACCTGCATACGCAATGACCTTTTGTAATCTTTCCATTCTTTCACCTCTAGTTTTCATTCACATTGGCATAGACACCAAACTTTAAACCTTATTCGCATATGATGAATAAGGTTATTTTTCCCGCTAATCTGTGAAAATTATGTCATACTTTTATACATTATTAAAGAAAAACTAATTATGCGTAAGTAATTTGATTATTTGAAATAGTTTTCATCAGCTAGTTTTTGGATAACTTGTACCTGAATTTTAAGGGTCATCACCAAAATGTGGGATCGATTTCCGTTCCGGCTGGGTGCGTTCAACCGGAACGGAAATCAACTTAGATAAACGGCATACGTTTGAACAAACGATCATCCCCAACTTTTAGTGATGGTCTAATTTTAATCAAATCTTCTCATTACTTTTCATCAAATAGCAATCTCTTTTAAAAGTTTTTTAAAACATAAAAAGCCACCATTTTGGGCAGCTCTTCATCATTACTCAGTTTCACTATATTTATTTTCTATTTTAAGTCCATAGTTATTTAATTCTTTATTAATGAATTTTTTCACACTTGATAACTTTGTTGTTAAAGTTTGTTCAATTGTAGAACCATCTTGTAATGTGAAAATCAATTTATCTGGTAAACTTACACCATTTTTTTCTACAATAGTTTGTTCAACCTTCACAATATCTTCCCAACTTATGTAATCTTCTTGCAAACTAAAAAAATGATTCATGTGAATTCCTTTTGTATCAATATATTGATAGTTATTAATACATAAAAATATGAATGCACCAGCAATTACAAACGATGTCCCCATAATTCCTCGTTGAATATTCTTCCTTTTTTTTGTTTTAGGAGTCACTAAAAAATTGACTAATAACATGACTGCCAACACAATCAAAACTATTATTAATATAATATATGCTTGATAAAAAGTATCGAAAAAATAGTATTCCTTAGGTCGATAGAACAACTCTTGAATAGGGTATAAAAAGATAAAGGGAGCGATAAAGCTAGACAAAAATAAAATTATTATTACCCCTAATTGGTATTGCTTACTGTTTGATTCAGTAGTCATAAATACTTCCCCCCCCCGTTAACATTCGAAAATTCAGAATTTTAATTTTAACTGTCACCCTGATTTATTTTACCAAATTCCATCTCATTTGTTAATTACATCTAATTCGTTTTACACGCTATAGTTTATGCTCTAAACCCACAAACATTATCCTGAATGGCGTAACAAAGAAAAATCAGCGTATCGCTTTTAACGATCCGCTGATTCAACTGATACTGGCCTTGCATAAATACGCTCTTCACCGATAAAGATGGATAAAACGCCTTCCTTACGTTTTCTAGAAACATGTAACACTTGCCTTACACTTTCTTTTTCTTCTTTATTTAACTGCAAACTTATTGGTTGCTCTAAACGAATGGAAAGGTTTTTATTGACTTTATATTTACCTTTTTTCACTACAGTCTCAAGGCTGTAATCTTGCCAAACCTTGTTGGCTAAGCCCCGATGAACATTCCAGTCATCTGATTCATTCAAAGTGACAACAATACAGGTTTGCCCGTCCTTTTGGAAGGCGGTTGCAAGGGTCCGACCAGCCACCTTTGTAAAGCCTGTTTTTCCGGCAAATGCTGAACCTTTTGCTGATTTTAATGCACTAACAGGTTGTTGTGTCTCATCGTCTATGTCGATAGCAACCCCTGACCCTTCTCGTAATAATCGGTGCTTATTTTCCCATAACATCCCGTTTTCAGTATTGGCACGAAATAGAACTGTTGAGGCAATCTTCTTAAAAGTTTTATTTTGAAGAGCAATTCTCAGCATCTCAGCAGTATCTCTCGCTGACGATAAATGCTCATCATGGTGCAAGCCAGACGGGTTCATAAATACAGTATTTGTGAGACCAGCAACAACGGCTCGCTCATTCATTAACTTTACAAATCCTTCTACTGATCCCCCGGCATGCTCTGCTAAAGCTGTTGCTGCGTCATTCCCGGAGCGTAGCATCAAACCATATAACAGTGTTTCTACCGTAACTGTTTCACCTGCCTGCAAGTAAATTGATGAGCCCTCCGCCATTGCAGCCCTCGGTGAAATAACCACTTCATCTTGAAGATTGCTATTTTCAATAGCAACGAGTGCTGTCCAAATTTTTGTTAAGCTAGCAATTGGTAACCGTGCATCACTATTCGATCCTAATAAAACACGGCCCGTATCCCCATCTAAGACAGCATATCCGCTACCACCTCGTGCTAAACTGGTTTGTGGAAGCATTAACATTACCACGACTATCATGAACAATATTAAACGTACTAACCGAAGCAACGAGCCACTCCTTATTTAAAGTAATAGAAAAATATAAAATATATTTATGTTTCAAGCAAAGCATTATACCATCTTGCTCATCTACTTTACCCCACTAAAGGTTTCTTGGAATTTCGTCATAAATAAATCTGTTTCTTGCTCTGTTTCAACTAATTCTTCGTCAGGTAAAGGTGGCATTTCTTCTATACTATTTAAACCAAAGTAGTTTAAGAATTCTTTTGTTGTGCCATATAAGATTGCACGTCCTGTCCCTTCTGAGCGACCAACTTCCTTGACTAAACCTCTAGAAGCGAGCGTTTGTATTGGTCTTTCACATTTCACACCGCGTAAATCCTCAATTGCTACACGTGTAATTGGCTGTTTGTAAGCCACAATAGCAAGCACCTCGAGTGAGGCTTGCGATAATGATTGAACAGTTGGATTTTCTACTAATCTTTGAATGGTATCTGCAAGTTCAGATTTTGTTATGAGCTGATAAACTCCAGCTATTTCTTTTACAGTAATACCTCTAGCTAAATCTTCTTCAGATGTTGTACGCAGCTCTTCCATTGCCTGTACGACTAACTCTTCCGGTTCGCCCAAAAGTTGTGATAATTGTTTAATAGTTAAGCCATCGTCTCCAACAACAAATAATAGGGCTTCTATTCTACTCTGTAGCATCATTGTTTTCGTCATCATCCCATTCCTCCTTCTGTAAGGTAACTGATAATTCTTCAAAGTTACCATTTTGCTCTACGATGACGACCTGACGTTTCATCAATTCAAGAAGAGATAAAAACGTCAGAATAAGCGTTGGCTTATCTTCATAGGGAAAAAGCTCGAAAAATGATGCACGTCCACCTGTAGATCGTAATGTATCGACAACTGAACGCATTTGATCCTTCACTGAGCGTTCTTGTCTCGCTACAGTTGTCCTTAGTGGTTTTTTCAATTTTTTTCGACGCATCAGTTTTTGGAAGGCCCCAAGCATGTCAAAGATGTTGACGTTCAAATCAAATAACGCCATTTGCTCATCTGATGCTAACTCTGATAAATCTGCTGGTGGCCGTGTAAATACCTGTGCTCGATCTGTTTCAAGCTCTTGCAGGCTACTCGCTGCTTCTTTATATTTCTTATACTCTATTAAACGTTGCACAAGTTCTTCACGAGGGTCTGGGCCGTCGACTTCTAATTCGGCATCTTCAAGCTCACCTTCATGAATTGGCAGGAGCATACGACTTTTAATGGCCAATAATGTTGCAGCCATCACTAAATATTCACTAGCCTCATTTAACTCCAGTACCTGCATAGCATGTATATGGTCGATATATTGTTGAGTAATTTCAGCCATTGGGATATCATAAATATCAATTTCCAATCTGTGAATTAAATGCAATAATAAATCAAGAGGCCCTGAAAAGGCTTCTAATTTTACTTCATACGACATTGTTTTACCACCCTGAGATTCTATGTTCTTTTAGTATAGTGGAAAGGAGTCCAAAATGCATCCACAGCATCATACTTTATTTATCGATTACTGTGCCTACTTCAATGGTAATCAAGATTTTTTTGAATGCCATGAAGTACTTGAGGAATTCTGGAAGGATATTGCTCCCGGTGATAAAAAGCACCCTCTTGTTGGATACGTACAGCTCGCAACAGGTCTATATCATTGGCGACGTGACAATTATATAGGCGCTGCACGAATCTTAGAAAAAGCACTCCATAATTTTCAATATAATATCGGGCATATTTTTTTTGACGAAATTGACTACGATAAACTACTAATACAACTATCAGATGCACTTTCTGCCATCCAAATAGGCAAGTCCTTCCAAGCATTTCAGCTTCCACTTTCGCCCGTATTGGAGGAATTAGTATTTGCTCGCATACAGCTTTTACCATCAAGTAGCTCTAACTATCTTCTTCATAAACATATGCTTCGAGATCGCTCACATATTCTTACAGAGCGACAAGAAAGCAAACAAAGAAAAAGCAGACGTCAATGATCGTCTGCTTCTTCATCGATACAATTTATACATTTTTGAACAAATTTACGCGTTTCCTCTGTCGCACGCACACTTTCGTACTGGCCAAGTTCTGCTACTTCCTGTAGCATTTCCTTCGCAACACCTTCACCTCTATAAGAAGGGACAACGGAAACGTGTTGAATCGTAGCTATATTATTACTGTCTGTTATAAGTCCAACAATGCCAACATACTCATCGTTCTTTTTCCATAAATATAATACCCAATTATCTTCATTTTCATAGGAGTGGATTGTCTCTTTGAGCTTCTTTATGTCTTTTTCGTTAGGCATAAACGAGAGTAGCCCCATTGCTATTTTCTCGAAAGCTTTCTTATATCGAATTAACATATTTGTCTATTCCCTCTTTTTCTAGCTGTACATAATCTTTGACTATCCTACACGATTTGTACTTTTACCGCAAGTCAATTTCTGTCTTACGAACCAGGTCCGAGAATACCTTTAGACGCCAATACCCAATAAACAACGCCCCACAACAAAATAAAAGTTGACATGGACGCTAGTAATACCCATTTGTTTTTTCTCAAATTTACTCACCCTTTTTTAACGTTAGCGGGAGATCGTTTTGTACAATATCTTCATAACTTTCGCGTCGAATCGCTAATTGATGCTCGCCATTTTCTACAAATACAACTGCTGGTCGTGGCACACGGTTGTAGTTACTCGCCATAGAATATCCATAAGCACCTGTACAGAAAATTGCTAGCACATCTCCAGAAGCTGCTTCCTGAAGCTTAGCATCAATAATTAATTTATCGCCTGATTCACAAAGTTTACCAGCCACTGTATATGTTTCACTTTTTGATTCATTTGCTTTACTTGCAATGACCGCCTCATACTTCGCATCATATAATGCCGGACGGATATTATCACTCATGCCACCATCAACAGCAATATATTTACGAACATTGGGTACTGTTTTTTGTGAACCAATTGTATAAAGTGATGTTCCTGCATCGCCTACAAGTGATCGTCCTGGTTCGATCCAAATTTCAGGCATAGTTAGACCAAGTACAGTCGCTTTGTTCTTAACAACCGTAATCATATCCTCTACATATACTTGTGGCTCAAGCGGTGCATCTTCCTCAGTATAACGAATTCCGAAGCCCCCTCCTAAGTTTAACACAGTACATGTAAAATCGTGAGTCTTGTTCCAATCAGAAATTTTATCAATTAATTTTTCTCCTGCTAAGCCAAAGCCAGCTGTGTCAAAAATTTGAGAGCCAATATGGCAGTGTAGCCCTAGAAGCTCTAGGTATTCATGGTTAAAAGTTTGTCGGAAAGCTTCATCTGCTTGACCATTATTTAAGTCGAAGCCAAATTTAGAATCCGCTTGACCTGTCGTAATAAAATCATGCGTATGTGCCTCAACACCTGGTGTGACACGTAGTAAAATACGCATTTTTTGTTGACGGCGCTCTGAAATTTCTTGTAAAAGCTGAATTTCATAGAAGTTATCCACGACAATACAACCAATTTTCGAGTCAAAGGCTAATTCTAATTCAGCAATGCTTTTATTATTGCCATGGAAATGAATGCGTTCTGTAGGGAATCCAGCTTTTAAAGCTGTAAATAATTCTCCACCTGAGACAACATCTAAAGATAGATTTTCTTCTGCCGCTAATTGGTACACAGCTACACATGCAAATGCTTTAGAAGCATAAGCTACTTCTGCTTTTACACCTAGTTTTTTAAACGTATCAATAAAGCCGCGAGCACGCTTACGAATAAGCGCTGTATCATACACAAATAAAGGTGTACCATACTCTTTTGCAAGCTCTAGTGTATCTACCTGTCCAATCGTTAAATGACCATCTTCAGAAATCGCTTGTGTTCCATATAAATGCATGTGCATCTCTCCCTTTTCACATCGTTCCATCTTGTGATAAATTGCACCTCAATTTTAGAATGGACGTAGCAATATTAGTCTACTATCCTTTTTTAGAGGTATTACTACATTCGACATATTATCTTGGCGAACCTTTTGCTGAATGAAGATAATTTTTGCAAAAATCACAAAATACTATATGTGAACTTTATCACATGAAAAAAACGAGTGCAACGGCTCCTATGATCTTTTTCGCTGTTTGGAATCGACTACATAAGGTCTTAATGCATCTGCTGTCATTGGGAAACGTACAAGTACGCGAAGCATCGCATTTGGAAAGAACGGAATAAGTGGCCACAAATATGGCGCTTGCATCGGACGTAATGAACATAAATACGTAAATAATATAAAAAACCCGATAAATAACCCATTAACTCCCCAAATTCCAGTCATTATTAACAACACTAGTCTAAAGAGTTTAATGGAGATACTTAGCTCATAAGACGGAATAATAAATGTCAGAATAGCTGAAACGGCTGTATATAACACTACTTCTGGCGAGAATACCCCAACATCAATAGCAATCTGACCAATAATTACACCGGCAACTAACCCCATCGCAGTGGATAATGGAGATGGGGTATGAATGGCGGCCATCCTCAAAAATTCTATCCCAACATCTCCAATAAGTACTTGTAGTAAAAGTGGGATATGTGATTTTTCCTTTGCACCTAAAAAGGATAACGCATCTGGTAAAAATATCCCGTGCGTTGCAAATAAATACCATAAAGGCAATAATAATAAACCCATAATTGCTCCAAAATAGCGCATAAAACGGACAAAGGTTCCGACTGCTGGTGCCTGCCTATACTCCTCAGCATGTTGCAGTAAATGAAAAACTGTTGCAGGGACAACAATGACAGAGGGAGACGTATCGACAATAATGGCTACATGGCCCTCAAGTAAATGCGCAGCGGTAATATCCGGTCGTTCCGTATAACGTACAAAAGGAACTGGATGGAACTTTTGTTTAAACAACCATTCCTCTAGTGATTTATCAGCCATTGTCAAGCCATCATGGTGAATTTGCCCAAGGCGCTGTCGCAATTTATCGAGCATTTCATCATTGGCAATACCCTTTATAAACGCTAGTGCGACATCGGTTTGACCGATTTCGGATATTTTATGTAGCTCGAAACGTAAATTACTATTGCGAATTCGCCGACGAATCAAAGCAGTATTTTGTGAAATACCTTCAATAAAGCCGTCCCTAGATCCACGAATTACCTTTTCATTATCAGGCTCCTCTGGTGAGCGCCCCGGGTAATTTCGAATCTCGGCAACATAGCCGTAACCACTTTTAGTGACGAAGCTTACTTGTCCGCTTAATATGGATAATAAAAAGGCTTCACGTTTGGTTTCCTCCGAACGGCCTTGGTAATTGAAAATTGCTTCAAAATACTCCTTTTCATCCTCAATATCAATGTCCTCATCAGGCAACATATTAGAGAGTAATTGCGTTAACACTACACTATCTACAAGTCCGCTTATATATGCGCAAAGGACCGGCAAATCTTTGACAAATAAATGCTTAACAATTACGTCAAATGATTCGCCGTCACCAAATTGTTCTTTAAGAAAATTTTCGGCTTCTTCTAAGCTGTTAAATAGTTTATCTGTCATGCTGTCACCATTTTCTTAAATGTCTTTTTTTACTTCTTCCTCTTCAACTGTGGCACTTGTAGCCATCCAATTTTTCAATTGGGCAAGAATTTTTTTCTCTAATCGTGATACCTGAACTTGTGATATGCCGAGCCTGTTCGCAATTTCAGTTTGGGTACAATCTGAGAAATATCGTAAATAAATAATGGATTGCTCTCTAGGCTCAAGTCTTGTGAGCACCTCTTTTAGTGGAATATAGTCAAATGGCTGCTCGGATTTTTCGTCCTTCATCTGATCCATTAATGTAATAGAATCCCCTTCACTCTCATACAATTGCTCATGTAAGGAAGCAGGATCTCTCAATGCATCTGAAGCTGTTACAATCTCCTCAGTTGTGACACCAAGAACCTGTGCTAATTCATGAATAGTTGGTGGATGCTCATTATTTTTAATGAATTCATCGGTTGCATGGCGAATTTTAAAATTAAGCTCACGAATAGATCGGCTAACCTTCACCATGCCATCGTCCCTTAGAAAGCGCTGAATTTCACCGATGATCATTGGTACAGCATATGTCGAAAACTTTACATCATACGTTAGATCGAATTTATCCACAGACTTCATGAGTCCTATGCAGCCAATTTGGAATAAATCCTCGAGCTCTACCCCCCTACTTGTAAAGCGTTGGACGATAGACCACACAAGCCTCGTATTCCCCTCAATCATTCGTTTACGAGCCTCATGATCGCCCTGCTGTGCACGTGCAATTAAATCTCGCATTTCTTCCTGTGACAATAGCTTATCGGACGACTGTTCTAGCGGCTTCACAATCGCACCCTCACATTACCGGTGTGCGAACCGAGTAAAATTTCTTCGTAAACGTGACAGTTGTACCTTCTTGCCACTTGGACATTACTGTCAACTGATCTGAAAAACTATCCATAATGGTAAAGCCCATACCTGAACGTTCCATCGCACTTTTCGTCGTAAATAACGGCTCCATAGCTCGACTTACATCCTCAATGCCAATACCTTTATCCATAACAGACACGGTTACAATATCATCCTCACGTTTTGCACGAACTGTAATAACACCCTTACCATTCTCTTCATAACCGTGAATAATAGCATTGGAAACAGCCTCTGAGACAACCGTTTTAAATTCGGATAGCTCATCAATTGTTGGATCTAATTGTGCGATAAAGCCTGTCACAGCTACACGCGCTAAGGCTTCATTTTCACTAATTGCTAAAAAAGTTAATGTCATTTCGTTATCCATTTACAATCCCCCTAACTCGATCAATCGCTTCTTCTTCTGTTGCATCCATCATCCACGGCCCTAAACCTGAAAACTGAAATACTTTGCGCATTGTCGGCGATGGATTCAATAAAATTGTTCGTCCAGCGACTGCCTCTAACTCACGCATTCGACCAAGCACCAAACCTACACCTGAACTATCCATAAAGGAAAGCCCCTCTAAGTTCCAAATGATGGTCGTTACAGCGCCCTGAAAAATTGCTGTAGAAATTTTAGCTCGAATTTGCTCTACTGCATGATGATCGAGCTCCCCAAATAAACGTATAACTACTGTCTCCCTTGTTACCATCTCTAATTGAAAATGCATGAACATCGCCTCCTCCTCGTGCAATTCCACATCCAAAGTGGTGAATCCTTGCGGCTGACAGAACTAGTGCAAAGTCTTCCGAAATAGTGTCAAATCGACATTCTTATAGCTTTTTTAGGTTTAAATGCAGTATGGGATAAATCAACATTTTTTAAACGTGGCATACATTTTTCACAAGAATTATTATTAAGCGCTATAAATGTAATCAAATTATTGGCAGTCTCTCTGTCTGTTTGATAGTCTATCCGTCGCTTTAGCTTTTCTTTCCGTCGCTCTGCCTTATTTCCGTCGCTTCGGCCCCTCTTTCCGTCGCTTCGGCTCTTCTTTCCGTCGCTTATGCCCTTCTTTCCGTCGCTTTAGCTTTTCTTTCCGTCGCTTCGACCCTTCTTTCCGTCGCTCTGCCTTCTTTCCGTCGCTTTGGCTCTTCTTTCCGTCGCTTCGGCCCTTCTTTCCGGCGCTTCGGCCCTTCTTTCCGTCACTTCGGCTCTTCTTTCCGTCGCTTTAGCTTTTCTTTCCGTCGCTCTGCCTTCTTTCCGTCACTTCGACTCTTCTTTCCGGCGCTTATGCCCTTCTTTCCGTCGCTTTAGCTTTTCTTTCCATCGCTCTACCTTCTTTCCGTCGCTTCGGCTCTTCTTTCCGTCGCTCTGCCTTCTTTCCGTCACTTCGGCTCTTCTTTCCGTCGCTCTGCCTTCTTTCCGTCACTTCGGCTCTTCTTTCCGTCGCTTTAGCTTTTCTTTTCGTCGCTCTGCCTTCTTTCCGTCACTTCGACTCTTCTATTCGTCGCTTTGACTCTTCTTTCCGTCGCTCTGCCTTCCTTTCCGTCGCTTCGGCCCTTCTATTCCGTCGCTCTGACTTCTTTCCGTCACTTTAACTTTTCTTTCCGTCACTTTGACTCTTCTTTCCGTCGCTCTGCCTTCCTTTCCGTCGCTTCGGCCCTTCTATTCCGTCGCTCTGACTTCTTTCCGTCACTTTAACTTTTCTTTCCGTCACTTTGACTCTTCTTTCCGTCGCTCTGCCTTCCTTTCCGTCGCTTCGGCCCTTCTATTCCGTCGCTCTGACTTCTTTCCGTCACTTTAACTTTTCTTTCCGTCACTTTGACTCTTCTTTCCGTCGCTCTGCCTTCCTTTCCGTCGCTTCGGCCCTTCTATTCCGTCGCTCTGACTTCTTTCCGTCACTTTAACTTTTCTTTCCGTCACTTTGACTCTTCTTTCCGTCGCTCTGCCTTCCTTTCCGTCGCTTCGGCCCTTCTATTCCGTCGCTCTGACTTCTTTCCGTCACTTTAACTTTTCTTTCCGTCACTTTGACTCTTCTTTCCGTCGCTCTGCCTTCCTTTCCGTCGCTTCGGCCCTTCTATTCCGTCGCTCTGACTTCTTTCCGTCACTTTAACTTTTCTTTCCGTCACTTTGACTCTTCTTTCCGTCGCTCTGCCTTCCTTTCCGTCGCTTCGGCCCTTCTATTCCGTCGCTCTGACTTCTTTCCGTCACTTTAACTTTTCTTTCCGTCACTTCGGCTCTTCTTCCGTCGCTTATGCCCTTCTTTCCGTCGCTCTACCTTCTTTCCGTCGCTTCGGCCCTTCTTTCCGTCGCTCCGCCTTCTTTCCGTCGCTTCGGCCCTTCTTTCCGTCGCTTTGGCCCTTCTTTCCGTCGCTCTGCCTTCTTTCCGTCACTTCGGCCCTTCTTTCCGTCACTTTAACTCTTCTTTCCGTCGCTTCGGCTCTTCTTTCCGTCACTTCGGCTCTTCTTTCCGTCGCTTCGGCTCTTCTTTCCGTCGCTCTGCCTTCTTTCCGTCGCTTCGGCTCTTCTTTCCGTCGCTCTGCCTTCTTTCCGTCACTTCGGCCCTTCTTTCCGTCGCTCTGCCTTCTTTCCGTCACTTCGGCCCTTCTTTCCGTCGCTTTAGCTTTTCTTTCCGGCGCCCTGCTTTCAGAATAAAAAAAAGCGAGAACCCCCCTTCTCAAAGAGAGTTCTCGCTTCGTATTCGTATTATTTATGCAATTGTATAAGCCTTCTGTACTTTTTCGATTGTTTCCTCATCGATTTCACGATTTGAATATAAGTAAGCAATCGTCTCGTCAGCACGAACATGGTCGCCCTTTTTGGCAATCAAGTGAATACCAGCATCATAATCAAGTTCAGATTCCTTTGTTAATCGACCTGCACCAAGACCAACACTTGCTTCCCCGATCAATAGTGCATTAATCGTTTCTACCGTGCCTTCAGTAGGTGCTTTGACAGCTACTTTATTTGCTGTGTCTTTTTGTACAATATCTGCTAAATCGCCACCTTGTGCAACGATAAATTCTTCAAATTTTGCAGCTGCTGAACCATCTTCTAGCACTCGTTTAACCGCTGCTGTTGCTTCGGCCTCATTCACTCCTGCTGCAACTTGGTACATAAGCGAAGAGATAATGATACATTCCTCTAGTAGATCCACATGTGTTTCGTCCATACGTCCACTTAGTAAAGCAAATGCTTCTACTACTTCAAGCTTATTACCAATCATTTTACCTAGCGGATTATCCATATCACTAATATGTGCGACTACTTTACGTCCTAGCTTTTCACCGATTGCCGTCATCGTATCAGCTAAAACTTGCGCTTCTTCTTCTGTCTTCATAAATGCACCAGAGCCACATTTCACATCAAGTACAATGCCGTCTGCACCACTTGCTATTTTCTTACTCATGATAGACGCGGCAATAAGAGGTATTGAATCGACAGTACCCGTCACATCTCGCAATGCATACAATTTTTTGTCAGCTGGTACAAGATTGCCTGTTTGACCAGCAACCGCAATTTTATGTTTATTGACATTGTCGATGAATTCCTGTGATGAAAGCTCCGTTTTAAAGCCACGAATCGATTCTAATTTATCGATTGTACCACCTGTAATGCCTAGACCCTTACCACTAAATTTCGCCACTGGAATATCTAGTGCAGCAATTATCGGAGTGACAATTAGTGTAACTTTATCGCCTACACCACCTGTCGAGTGTTTATCAATTTTAAAACCTTCAATAGATGATAAATCAATAACATCTCCAGATTCTATCATTGCTTTTGTTAAATAAAATGTTTCATCATATGTCATGCCCAATAAACGAATTGCCATTAGTAGGGAACTTGCTTGATAATCAGGGATTGCACCAGTAGTGTAGCCCTCTATAAAATACTGAATTTCAGCCTGTGATAGCTCCTTGCCTTGCTTCTTCTTTTCAAATAGCTGTGCCATATTCATATCAATAATCCCCCTTACTTCAGATCATTTAAGAAGCTTTTACCAAACTTTGGTGCTTCTACCTTGAAGTTTTCTGCAACTGTTGCTGCAATATCTGCAAAAGTTTCACGAAGTGCTAGCTCACTACCACCATTAAAGCGTGGTGAATAAACAATTAACGGTACATATTCACGTGTATGGTCTGTCCCAGGGAATGTTGGATCATTTCCGTGGTCTGCCGTAATGATTAGTAAATCGTCTTCTGTCATCGCTTCAGTAATTTCTGGTAAACGCGCATCGAATTCTTGTAGTGCGTTACCATAACCTAGTGGGTCACGACGATGTCCAAAATTCGCATCAAAGTCCACTAAGTTTAAGAAGCTTATACCATGGAAATCACGACGCACTACTTCTGCAACCTTATCCATACCATCCGTATTATTTTTCGTACGTACTGCATCTGTGACACCTTCGCCGTTGAAAATGTCAGAAATTTTTCCGATTGCTATAACATCTAAGCCTGCATCCTTTAAGACATTCATCGTTGTACGACCAAATGGCTTTAACGCATAGTCATGGCGATTAGATGTACGTGTGAAGTTTCCTGGCGTACCGATAAATGGACGAGCAATAACACGGCCAACTAAATATTCTGGTTGTAATGTTAACTCACGAGCAATTTCACAAATTTTATATAGTTCGTCTAATGGAATAATTTCTTCATGTGCAGCAATTTGCAAAACAGGGTCAGCAGATGTATAGACAATAATTGCTCCTGTCTCCATATGCTCCTTGCCAAAGTCCTCGATTACTTGTGTCCCGCTCGCAGGTTTATTGCACAGCACTTTATGGCCTGTACGTTTTTCAAGCTCTGCAATAAGCTCAGCTGGGAATCCCTCAGGATACACCTTAAATGGTTTATCGATATTCAACCCCATGATTTCCCAATGCCCTGTCATCGTATCTTTACCAACAGATGCTTCTTGCATTTTTCCGTAGTATGCTTTAGGTTCGTCAGTAGCCTTCATACCTTGTAATGGTTCAATGTTCGCTAAGCCGAAAGACTCCATATGTGGCATTGTAAGCCCATTCATTTTTTCAGCGATATGTCCGAGAGTATGTGAGCCTACATCTCCAAAGTTCGCTGCGTCTGGAGCTTCACCAATACCAACTGAGTCCAATACTACGACATGGATTTTTTTAAATGGTTTATTCATAATTGTTGCCTCCTAATCTCTTGTCTCTATTTTACCAAAAAAAAGCGAAAAATAAAGGTCAGACCTCCGACTAACATATAATTTTCTCTCTTAAGCTCGTGGATGGAATTGCTTATAAACTTCTGATAGTCGTGTTTTACTAATATGCGTATAAATTTGTGTTGTGGAAATATCGGCATGTCCAAGCATCTCTTGTACTGCTCGTAAATCCGCACCGTTCTCCACTAAATGTGTTGCAAAAGAATGACGTAATGTATGTGGCGTTAATTCATGTTTAATGCCTGCTTTTAAAGCATGCTCCTTCATTAATTTCCAACAACCCTGCCTTGTTAAACGTTTTCCTCTTTGATTGATAAAAAAAGCATCTGTTTTTGGATATTTTCCTTGTAATTGACTCCGTGCACCACCTAAATAATTACTTAATGCAGAAAGAGCGCTTTTTCCAAGGGGAATGATACGCTCCTTGCCTCCCTTACCAAAAACGCGGACAAAGCCCATCGTTAGGTGAATATCAGCTAAATCCAACGCAATCAGCTCACTAATGCGCATCCCTGAGCCATATAATAGCTCTAGCATTGCCACGTCCCTGATGCCCTGTGGCTTGCCGCGATTTGGTGCCGCTAGTAAAGCTTCAATTTCTTCAATAGAAAGAACATTTGGTAGCTTTTGCTCAATGGTTGGCATTTCTAAATGAACTGTCGGATCTGTTTCTGCTCGCTTTTCTCTAAGTAAAAATTGATGGAAACTACGAATGGAGGATATATGGCGGGCCACAGTACGACTTGTCTTTCCTTGCATACGTAACTGCTCTAAATGACGTAAAATGGTCGTTCTTTCTACTTTATTAAAATCAGACATTGCCGCCACTTCCTGCAAAAAATTCACATAGTTTTCTAAGTCTCGGCGATAGGATGCTAATGTATTATCGGATAACTGCCGTTCTACTTGGATAAAATGGATATAATCCTCTATTGCATATTGAAATTCATTCATCACAACGCCCTCCTACTGTCAATTATTCTCTATTTTAGCACGGCTATTAGAATTGTGCTAAAACGTCCCCCTACTAGTCCAAGCTATTACGTTAAAAGTCTTATTCCAACAAAACAAAAAACTGCCCGATTCAATCTTTAAGATTAAAACAGACAGTTTCTCGTTAATTTTCTTCATTCGATTCGTCGTTTTTATCATGACAGCGCCAGCAAATGCCGTGGAAAGTTAGTCGGTGATCCTTTATGATAAAGTTCCAACGTTTTTCAACAACGGCTTCCACATCTTCAAGTAAATCTTCCTGAATTTCATCAACCGCACCGCATTCGATACAGACAAGATGATGGTGGAAATGCGCAGCTCCCTCTTGGCGTAAATCATAGCGCGAAACGCCATCGCCAAAGTTGATTTTGTCGACAATTTTGAGCTCAGTTAGTAACTCTAACGTTCTATAGACAGTAGCAAGACCAATTTCTGGTGCCTTTTCTTTTACTAAAAGGTAAACATCTTCTGCACTTAGGTGGTCTTCCTCGTGCTCAAGCAGTACAGCAACTGTTGCTTCTCGCTGCGGCGTCAGCTTATAACTAGCACTATGCAACTGTTTTTTTATACGATCAATTCGGCTCTCCATGTGACGCCCCCCTAAACTCTTTCCATTATACCAAAGGAGTAAATCCTATTACAAGATAGTGAGTAGATTTCAAATATGCTTTTGTATGTTTTTACCTGATGCTAAATTTTCGTAGCTCATCACCATAACATTTGGTTGATTTCTGTTCCGACTGGGCGCTTCCCTGAGGGCGTTCGATGAGCCGCTTCGGTCCAGGGTCTCATCTGTGACGCTAATCCCCAAGGAGTCGTCCAGTATTCACTCCAATCAACTTAATATGTTTTAACAAATGTCATCCACAACTTTTGGTGATGAGCAACTTTCATATTGTATTTATCAATTTAATACATAAGAAATAACGATAAACTCAGCCACTATTATGATGAAAAATGCGATAAAATTCAACAAAATTGTCCGACCATGTACATTTTTCCCGATTTTTCGCTTTGACCAAGCGGGTACAAGTAAATTGCATAGGACTAGCAACAATATACAATAGATAAGCTGAAATGGAAACCACCAAATCGAATAAACCCAAATAGCTTCAAGTTTTTGTAATAAAAAAACCGAGCTAAAGCCAAAAAAGGTTGCACGTATCGCCACTGTTACTCGCACTAAAACCTTCAAGACACTATGTGTTGCAAGCAATAGCACAAGAGCTATTGAAACAGCAACGGGTAATACTAAACGAAATATAGAATGCCTGTCCCCATCTGCTAAACGAGGCTCTATAAATAAAATAAAAGGCTCTGCATTCGGCCCACCAATAATATGAAAGAAGATAACACCACAAACGAAACTCATAGCTATAATGGATGCGTGATAAAATATAGACACCGTACGAGACATAAACATGCTCCTTTTCTATCAAGGTTTGTACAGCTTATGCTCGTCCGTCTCTATTATGCTAAAGATTATTTTCTTATTGTGCCGCAAGCCAAAGTACTGCAAACGCTGTCTTGGCGTCATATATACGCTCGTCTGCAACCATTTGATGAGCCTCTTCCAACGAAACTTCTAATAATTCGACAAACTCATCCTCATCTAAATCTGCTTTGTTTTCAATTTTATATAAATCTTTTGCCACAAATAGATGAATGATCTCATCTGCGAAGCCCGGGGATGTTGCAAACGCCTGTAAAAAAGTAAAGCTCTGTGCACCGTAACCCGTTTCTTCCTCTAATTCACGACGTGCTGTAACAAGCGGCTCCTCACCAGGTTCAAGCTTACCAGCTGGAATTTCAATAATGGAACGCTCTAAAGCTTTACGATATTGCTCCACCAATACTAATTTGCCTTCATCAGTAACAGCAATCACTGCTACTGCACCTGGATGCTTAATAATTTCCCTTTTTGCAACATTACCATCCGGTAAAGTGACATCATCAATCTGTAGCTTCACAATTTTCCCATCATAAATGGATGTAGTCTTTATCGTTTTTTCCTCAAACTTTTTCATTGACGATAACCTCGCTTGTTCTTCAGATATGTTCATTGTACCATTACAAGTAGAGAAATCGAAGGAGGTCATTGGCATGAAAAAAAGACAGCTTGGCTCAAGTGAATTGTTTATTTCAGAAATTAGTTTAGGGGGCATGTCTCTTTCGACAGATAAGAAAAAGGCTGCTGATATTGTCGATATGGCACTAGATGCTGGCATTAATTATATCGATACAGCCGATTTATATGATTTTGGAGCAAATGAAGAAATTATTGGAGCTATTTTAAGGAAGCGTCGTCAGGATGTTATCGTAGCTACGAAAGTTGGTAATCGTTGGACAGAAGGTGTAGAAGGCTGGCATTGGGATGCATCATCGTCATATATAAAGGAAGCTCTACACGCTAGCTTGAAGCGACTAGATACTGACTATATTGATGTCTATCAGTTACATGGTGGCACTATTGAGGACGACTGGGATGGAATTATCGACACATTCGAAGGCTTAAAAAAGGACGGCCTGATTCGCGAATATGGGATTTCCTCTATTCGACCAAATGTACTAAAACGTTTTTTACCAGTAAGTTCTGCAAAAAGTGTCATGATGCAATATAGTGCTTTAGATCGTCGTCCAGAAGAATGGCTCGACTTTATCGTAAGTGAGGGAGCTTCCGTTGTAACACGTGGTACTGTTGCAAAGGGTTTACTAACTAATAGTTGGAAAGAACGTTTACAGCGTGTTAATGGCTTTAACACGTATACAGTTGAAGAATTAACAACAACATTACCAGGCTTAGCTTCACATTATGACGATTTACATGCATTAGCGCTTGCCTTTAATCTAAAGGAATCTACTGTAGCCTCAACAGTGATTGGTGCAAGCTCACAGGAACAGCTTACGCAAACACTAGCCGCTTATGAAAAAATAGATTCGATAACTGATTTTAAAGCAGTCAAAGAGCTAACTAAAGCCGAACAATATATGGATCACCGATGAAAAAATGGCTTATCTTAATAGCATTTTTAGTAGTACTTGCGATTTCCTCTAGTATGACCTATGAACAACAAAGTATACTTCCAGAATTAGAGGATGTATTGGCAAATAAACCTTTTGAAAGGCAACTCTCTTTACTAAAAATTCCTTATTGGGATACTGTTGTTTCTGTTGAAGAGCGTGGTTACTTTAAATTTGTAGAGTTTTTAATTCGAAAATTAACGCACTTTATTGGATTCGGTTGTATCGCACTTGGTATTTACTTTGCATGGGGAAAACGTCGATTCGCTGCAGGTGTCGCTATTGCTGGGACAGCTCTTATTGCAATGCTAGATGAGTTTCGTCAAAGCTTTACACCAGGACGCACGATGAGTGGACAGGATGTTATTTTGGATACAGCTGGAGCGATTGTTTTTGTTGGGATTGTAGTGTTGGCGAGGAAGATTTTCAAAAGACAAAGGGCGCTTTAAAAGCACCCTTTGTCTTTTAGTTGATGTTATTCGAATCTCCAGAAATATAGTTCTTCAGATTCTGAATATAACGTTGCCCCTGCTTTTTGTAATACTTTATGTGAGGCAATATTATTTTTATCAGCATCGGCAATCACATACTTAACATTACATTGACGTAGCAACCAATCTTTCATCATCCTAACAGCTTCCGTCATGTATCCCTTTCCCTGATATTGCGGAAAAGTATAGTATCCGATTACGACTTCACCCTGCTCATTCGGTTGACCTTTTAGCATGATGCCACCAACGATACTGTTTTTTTCTTTCGACACGATTACCCAATTCGTGTACCAAATATAATTTTCTTCATCTTCTAATACTTTCGATAGTCTAAACTTCAAAGCTTGTCTTAGTTCTTCATCAAGAAAAGTTTCTTTACTACTTACTGACAACTCTATTTCCAATGTCTTTTCTTCATTAATTAGTAATTCTAAATACTTTGCGTTTAATGGGATTAGTCTTAATCTTTTAGTGCTTAATTCAATCATTTTTTCTCTCCTATCATAGATTGTAAACTAAACTATAAAGAGAAATATGTATTGGCAGCGTCTCCCGTGTTTTTATTTTTAAATAAATTTTAATTTAATCACCATAAAGCGGGGGTGATTTCCGTTCCGACTGGGCGCTTTCCTGGGGGCATCCGATGAGCCGCTTCGCTTGCGCTCCAGGGTCTCATCTGTGACGTTGATCCCCAAGGAGTCGTCCAGCCTTCACTACAATCAACTTATTACGGGCATACGATAATTAACCCTAATTTTAACAATAAAGCAATAATAGAGCAATAATGATTTATCTATTAAGAAGTAATAAACAATTAAGCAAGGAACATAGTTGTTCCGATAAAAACAAAAATGATTCCGATAAATCTTAGAATCTTTCCGATAAAACATAAAATTGTTCCGATAAATCTCGATATCTTTCCGATAAAACATAAAAAAACAGTGAACCCGCATAAAATTAAATTAACCTCCATATTGTCTTGAAAGAAACTATGAGAAAGTGTTTCATTGTCGAAGTTGTCACAACAGCTTTTAATAAGAAGTAAGAGAAGGGAGCAATTTAAATGAAACAAATCCGATTAAACTCTCCTGAATTTAATCGTGTACTTAAAAATTTATCACTAACTCCAGCACTTCAGAAAAAAGTACTTGAAATCGTTAATTCTGGTATACAAATATAAAATTGAGCAAGGAACATAATTATTCCGATAAAAACAAAAATCATTCCGATAAATCTTAGAATCGTTCCGATAAATAAAATATCCCCCCTCGAAAGGTTGCTAAGAGAGCTTTCGAGGAGGGGTTTTATATGATTATTTATTTTCTACTGGTTTCCCGTAAGTTTGGAATCGTTCTAACATATATGTCATTTCTTTTTCATCTAAAATAACTGGTGTACCAATAGATCTGGCACGAACATATACTTCTGCACATAATTCTATTTCTTCAGCAATATTAAAAGCTTCTTCCACATTTGCACCACCTGCTAACAAACCATGATTAGCCAGTAACACTGCTTTCGAACCCTCCATTGCTTTAAGTGCATTTTCACCAAGGGCCGGTGTGCCAAAGCTTGCGTACTCAGCACATTGAACCGCTTTACCTGCCACTGCAACCAAATAAGAGACTGCAGGTAAGTCTTCACGCAAACAAGCAAGTGTTTTAGCAAAAATAGAATGTGTATGCACAACCGCTTTCAGTTCAGGGCGCCTTTTATACACCATTGTATGCATCGCCCATTCACTTGAAGGTTTATGATGCCCCTCGATTACTTGACCCTCTAAATCAATCAAAACGATATCAGCAGCGGTTAGTTCTTCGTAAGGGATACCACTTGGACTTATGGCGACGCAATTTTCAGCAGGAACATAGATACTAATATTTCCACCAGTTCCTTTTGTTAATCCATTTCGAATCATTAATTGACAATGAAGAACAACTTTTTCCCGCTCTGTTTGTAGTCTCATCTAATTCCACCCTTCAACATTGCTCTAGACAATTTGGTGACGATTTATTTTTTTCGTACAATGCGTAAATCTAAATTATTTTCCAAAAACTCATTAACGACTTCTTGCTGTTCTTCGTTAAATGGTTTAATTTCATCAACGATAATTGTAGAAATAGCATCAGCTGGCATGACTTGGAATAGTTTTTTGATGCCCACCTTACTTTGATCAATAAGTGCAATAACCTCATTAGATTTATGAATCATTGCTTGTTTAGCTTCGCCCTCATCAATTGTTGAGTCGGTTAATCCTTCTTGTAATGTCAGGCCCCTTGCAGAGATGAACAGTTTATCGATATTGATAGATTCCATATATTTCTTCAAAGACGTTCCCATCGTTGAAATAGAGTTTGGGCGTACATAACCGCCGAGTAAAATCGTCGTCACTTCACTCGATATTAAATCAAGGGCAACGCTGATATTATTCGTAACAACTGTTATATTCTTCATCCCTTTAATCAATTTTCCGACTTCTGATGCCGAAGTACTTGCATCGATGCCAATTACGTCTCCATCTTGGATTAATGTAACTGCTTCTTGAGCCATTAATTGCTTAGCCTCTAAGTTTTCAGATGCGCGTAAATTTAAATTATCTTCAACAAAGGATTTTTGGATAGGCTTTGCGCCGCCCAACACACGAATTAATAACCCTTCACTTTCCATCTTTTCTAAATCGCGTCGAATCGTCATCTCGGACACTTGAAATCGTTCACTTAAATCTGAAATTTCTACGTAATTTTTTTGATTCACTAGTTTATTAATTTCATCTTGTCTTCGTTTAAGAGAATTTGTCATGCGTGTCATCCTATCTTTGATTAGTTAAAAATTGCACGCACCTTTTCTTCTGTCGGGTGTTCGATGATTCCTTTTTCTGTGACTATCGCTGTTATGAGTGCAGCAGGTGTCACATCAAAAGAAGGATTGTACACCTTTACATCAGCTGGTGCGACATATTGTCCTGTTGGTTTTAACACTTCATCTACACTACGCTCTTCAATTGGGATATCCGCACCAGTTGGGCAATGTAAGTCAATCGTCGGTGTTGGTGTCGCTACATAAAAGGGAATATTATAGTATTTAGCTAAAATGGCCACACCGAGTGTACCAATCTTGTTAGCAACATCACCATTTGCAGCTACACGATCACAGCCAACGATAACTCCCTGCACTTTCCCCTGTGCCATAACTGTCGCTGCCATATTATCCGTAATCAACGTAACATCAATACCAGCGTTAAAGAGTTCAAAAGATGTAAGCATGGCACCTTGGAAACGAGGTCTTGTTTCGTCTGCAAATACTTTAAAACTCATTCCCCGCTCCTTTGCCAAATAAAAAGGAGAAGTTGCTGTGCCGTATTTTGTCGTAGCTAGAGCCCCGGCATTACAATGAGTTAGTACCCCTTGTCCATCTTCCAACAGCGTCAATAAATGTTCACCTATGGAACGATTAATCTCGATATCTTCAGTATGAATAGCAATCGCTTCTTGTAATAAGATGTCTTGGAACATTTCTAAATCGTTCGTGTCTATTTGTAAGGCCTTCTGTTCCATTCTCTCCAATGCCCAGAATAAATTGACAGCTGTAGGACGAGAAGTTGCTAAATACTGTACTTGCTTTTGTACTTCTTCCTTTGCCGCAGTAACAGAACCTTCAAAGTGCTGAATCGCCACATAGACCCCGTAAGCTGCTGTTACGCCTATGGCTGGGGCCCCTCGTACAATCATCGTATGAATGGCATCCCATACTTTTTCTACAGTTTGTACTTCTACATACACAATGTCGTTAGGCAATTTTGTTTGATCTAGTAGAACGAGTGTATCTTTTTTCCATTCTATTGTATTTAATTCCATTAAATCAACACTCCATTCTTATATTTTTGTAATAGTTTTATATAGTCTTGTATATGGCTGATTTCCTTATTTAAAATACACTCTTTCGCAATATTTAAACAACGTCTTTCAGCTGTTATACGAGCGTCAATTGGTTCAATGCTCGTAATATCTGTTACTTTTGCTAAGCCAATTATGCGACGGTTCATCTCGATTCCTGCAATTGCAAATGCATCTCGACTAATTTGTTCCATATAGTCATCGAGTAAGGCAGAGTAGACAGCAAACTGCTCCGTTGATGCGGCTAAAATATTTCGTGCCTTCTTGTGGAATAATTGAATAGTAGAAAGTAATGTTTCTTCAATCCACGAAACAAATTCGTCTTCTTTGTAAGCTAATCCTCTTGCCCAGGCAAATGTTAAGTTGGCGATTAAATTCCCCACATCATAACCTATAGGTCCATAAAAGGCGAATTCTGGATCAATAACCTTCAATGTTTCATCATTAATAAAAATAGAGCCTGTATGCAAATCACCGTGTAAAAGCGCTTGCGCCTCTGTTAAAAATTGTATTTTCCGCTTAGCAACTTCTAAATGTAGAGCTGTGTCCTTGTATACAAATGAATGAATCCATTCTTCATTTCCAGCCGTTAAAATATTTTGCTTTTTAAAATCAATATAAGGCTCCGTATAAACTAGATGTTCTGTAATTTCACACAGCTCAGGGTTGATGAATCGCTTTTGATATTCTTTTTTCTTCTTTGGATCTAGCAAAAAATCCGTTGTTCGAATAAGATTTTCCGCCATAAAAGTAGAGATTAACTCAGCGAAATGATCATATGTTTTAAATACGTTCATTTGCTTTCTCATAATCTCAAAATCTTTTAAATCTTCCATTACGCAACAGCTCATAACTTCATCAAACAATAAAATTTCTGGTACGAGGGAAGGAGTAAGCTCACCCTCTATTATTAAAGCTTCTGTTTCTATTCGATTTCGGTCTGTAGATAACACGAAATCCTCAGAAATACGAGCTTGGGGACCTGCTTGTTTGACAATGACAGAGTCACCTTGCTCATTTTTCACACGAAATACATAATTTAAATTGCCATCACCAATTTCGTCACTATGTAGTGTTCCACTAAAACCTTTAATTTTTACTTGTACATAGCTTTTAACATCTTCTTCGTTCATCAAAAAATATTTGGAATACATAACAATTACCTCCTATTTTTTTCTACTGTAATAAGTTGAAGCTAGCGCAAATGCTAAAACAAGTCCTTTTATAATATTCAAAGAATAGTAAGGAACTGATAACATGACTAATCCATTTTCTAAAATACCTACTAATGCGGCTCCAAATAATGTTCCAATGGCATTTGGTTTCCCATGACCAGCGAATGATTGTCCTATAAAAGCTGCAGCAACAGCTGGCATTAAATAACCTGCACCCGCATTAATTTGGGCGGATCCAATTTGGGATGCAAGCAATAACCCACCAATCCCCGCTAAAACCGCTGAAAAAATATAAGCTATCATTTTATAACGATTGACAGGAATCCCTGATAATTTTGCTGCTTCTTCATTGCCGCCAACAGCGTATAAAAAACGCCCATGTTTGGTATATGTTAAAAATACATGTACTAACATAACGATGACCAACATGATTAAAATGATCCAAGGTGTCTTACTTAACAATAAGAAGAAATCCGAAATTCTACCTTCTGTTGGTGTCCCATCTAAACGAGGCATACCAGCAGAGATTGAACCACCCCCTGTATAGGTCATAGCAACACCTTCAACAATAAACATAGTTGCTAGTGTGGCAAACAAATCGGGTATTTTCACTTTTACGATTAAAAACGCATTAAATAGTGCTACACAAAGTACGGCTAAAATAGCAACCAAAATGGATACACCTGTTGGCATGCTAAACCATACAAACATAGAAACAACAACTGAGTTTGCCAATGTAGCTGTCGAACCAATCGATAAATCAAAACCATTAACAGATAAAGAAACTGTTAATCCAACTGCTATAATCGTAACGATTGAAATACTTCTTAAAATATTTAAAACATTATTTGTTTGCATAAAATTAGGGATAGTAACAGTGAAAATTATAATCAACAAAATAACAGCTAATACAATTGCCCAATCTTTAATAAATAATAGCGCCTGATTGTTTTTACGCTCTTGCATACGCTTCGCCTCCAGTAGCATAGAACATGACTTCATCTTCTGTCGTTTCGCTAGTGACTAACTCTTTCACAATTTTCCCGTCGTACATCACGTAGATTCGATCGGTAATTAACAAAATTTCACTTAATTCACTCGTCGCATAGATAATGATTTTTCCTTCTTTTGCCTGTTCATCAATTAAATTAAAAATATCGCTTTTAGCTCCAACATCGACACCTTTTGTAGGTTCGTCAAACAGAAGGATTTCCGCATCGGTCATTAACCATTTACCAATTGCGATTTTTTGTTGATTACCACCAGAAAGATTCGCAACCTTTTGAAGCTCGTTTGGTGTTTTAGCGCCAATTGTTTGAATCATCGATCGAGCAGCCTCTCGTTCTTCCGATTGTTTAATAAAACTACCTAAACGTGTGAATGACTGTAAATTGGCCATCGTTAAATTTTTAAAAATCGGCTCTTCAACAAATACGCCTTCTTTCCGACGTTCTTCAGGAATCAATCCGAAATGGTTTTTAACAGCATGGTAGGGAGTTAGATTTTTAATCGTTTTTCCATATAATTCAATGGAACCTGCTTTAATATTAGACATGCCAAATACCGCTTTACATAATTCTGTTTTACCAGCACCAACTAAACCAGCCAAACCAATAATCTCATGTTTATTAACATGAAAAGATACGTCATTGACCAAGCCCGAATCATCGACTAGATGGTTGACCTGTAAGGCTATTTCTCCTTTTTCTTTTAATTGTTTATGATGGACTAAATCAAAAGTTTTACCAAGCATGTGCTCAATAACTTGTTTTTGGGAAATTTCTTCAATCGAGTTTTCTTTTACGATCCTGCCGTCTTTCATAATGGTGATTTTTTCGCAGATTTCAAATAGCTCTGGTAGTCGATGAGAAATAAAGACAATTCCAAGATGATGATTTTTAACTAAATCTCGGACTATAGAAAACAATTTCTCAGTTTCCGCTTGGCTTAAAGGGGCGGTTGGTTCATCTAATATAAGAAATTTTCTCTCATGAATTATGGCTCTCGCAATTAACACCATTTGTTTTTCAGCTAAAGAGATATCTTTCACCTTTTTTTCAACATTTAACTCGATACCAATCCGACTAAGCACTTCTTTCGCACTCTGACGGATTTTTCGCCAATTGATAATTGATTTTTTATCGAATATCAGTTGATCAAGCATTATATTCTCCGCAACACTTAAATAGGGTATTAACGCTGTATCAACTTCTTGGTAAACAATATCTATACCTAATTCCTTTGATTTTTTCGCATCAGTAATAGAAACTAGTTCACCGTTTATAAAAATATCCCCCGTATAATGTGGGTAGGCTCCTGAGAGAATTTTCATTAGCGTCGATTTACCAGCCCCATTAGCACCAATAACAGCGTGAATCGTGCCTGATTCTAATTGGAAATCGACATCACTTAAGGCTTTCACACCAGGAAATTCGATTGAAATTTTTTTCATATCAATGACTGTCTTGGCTTTCATAGCTAACACGCCTTTCACATTTAGGTAAAAGAAAACGTCTTATTGAAAACAAGACGTCATCTTTCTATTATTTTGAATAGTGTTCACGTAATGTTTTCATCCATTCCTCATCAAAATCAGTAGATACGCCCCAGCCATCAATAATTTCATTTAGATTGAGCATCGTTGTGTTATCTTTTAAATCGCTTTGTTTAATTAACTTTGCCGTTAAATCGTACTCTTCAGGAGTTTCTTCACCCGCTAATTTTTTTGCCATTAAACGCATATTCATACGGCCTATTAGCGCTGGGTCTACAGCAGCTGTGGAAATCCATTGACTATTATCTTCTTTCATTAAGTTAATATCTTGGTTTGATACATCGATTGAAATCAAATTAATGTCTGTACGTTTGTTATCTACTAATGATTTATAAGCCCCTTTTGCTAACTCATCCCATGATCCCCAAATGGCATCTACTGTACCTTCTGGATATTTTGCTAAAACGGCATTCACTTTTGCTGCAATGTCACCTTGTATATCTTGGAAATTAGTAGGCCCAATTGTTTCTAAAGTGACGATCTCACCTTTATCCTCGAACTCCTTATATATTTCCTGACGTCTATCTAATGGAGATAGTCCTCCAAACCATAATTTAATAACCTTTACTGGCTCATTACTTAAATCCGCAATTTCTTGAAGGGATAACCGTGCTAACTCATAATCATCTTGGAAAGTAGCTGTAACACCATCTAAACTCTGACCACTTTTTTTAGCGACAGTATCAAATAATGTCACTTTAATGCCTTTATCGACGGCAGGCTTAATCATGTCATATGAATAGTCTTCTTTACCGTGTGAAATAATAATACCGTCATAGTCTTGCTGCGTAATTTGTGAAACTAACTCTTGGAATTTAGCATCATTATTTTCAACTATATTCGTATCCACTTTGAACCCCAAAGATTCGCCTTCCTTACGTGCACCATCTAAAAATTGCTTCGTATGATCATCTGATGCTAGATTACGTAATACAGCAATTTTTACGCCGTTTTGTACACCTTCAGGCACACCTTCAATAATTTCATTTGTGCCACTTTTAGTAGCACTATCATTACTACAAGCTGCCAAAACAAGTATTCCCACAAGAACTATCAACGAGACTCCAAATCTTTTCATGAAAATCCCCCTTTTCTATTAAAAAATAATATAAAACTCTCGGTTAAGCATCGTTTTCGTAATAATCATATTATTCTGAATATTTTTTGTCAACTTAAAATGTTAAATTAAATCATTTTTTAGTTATTTTTTTTCATAAATAATTATGTTTTGTTTATTTCAAACTAAATTAATTATCGAAACGTTTATTATTTCACAATACAGAAGAATATATAAAATCAACTCTTTTATCCTCGTGATTACATACTATCTATTTAGTAGTTTTCTCGATTCTCAAAGTGTTTTTGACTAAACTCAATAGTATTTGGCAACAATTATTTCTTGTGAAAAATGTTCCGATAAAAACATAAAAATCATTCCGATAAAATATTAAATTGTTCCGATAAATCTCGAAATCTTTCCGATAAAACATAAAAACAGTGAATCCGCATTTGGATTCACTGTTTTTCTTTAAAACTTTGTGCCTTTATCGCCATATTCGTTTAGTAGTTCTTCAAACGATTTGTTCTTTTCGCGTTGTTTGCGTTCAAATGCTAGCTTTGCTTGGCGCTCTTCTTCAGCGGCCTGCTCTTTCGCTGTTAAGTCTTGCTTTGCAGCTTTTAATTTGGCAAGCACGTCACCGCCCAACTGATCCGCTAATGTAACGGCCTCCTGCTTTGGTTGGTTAGCTGTCACGTTAGCTTCTACACGTTGCTGTTGTTTTCGTTTCTTTCCCATTGCTATTCACCTTCTTATTGACTTCACGGGCGCTTGACAACTGTTGCTACGCCTTGCCCACCACCGATACATAGTGTTGCGAGACCTGTTTTTGCATCACGCTTTTCCATCTCATGTAAAAGCGTTACTAAAATACGAGCACCACTTGCACCAATTGGGTGACCAAGGGCAATTGCTCCCCCGTTCACATTTAGTTTATCATGATTAAAGCCTAGTTCGCGATCTACAGCAATAGATTGAGCTGCAAATGCTTCATTCGCTTCTATTAAATCTATATTTTCTAACGTCACATCAGCTTTTGCTAATGCTTTCTTCACTGCCGTTACAGGGCCAGTTCCCATAATAGCTGGGTCGACACCTGCGCTCGCATTCGCTGTAATTAGTGCCATTGGTCGAATGCCTAACTCTTCCGCTTTTTCTTTCGACATGACAACAAGAGCTGCTGCACCATCGTTAATACCAGATGCGTTTGCTGCTGTCACAGAGCCATCCTTTTTAAAGGCAGGACGGAGTTTAGATAGGGATTCAGCTGTAACACCTTGACGTGGGAATTCATCTTTATCGAAAATAATAGCTTCGCCCTTGCGTTGTGGAATTTCCACAGCTATAATTTCATCGTTAAACTTCCCTGTTGCAATTGCTACTTCTGTACGCTGCTGTGAACGTGCTGCAAAAGCATCTTGTTCTTCTCGAGAAATCTCATAGGCGTCACATAAATTCTCAGCCGTATTGCCCATATGATAGTCATTGAATGCACACCATAATCCGTCATGAATCATCGTATCGACTACCTTTTGATCCCCCATGCGGAAGCCTTCTCGTGCATTTTTTAATACATATGGTGCTTGGCTCATATTTTCAAAGCCGCCTGCAACGATAATATCCGCATCACCTGCTAAAATGGCCTGTGTCGCTAAGTGAACTGCTTTTAGTCCTGAGCCACAAACTTTATTAATCGTTAGTGCAGAAACTTCATGTGGTAATCCTGCTGCAATTGCTGCTTGACGAGCTGGATTTTGACCAAGTCCAGCCGATAAGACATTCCCCATAATGACCTCGTCGACTTGATCGCCTGTTACGCCAGCACGTGCTAATGCTTCTTTAATAACAATGCTACCTAATTTTGTCGCTGGTACATCCTTTAATGTTCCTTGGAATGAACCAATAGCTGTACGTACAGCACTCACTATTACTACCTCGTTTGTCATAAACATTCTCCCCTTTTCCCCGTTCAAAAATCAACACTGCATGCATATGCTACTAGCAGATATGTATATTTTAACAAATATTTTGACGATTTTCGATAACAGAAATAATCGCAGTTTTGCCAAAGATAATGTAAAATGTTGACGTGTTTTAAACAATCTCAGTTGGGAACATTACAATTAAGAAAAGTGCATACATACGAATGATGTCGCTTGTATGCCTAGACAACAAAAGAAACAGGACGTGGAGGTGTTAATAATGAAAAAGAAAATACTTTTATTTTCAGGTATAACGACGACGCTTGCCGCAGCAGCAACCGGTCTGTTCGGTTTCGCACTTTCCAATAAATTAATGTACATTAAGCAAAAGGATCCTGAATTTGTTCGTGAACGTGAAACCACTGCTAAACGTTTTGACGAAGCTTGGTACAATAAAAATTTAAAATGTGAATTAAATATCGACTCTCCAAATGGCTATAGTATTCGCGGCATTATGTTTCGACCATTAGAAACAAATAATACCATCATTATTTGCCATGGAGTAACAGAAAATAAAATCAACTCCGTTAAATATGCTCGACTTTTTGAACGACTTGGTTACAATTCCGTTATTTTTGACCATCGTAGACATGGGGAGACAGGTGGAAAAACGACTAGCTATGGCTATTATGAAAAAAATGACCTTGACGCAGTAGTCAAAACTATAAAGGCAATGATTGGTGAAAACGCCATTCTTGGTATTCACGGTGAATCGATGGGTGCCGCAACAATGCTACTATATGCAGGAACTGTGGAGGATGGTGCAGATTTCTATATTTCTGATTGTGCGTTTTCTGATTTTTCAATGCTGCTGAAACAAATTGCGAAGACAGAATTTAAATACGGCTCGATTATTCCAATTCGGTTTGCAGATTTCTTTGTCCGCTTACGTGACGGCTATTCCTTTAAAAGCGTGACACCTGCTGAAGCTGTGACAAATATTGAAAAACCAGTGCTCTTTATCCATAGTATTCCTGATACATTTATCCCAGCTTCCATGTCACTGGACTTATACAATAAAAAAACTGGCCCTAAGAAATTGAAGCTATTTGATAACGGTGCTCATGCACAATCCTTTAATGAAAATATGGCTGAATATGAAGATTTAATTCACGACTTTTTAGAAAGTTTCATCTATCAAAAAATTAATCGTGATTCTTCTTCGTCTAATGTCATTCCATTTCATTTTTAGTACAACCGAAAAACTATTGTTTCTGCAAAACGAGGGGTTGATTTCTGTTCCGACTGGGGGCGTTCGATGAGTCGCTTGGGGCAACAGGATGTTGGTCACGAAGGCGTTATCACAGGACGTGATGTTTTAGCCTTCGTTCCTCTGCCGGCTCGCTCCAGGGTCTCGGGCCAACAGATGTTTTTTGCGCGAAAGCGAAGCGGCAGCGGCACCGATGTTGGTCACGAAGGTGTTATTACAGGACGTGATGGTTTTAACTCTATCGCTAATCCCCAAGGAATCGCCCAGTTGGAACGAAGATCACCCACTTCACTTAGCATGTCACTTTAATTTATAGTGATAAAACAAAATATCAACAAATATTTGTGCGAAAGCGAAGTGGCTTTATCACACTCGGAAAAGCGCCACAATCTTTATAAAGATTTTCTTGACCATTTTATTTTTAGACACAAAAAAACCTTGCAAACTTCATTCACGCAAGGTTTTTCAAATTTTTTATTCTGCGAAAACGATATGCCATTCATCACGTTTCGCTAAAAATTCTTTGGCTAACGCTTGTGCACCTTCTAGGCTATGGCTAGCTGCCCAGCCGCATTGTACTTCATTGCACGCAGGAACGGCAGTCGCCTTTGTTACATCCGTAAATGTTTTTTCCAAAATATTTAATAAGTGTTCATAGTCATTATGATTTATTAGCGATACATAGAAGCCTGTTTGGCACCCCATTGGACTGAAATCAACAATATGATCAGAGTAATTGCGGATAATGTCTGCCGATAAATGCTCTAAGGAATGTAATGCAGGCATTTCCATATGCTCTTTATTTGGCTGTTTAAAACGAATATCATATTTGTATACTTCATCGCCATTTTTCCCTGTTTTCACACCTGCTAAACGTACATACGGCGCTTTAACTTTCGTATGATCTAAATCAAAGCTTTCAACATTGGTTTTTTCTGTCTGCAATGCACACAACTCCTTTATATAGAATATTTCCATTATAACGAGTTTCCCGATAGAATTGTATGATTTTTATGAATTATTTAAATTTATTTTCAATTCTGCCTTAGCGTAATTGTAACTGATGCTTTGCTTTCGCTATAAAAAGCATTTGCCGAAAAAAGATAAAACAAAAAACAACTAGCCAAGGCTTGGACTAGTTGCTCTTTTAAAATTCCTACTATTTTTGGAATTTATTCATTTGTGCCATCATTTGACGTACTTGCTTTTCAGACGGCGTACGACCCATTTGCGCCATCATCATACGAATCATTTGCTCGTTAATAGGTGGGTTTTCTTTTAAATATTTCATCATAGCTTTACGAGCGAAATAAAAACCAAGTGCCGCGCCCGCTGCTAATGCGATAATTACGATAATAATCCAGCCCCATGTAGGCATACAACCAACCTCCTCCACTACAATATACCGAGAAAAACTCTCCACGCTCCATTATACACCAAATTTTAGCGTGTTACTATATATTGTAGTGAATTTTCCTAATGCATTGTATACTTCATCGGCTTTAACCACCCACACTCATTATCTTGTTTATTAAAAGCAATAAAGCGCTCGCTCATTTTTGCAAGCATCTGAAAAAGATCCAAATCAAGCATTCGTGAACCTTCGCAATAGACACAAATCTTTCGTTCCACTAAATAAATAGCCATTTTCCCTTTAATAGGATGTTCTAAAAATAAGGCATTACGAGCCCTCTCTAAATGTGCATACTTGGAATCTAGTTGCGCCTCCAGCATTGCAGCAATCTCGTCGAAGCGAACGGTTTCACATATATATGCAAGCTCTTTTAAGGATTTCTCATTAGCGTCTTCACAGCCCTGCATCATTTCTAATAACTTACGCTCTCTGCCGAAAATAAACGTTAAATGCTCTTCTTTTATTTTATATATGGAATAAGTTCTCACTAGAAATCCTCCTTCGCTCATTTCTTTTTCATAAGTATAGCTCATTCAAACTCTTTAATTTGTCAAACGAAGGAGGTATTCATCTTCTATTTTTGTCGAAAACTTTCTACTTTCCGATCTATCAATTACTTTATGGCATAATGAGTTCCCCATTAAATACTCACGGACTCTATTGGAGTTCTATTTCTGCAAATTTGAGCTTCTTCTATAGCATCTTAGAATGTTCTCAGCCTCAAGACCTAGAGTAAAATCCATTTCCAGTCNCCGTTTTAGCTTTCTAATAGGTAATATAAAGGTACAAACGAAAGGAGCTAAAACATATGAAAAAATTTCTTCTATTAACAGGGGGCTTCATCGCAGGATGTGTTGCACTTGCCCTAATCGGACCACTTGCAGGTCTACTATTTTCGGGATTATTTGTAGCACTCGGCATGCACTTCTACATGGCAAGCAAGTCGACATTCGGCAAAATCATTTGGTTTACAGTGGGTCTGATTGGTGTTCTATCAGCAGTATCTAATATCCCAGCAATGGTTGGTTTAGCAGCAATCGCTATCATCTATGTTATCTATAAAAAATGGAATGGCGAAGCTGTAAAAATTCCAACAATTGAAGCTAAAGAAGAAGATCCGTTTACAAACTTTGAAAAAGAATGGTCAAACTTAACAAAATAAAAGGAGAGAATATTCATGAACTTATTTCAACGTTTTAAATATACAATAGAGGCAGATTTACATCATGCATTTGATAAGAAGGAACAAAAAAATCCAATTGCGATGTTAAACCAATACATTCGTGAGGCAGAAAAACAAACAGAGCAAACAGGTACATTATTAGAGCGTCAAGGTCAGCTAAAGGAAAAACTGGAGCAGGAGTATAAACAAAACGCAGAGTTACTTGCAAAGCGTGAAGCTCAGCTAAAATTAGCTACTACTAGCGGCGAACAAGATTTAATCGATTTCGCTACTGACGAAGTGGCTGCCTACACAGCACGCAACAACACTTTGCAAACGAGTATCGAAGCAAGTACACGTGAATACTTCGAGCTTGAACGCAAATTTGAAACGATGAAACACAAAATTAAAGATATGAAAGTGCGTCAATTACAGCTTATGGGCAAAGAAAACGTGACACGCGCTCACCATCAAATGGACGGTATGCTTGCTAAAAACAATAAAACTAACTTTGAGGATTTAGAAGCATATATCGATAAGCTTGCTTACCAAATTGACAAGGGTCATGAAGTAACAACTTTCGAGGCTCGTCTTGCACACCTAGAAAAAAATGCGGTGGACGAAAACGCACCACTGCTAATCGAAAACAAATAACGTGTTATAATATAAAGAAATAAGGGATGCCTCAATTATTGAAGCATCCCATTTCTTTGATGAAAAAACCTTGGTGACCAAAAAGAGATTAAGGAAATTATTATGAAAAAAAGTGTAAACAGAAAGTGGTTTAGTCCTATGATTAAAATATGCCTTTTTGCTTTCTTTATTCTTATATTATTTATAATTTTGTTATTAGGTTATCGCTTCATTGTACAACAACAAATTAAACAGGAAAGTGCTGAAGTTATTGAAAATGGTGGTATTAGTGAGTTAAAGGCAATCAATGTAAATGGAGATAAACAATATATATTAGTGGAAGGAAAAGATAAGGAGAAACCATTTTGTTTATTCCTACATGGTGGACCGGGGTCTCCCTTCCCCTATGGCGTGAGTGCTCGAACATTGTATCCTGAAATAACCGAGAATTGCGTCGCAGTTTATTATGATCAACGAGGTTCTGGAAAAAGTTTTAACAAAAAATTAACGAATACTACACTGACCCTTTCTCAATTTACAGAAGATGCTAATATAATAGTTGATTATATTAGAGAACATTATCAACAGGAAAAAATATTTGTCATTGGTCAGTCCTTCGGTACAGTAATCGGAACTCAATTAGTATCTAATTATCCTGAGAAGTTCTATGCCTACTTAGGAATTTCTCAATTAACAAATACTAGTAAAGGCCAAGAACTTGGATACAGTTGGTTACAGGATGAAGCTATCGCTAATGGAGATAAAAAAACACTCCGTATTTTAGAAGATATAGGAAAAGGTCCTTATTTAGCAAAAGATGAGGATCAATTTAGCGATCTTATCAATCAATATAAAGGCATGAATTATTTTGATGATACGATAAAGAAAGTGAACCTCTTTGACTTGATAAAAGGGGCATTTACTTCCCCTGATTACTCTTTACAGGATCTGTATAAAGCATTTATTTCAGGGCCACAATTTAGCCTTATAAAAAGCCAAGAGCTAAAAAAAGAAATCATTCTTACTAATTTTTTTGATTCTGTAAAAAGTATAGATATACCCGTTTATTTTATACAAGGTAAATATGATAAACAGACGAACTATGAAATAGCAAAGCAATATTATGAGATATTAGATGCACCAGATGGTAAGGAGTTTATCACTTTAGAGCACTCTGCTCATTATCCAAATACACTTGATTCAACATTGATGAATGACACAATCAAAAAAATGCTTGAAGATAATTATTTTTAAGAGAAGTTCGTCTTCTCTCATCAATTTGTAGAAAGAAGGGTGACCCTCTTGCAAAATTTCACAACAAATAAGTTTACATTTTGGGTACTAGGCTTCTTTTTACTCGTTTTTGTGGAGCTCACAATTTTTAATAACGGTGGCGCCTTTTGTCTATTGATTGGGGTAGGACTTCTTTATTTAAGTTTCTCGAAAAAAATTCGTTTCTTTAAATGGACAGGAATTTTCTTTATCTCGATTGCACTCTTTACAATGTGGAGTTTACGCTTATTTATCGTCATCATTCTTTTATATATGCTCTATCAATACTTGCAAAGAGAAAACGAACCAAAAGTAGTTGGTTTGGAGCTTTTCGAAAAGCTTCCCGCTTCGAAAAACGAATTATTTGGTACAATGCCTGCACCGGTAGAAGCCTATAAATGGCAAGATGTTCAAATTCAACGACTTGCAGGCGACATTACGATTGATACAACACAAACAATTTTACCTGCCGGCACAAGTCTCATTACGATTCGACAAGGTATTGGTAAGGTGCAAGTGTATATTCCATATGAAATTCCATTTCGCTTACAATACACGACATTGTTTGGTGAATTGAAATGCCTACATGTTGGGCCACAACGCTTACTCAATGAAAGTGTTAGTTTCTCAGATGGAAACCCTGAGGATGCAAAGCGTACACTTGTGATACATGTTGCAACATGGCTTGGGGACTTGGAGGTGCTACGTAAATGATTGCCTTTATCTCAAGAATATTTACCCTACTTTTTATTTTGATGAGTGCTGCATTCGGTCTCCTTGTCGTTGTTTGGGGCGAGCCAAACGAGAAAACATGGGAACCATTATGGCAGCAGAATTATAATAATATCCCACTCGGTGGTTTTATTGTCATCACTCTTTTTGGGCTTAGTTTACTCATTGCAAGCTGGATTAGTATGACTGCCCGTGCCAGAGAGGCTCAGGCAACCCGCATCGTGAAACAGTTAGTTGAACCTGATTTTGTATTACCTAAAAAACAGCCTTTACCAAAACCTTTGAAAAAAGCTTTAGTTCAAACAAGTGAGTTAATTGATACGCAACGAAAAAGCTTACAGCGCTTATCCAATGAACGTGCAGAAGCTAATGATAAAATTATTCAAGAGCGAATTATTGCTGAACGTCAACGCCTTGCTCGTGAGCTCCATGATTCTGTATCACAGCAATTATTCGCTGCTTCGATGTTACTTTCCGCATTAACCGAAACCGATGAAAATGCTACAAGCTTAAAGCAGGTCGAAAAAGTTGTGCAACAGGCACAGCTTGAAATGCGTGCATTATTATTACATTTACGCCCAGTAGCCCTCCATAATAAGACTCTTGCGCAAGGTCTTGAGGAACTTATTATTGAGCTGCAGCAAAAAGTATTTTTTCATATTGAATATGAGCTTGAAGAAATGGCGTTATCCAAAGCGGAGGAGGATCATTTATTCCGTATTGCACAGGAGGCGTTATCGAATACGCTACGCCATGCCAAAGCGAGCGAAGTTGAATTACTGCTCGTTGCCCGCGATGATTTAGCCATTTTACGTATTCAGGACAATGGCCTCGGCTTTGATGTCGAAGCTGATAAATCTACTTCTTATGGCTTGCAAAATATTGCCGAGCGCGCTGTAGAAATAGGTTGTATGTACAAAATTGTGTCAGTGCCTGGAGAAGGTACAATTGTAGAGGTTAAAATTCCACTACAGAAGGAGGTTGAAGTGAATGATTCAAGTGTTAATAGTGGATGACCATGAGATGGTGCGGATTGGTGTTTCTGCCTATTTGTCAGCACAACCAGATATCACCGTTGTGGGTGAAGCTGAGAATGGTAAAGAGGCAGTGGAACGTGCTCTAGCCCTGCGTCCTGACATTATTTTAATGGACAATGTGATGCCAGTTATGACAGGAGCTGAGGCGACAGCTGAAATTTTAGCGGTCTGGCCAGAGGCAAAAATTATGATGGTGACAAGTTTTTTAGATGATGACAAAGTCTATCCAGCATTAGAGGCTGGTGCAGTCAGCTATATTTTAAAAACATCAAATGCGAAGCAAATCGCCGATGCCATTCGTAAAACAATGGGAGGCGAAACCGTTTTAGAGCCAGAAGTAACATCCAAAATGATGCATCGCATGCGTCACGGTAATAGTACTCCACTGTATGAACAGCTTACCGAGCGTGAAATGGAAGTATTATTGCTCATGGCTAAAGGCAAAGCCAATCAGGAAATCGCCGATGACTTATACATTGCATTAAAAACTGTAAAAACACATGTCAGCAATATTTTAGCGAAGCTCGATGTTCAAGATCGCACACAAGCAGTTGTCTACGCTTTTCAAAACGGGCTAGCGAAGTAAGTTATCATTCACTATACCGCTACATTTGGTTCGTTTGATTTATCAATGATTTTGCTGGGATATCAGCGATTTCGTCAGTTTTATCAACGAATCCCAAAAAAAAATACGAAACTGCATTTTCTACCAATGCAGTTTCGTATTTTTTTAACCTAATCTATTCACTAAAAAATTCTCTAAGCTCATTTACACTGTTAACTATGTAAGTTGCTTTGGCATCAGTTAATTCTTCAAGTGAACCATAGCCATATGTAACACCGATAGAATCAATTTGATTTTCATGTGCCCCAACGATATCGTATTTTCGATCTCCAATCATAATAAATTGATTGTTTTCCACTTCATTAAAATGTTCGCGTACAAATGCAATGATTTCTCCTTTTGCTGAACGTGTACCATCTAGATTGCTACCTGCGACAATGTCAAAAAATTGTTCAAGGTTGAAATATTGTAAAATTTGTTCTGCAAATACTGTCGGCTTAGACGTAGCTATCGCTAACTGATATCCCTCCTTCTGTAAATCTTCTAACAATGAGGATATATTTTGATACAAATTATTCTCATACATACCGATTTGGATAAAACGTTCACGGTAATAGGCAATTGCTTGCTTTATTTGAACATCATCCAATTCATATATTTCTCGAAATGATACTTGCAACGGAGGCCCAATAAATGTTTCAAGTTTATCTAAGTCTTCTTCAACTATACCAATTTTTTCTAAAGCATATTGAACAGATTTCGTTATGCCAATTTTAGGATCGGATAATGTACCGTCTAAATCAAATAAAACAACGCTATACTTTTTCATTACAAGCTCTCCCTTACATTTTTATATTGTTAATAATAATTACTTTATCGAAAAGAATGATAGACTATTGAACCAAATTCTTGAATATCTTTGATGTAATCAAATCCTTCTGATGATCCAAAGCTGTTAAATCCTCGAACTGCAACAATATTTTCTTCAGGAATTACCAATAATGCAACACTTGTGTAACCTAGTAATTGAAAACTGCCTACAGGTAATATTGGGCTTAACTCTGTAATCCCTTCTCTTTGTTGAGGCTGAACAAACCAGAAAAATCCATTAGTTGGCGAGTACTTCGGTTTAGAATTAGGCGATTGAATTGTCGTTGACAGCAGTATGATTTCCTCAGGTATAAATTGTTTTCCATCTATTTTCCCCTTATCCAGATGAATTTGTCCCCACTTAGCTAGCTCTTTTAATGAACTATACATATTCATTTTGCTGCCATCACATACATCACTTTCATACCAAAACGGATTATCATTATGTATTACTTCTATTTGCTGTTCAAATTTTTCACTGAACCAATTTGTTTCTGTAAAAGATAATTTCTGAAATACTTGCTCATCTAGAATTTCTGAAATAGTTTTTCCAGTAACTTTAAAAATGACTTTGGCAAGTAGTTCTACATTGATATCTCGATAAGCCCAGTTATAGCCAGCTTTGAATTCCTTAATTACTTTTTCATTTTGCCTACGTAAACCATGCGTATGTGTTAGTAGATGTCTGATTGATACATCCTCAAAGTTTTTTTCATGTTCTAAATAATCACTTAGTTTATCATCTATCGAGGCAATGTAGTTATGATAAATCGCATATGCTACAGCAAATCCAACATAGGCCTTACGAACAGAAGCAAGATGAAAAAGAGTATGTGGTCCCACCTTCTTTGCTTCTTTTTGTTGCCCTTGTACACCAAAATATTCTTCTAGTACGGTTTGACCATGTTTATTAATAATAACTCCGCCACCTGTACAATCTAATTCTGAGAAGGTTTTCTTTACTTGTGTAAGTATAGTTTGTAGCTTCATCTAAATACCCCTTTTACGAACACCCTCCCTATGACAACTAATCTTATGTCTACTCTAGTAAATGTTCCTGCTACCATTGTACATCAAATGGAAAATAATTCTAGGGTGTTTCATTATTGGATCATCGACATAACGCATGGGGTTGATTTCCGGTCCGACGCCGATAAGCTGCTCGGGGCAATAGGAGGTTGGTCACGAAGTCGTTATCACAGGACGTGAACTGGCTTGCTCCATGGCCTCATCTGTGATCCCCAAGGAATCGCCTAGTTTTAACAAATGTCATCCTTATCTTTTGGGGAGTTAAATTCAGGAACCTTTCATTTCCAAAATCGTTGTTATTTGTTAATAGGAGGGGTCGTATGGATACTCGATTTACTTATAAGCATTTCGTAAATGAAAATACGTTTTCACTTCTTAATCCGATTTTTGAAGCTACCTTACTTTTTGCTGTATTACTACTCATTATTGTGATTATAAAAAAAGTATCTATTTGGGTTTGTTTACTTTTTGCAAGTCTCTCAGTCATTGTCACAGGTCAGCTTCTTTGGTTTAGTGGTATTATTGCTGATGAGCTAAATATTGAAGGAAGTACCAAGGGCTTTTTTTGTTTTGTCGTGATGCTTTTAATTCATTGTGCAGCTATTTGGATTTCTTTAATGAAATCTTCTAAACGCGAAAAAATACCGCAGTACTCAGAGGAGATTTAACCCACTGAGTATTGCGGTATTTATTAATTATAGCGCTTTTACCTTCGCTACAACATTTTCTACTGTGAATCCGTATTTTTCCATTACTAATTCACCTGGTGCAGAAGCGCCGAACTTGTCGATTGCAAGAACGTCTCCTTCAAAACCAGTGTATTTATGCCAGCCGAATGATGCGCCCATTTCGATTGCCAGACGTTTTGTCACAGCTTTTGGAAGAACAGATTCTTTGTAAGCTGCGTCTTGTTTTTCGAAGCGATCCATAGATGGCATTGAAACAACTGCCACATCCATGCCTTCAGCTTTTAGTGCTTTTTGTGCTTCAACTGCAAGTGAAACCTCAGAGCCTGTTGCAATTAAAATGGCATCGGCCACTTCTTTTGTAGCAGGAGACACTGTGTAAGCACCTTTTGTAACACCTTCACGTACTGTATCAATAGATGCGTCAAGTACAGGTAAGTTTTGACGAGATAATACTAATACAGTTGGTGTTTTTTCAGATGCTACTGCAAGCTCCCATGCAACTGCTGATTCATTTGCATCAGCTGGACGAACAACAGATAAATTAGGCATTGCACGTAAAGATGAAAGGTGTTCGATTGGTTCATGCGTCGGACCATCTTCCCCTACAGCAATTGAGTCATGTGTAAATACATAAGTAACAGGAAGACCCATTAATGCAGAAAGACGTACAGCTGGACGAACATAGTCAGAGAATACGAAGAATGTACCACCGAATACGTTAAGACCACCGTGAAGTGCCATACCGTTCATAGCTGCACCCATAGCAAATTCACGTACGCCGAACCAAATATTACGGCCAGCATAATCGTCTGCAGAGAAATCTCCAGCGTCTTTCATCGTAGTTTTATTTGAGCCAGCAAGGTCAGCTGAACCACCGAAGAATGATGGCGTTTTCTTCGCAATGGCATTGATTGCATCTCCAGAAGAAGAACGAGTTGCTACTGATTTACCTGCTTCATATACTGGTAATTCTGAAGCGAAATTCTCTGGTAATTGACCATTCATTGCGTTTTCAAATTGCACTGCTAATTCTGGGAACTCTTGCTTATATGCTTCAAACTTAGCATTCCAAGCTTCTTCAGGTTGTGCCCCTTGAACTTCAGCAGCTGCTGCGAACGTATCATATGCTTCAGCAGGAATTTGGAATGGCTCGTGCGCCCATTCATAAGCTGCTTTTGTTAAAACGACCTCATCTTGACCAAGTGGTGCACCGTGAGAAGCAGCTTTACCTGATTTGTTTGGTGAACCAAAACCGATAACAGTTTTCACTTCGATAAGTGTTGGTTTGCCAGTTGAATTTTTAGCTTCTTCGATAGCTTCGTTAATTTCTTCAACATCCGTACCATCAGCAACTTTTAAATAGTTCCAGCCATAAGATTCAAAACGCTTTTGGACATTTTCTGAGAATGATTTTTCTAAATCACCATCTAAAGAAATATCGTTTGAATCGTATAAAACGATTAACTTTTCAAGTTTTAAGTGACCTGCTAAAGAGATAGCTTCAGCTGCTACACCTTCCATTAAATCGCCATCGCCACAAAGTGCAAATGTATAGTGATCAACGATGTCATGTCCTGGTTTATTGTAAGTAGCTGCTAAATGGCGTTCAGCCATTGCCATACCAACTGTCATAGCAATACCTTGACCTAAAGGACCTGTTGTTGCCTCTACCCCAACAGTATGACCATATTCAGGATGTCCTGGAGTTAATGAATCCCATTGACGGAAGTTTTGAATTTCTTCCATTGGTAAGCCGTAGCCACCAAGATGAAGTAGGCTGTATAGAAGCATAGAGCCATGACCTGCAGAAAGTACAAAACGATCGCGGTTATACCATTTTGGATTCGCCGGATTATGGCGAAGTTGTTTTGTCCAAAGCGTATAAGCCATTGGCGCTGCCCCCATTGGTAAACCTGGGTGACCTGAGTTTGCTTTTTCAATTGCATCGATTGACAAAGTTCGGATAGCATTAATCGCTAGTTGATCCGCATGTTGAGTCATTATGTTGTGACATCCTTTCTCGTCCTATATATTGTTCTTCTACAGTTTAGTCAACATTGCTTCAGAAAACAATGCTTTTGTTATACTATTTCCCTTTTGTAACATACTTTATAGAAATGAGTCATATTAATTTAGAAATTTATTTTTTTTCGCTTGTCTTACTTTGTCTGGTGTAACATCATTTCCTTCAGCATCCACCACTTTTACGTTTTCAATTGTATCACGCATCGTTGATCTAAATGTATCTAGATATTCCTTGCGAAGCGCTGTTTGTTCCTTTGCTTCTGCCTCTGTTAAAGTACCACTTTTAGCCTTAGCAGAAAGTTCATTGATACGGTTAATTTTTTCTTTTGATAACATAGTTACACACCTTTCAATACATATCTTAATGAATATGGTATGCAAAGTATAGCATGAATTCCCTTTAAATGCAGTTATACCAACCTTTCTAGCATCATTTTATTCTTTAGGAGGTATAGCAAGACAATGAATGAAAAAAGTTTTTGGGGTTATGTGGGGCTACTAAAAATAAGGCGAGTGTCTGAACAGGAATGGACAGGGCAATAGTTAATATCCAAAAAGGAAGGGAATAGACTCCCTTCCTTTTTATTAGTGAACAACCTTTTTACTGATTAGCTTAGTACTACCAAAAGCAATTAACAATGCTAATAAAGATATAATAAGTGGCGGAATAAAGCTTGTATTTACAAACATCACTTCTGAAGATAAAGCGGAAGCCTCTTCCCATGGTATGCTAGGCGTATAAAACATTGTTAATAGCATACCTGATAGCACTTCCAATACTACAATCGCTATAGTGAAAACCCCTACAAATAATAAGTATTTTTTCAAATTAATCCCTCCCTAATAAATACTACGACCTCAGTTTAAATAAGTTTCACTATTTTCTATTGATCTCACTGTTATTCAATAATTTGGAATTTCACTTGAATCAAAGACCAATAAAATCAGGCAAGAATTCGATAATTTTCTACATTGCCTACTGACCTCACCTTAGGGAACTCTGAAAAGACTTACAATTTATCAATAATATAATTACTTTAGTTTACTATCCCATTTTCCAGAAACAGCAGATAACATTAGCCATGGTTCAATAACCATATTAATTAAAATATGAGCTACGATTGGTGCAAATGTACTTCTTCCAGCCATAATATAAAGCATTGCGAGAAGACTTCCTAAAATTGTGGTACTTATAATTGCAGGGAACGCAAACTTCCAATCCCCTCTCATAAGTACCCATACACTGTGAGCAATTCCAAAGAGTATCCCTGAAGTTAGTATTTGCGTTACGGCTGAAGCTCCAATAGTTAATAAGTATTCCATAAGTAAATGTCTAAAAACAACTTCTTCTACTATCCCTGCCACAATAGCAGCCCATATTCCAATTACTTTGAGCCAAGAAATTGTAAATAAATGTGCTTTTACAAAAGGTAATGCAATGATTGTATAAGCAATGTATCCCATTATAATAAAAAGCGTAAAAATCCAAATAAATATATTCGAAAATACATCTGTCCTAAAGCCAACTCCATTTTCAATAAAACCTTCAGGATTATTAAAAAACCAAAAAATTATACTAGCTGTGAGCATCGTTGAAATACTTACTAATATCCAACTAGTTTTATTTCTTTCACTTGAAGTAGTTAATTCATTCATAATAGCCCTAGCCTCCTAGTCATGAACTGGCCGAACACTCATTTCTTCAAAAAATTCATGTGCCAATTTTGTTTAGACCTCTATTTCATTTGCAGTGCATCTTACCTGGACTCAATATAACGAACGAAATATATGCCAACAATACGTTTGGAGTAACATGTTGTTATGTTTGTGTAAAATGCCTTTTTCAAAGAATGATCTGCATTTTCCAAAATGCTGTATATGCTATAATTTTTTTGAGAGGTGATAAAGCTGAAAATAGAGGTAAAAATAGATGCAGAGTATGAAGAGCCACATGTAACAATTTGTACAGCTAAACTTACTCCTACGATACAAGCTGCTATTTCTTTATTACAACAAGAGCAAGAAAAACAAATTTTAACAGGGATAGCAAATAATAAAACATATATCATTGATCCAAATTCAATTATTGTTATTCGAACGGAAGGAAGAGAATTAGCTTTATATGATGAAGATAATAATCGTCTCATATTGAATAAACCTTTATATGAATTAGAGCGACAATTAGGGAATAATTTTATACGGATTTCTAAATCTGCAATTATAAATCTAACAAAAGTTAAAAATATCGAAGCTTCATTTAACGGAACAATGGAAATTGAGCTAGTTTTAGGAATTAAAGAAATTATTTCTCGTAATTATCGAAGGCAATTTAAAAAGCGTTTGGGGGTTTAAGGTAGATGCATTTTTTTAAAAATGTAGCGTTTGGTGTAAGTATGGGCTGTACAGTTTTTGTTTTTATTAATCTTTTTGGTTCTTGGATTTTTGGAGATATTTTTTTAGAAGCTATTACAGCTGATTTTATACAACAGGCTCTAGGTTCAATTATTGTGGGGCTTGCTTGCGTATTACCCTCATATATTTATCAAGTAGAACGTTTAACGTTTTTACTACAAACAGCCATCCATTTTGCAATTTCTATAAGTACTTTTATTGTTGTTGCGCTATCTTTACATTGGCTTCCAACATCATCTATAGCAATAACTATGTTAATGCTATTCTTTAGCGTTTTGCTATTTACTCTTATTTGGCTGTTATTTTATTTATATAACCAATCGGAAGTGAAAAAGATGAATAAAAAGATTGATGAGTTAATAAATAAGAATAATACTCTATAATTAATGTGAAATTTCATTACTTGGGGGAAATGAAATGTTTATCAAAACAAAAAGACTTTTAATAAGAGAATTTGAAGTTCAAGATTGGCAAGCTGTCTATAAATATACTTCAAATCCAAATGTGATGAAGTATATTCCAGAGGGCGTTTTTAATGAGCAGCTAGCAAAAAAGTTTGTTTCAGAAAATAGCGGTGAACAAGCAAAATACTTCCCTGTTATTTTACTAAGCGAAAACATTGTTATTGGTCATATTGTTTTCCATCAGTATTTTGGTGACCATACATATGAAATTGGTTGGGTATTGAATCCGAACTATTACAATAATGGATATGCCTCTGAAGCAGCAAGAGCTGTACTGGACTACGGATTTAAAGAAATGAAACTTCATAGAATTATTGCAACTTGCCAGCCGGAAAATATCCCTTCCTATAAAGTGATGGAGAAAATCGGCATGAGACGCGAGGGTTATTTTAAAAAATGCATCCCACACAAAGATGAGTGGTGGAATGAATTTTACTATGCTGTCTTAGATGAGGAATGGGTATAAGATACTTTCATTATTCTGCTATGTCGAGTTCTAAATCTTCGTTTTAAAATAGATGGGAGAATTATATGAAAAAGACCGCTATATTATTGTATCCACAATTTAGTGAATATGAATTGAGTGTGGCATTATCTATATTAATGCAAGGAAATAAACCCGTTATAACTGTTGGGTTAAACAATGAAAAAATTAAAGGGGAATCTGGGTTATCTTGTATAGCCGATACACAAATAAGTGAAGTTAATCTTGACGAAATCGATAGCTTGTTGCTACCAGGATGTATGGATATAGCTTTACTAATAAATGAGCAAAAATTAATTGATTTTATTGGTAATGCGAATGCCAAAGGAGCAATCATTGCAAGTATCTCTAGCTCTCCATCTCTTTTAGCGAAAGCTGGAGTATTAAAAAACAAAAAGTATACTGTTGGATTGCCGCCAGAAGGTATAAGAAAATTAGACTTCTTCGATCTTAATCATTTCTCTGAAGACCTAGTTGTACAAGATGGAAACATAATAACTGCAAGAGGTAGAGGTTTTATACAATTTGGTATCACTGTGGGTAAAGCCCTCCATCTCTCTTTTGATGAAAATTGGTACCGAGGATAACGAAATAACACTAATCGATATGAAAGCTTACTACAGTAAAAGATGACAAATTGTTTTTCAAACATTATAGAGAATTTGAGCAAGAGAGGTAGAAATCGCTACTTCTCTTATTTCATTCCCAAAATGTCCAATCTATTGGACATTTATTGATTTGTTTTTTATAATAGTGTCAATTACTTTTGACAAAAGAGGGATAAATCTGAAAAACATTATAAAAGCTTTAAGAAAAAAATTAGGAATGACTCAAGAGGCCCTAGCAAGGGAGTGTGGCGTTGTAAGACAAACCATTAATTGTATCGAGAATGATAAGTATGACCCTACTCTTGAATTAGCCTTTAAAATTGCTAAAGCTCTAAATAGAAAAGTAGATGAGGTGTTTATATATGAGTAAGTTCCGTTCAGCGTATATGATAACAATGAAAGATTTCGTTAAAGAGAGTGCTGCAATATTACGTAAGAATACTCAAGAGGTTACGTTACCTGTATCAGAAGATGATAAAGATAGTTTATTATGCATGCTTCAATACTTGAGAAATAGCCAAGATCCGGATCTTTCCAAAAAACACAAATTGCGTCCTGGATCAGGGTTATCGGCTAATCAAATTGGTCTAAATAAACGAATGTTTGCTGCATTTTTTCAAGATGGAGATAAAAGTCATGAATATATGTTCATTAATCCAAAAATCATTAGTCACTCTTTAAACATGATTTATTTACCTGAGGGGGAAGGATGTCTTTCAGTTAATAGAAGAGTTAGTGGATTTGTTCCAAGATATGAAAGAATTAAAGTCAAAGCATATGATATACATGGGCAAGAAGCCATTTTTCAATTTAATGGATACGGTTCAATCTTAATGCAACATGAAATAGATCATTTAAATGGGATCATGTTTTATGACAGAATAAATAAAGAAAATCCATTCAAACTACCAGACAATGTTACTATTGAAAGTTTGTATTAATTTAATACTTTTAGGATAGATGGAATTTAGTTATTTATTGTATCCGTCATTTTTATGGTGGAACCCATCTCTACAGTTCATCTATCCTTTACTTCGGTGGTTGTATCCGTCACTTCGATGATTCTATCCATCACTTCTTGGTCCTTCACCTCCATCTAGAGTCTTTAAAAATTAAAAAATCAGCGGGACGACATACTCCCACTGATTAAAACGTCACTTAATTTGTTCGATTCCCTCTTGATGTTCCCTAAATCTCCTATGTACAGTAGCTTTGCTTACATCAAAGCCTAGACCTCTAAGTGTCACGGCGATTTCCTCAAAGGTGAAGCCTCGATTACGTAGCTTCACAATTTCTTCTACAGGTACATCCTTACGTTCTTGACCATTAGGATTTCCTCGATTAGATAAATTGTTTTCAGGACGATAGCCATTTTCAACGGCACGACGCATGCCACGACGTATTTTAGCATTATGGATTCTGCGCTGGTACTCCTCTACGATCGCTAAAATTTCTAGAAGCATCGTATCCATTTCATTTAATTGTACAGGCCCCGCGTCTCGCATAGAAAAAACATCAGTTTCAGTTTTTTGCAATAAATGCAATACTGCCATTCTAGCATTTCCACGTCCTAAGCGTGTTTCATCCTGTACAAATAATGCTTTAATTTCTTTTTCTTTAATGAAATCGAGCATTTCAAGTAAGCCTTCTCGTTCTACATCATAGCCACTATGCTTGTCTTTAAAAACGCTCTTCACTTCATAGCCCTGCTCTTTAGCATAGCGCATTAACTCCTCCTGCTGACGCTCAAGCGAGGAACTTTGTGTCTCTTTTTCTGTACTCACACGGCAATAGACAACAGCCGTTTGTTCTTTATTTATCATTGTTCATTTCTCGCAATTTCAATAGAATTTATGGGATTGGGATGGTCACCCACTACTGGAATCACTAGGGGTTTACCTGCAATAATGTTAACGTTCGATAATTCATTTTCGGCCTTCACAAGTTTAATCCAATCATCCTTTTTCATTTTACCACGGTATTGTTCAGCTAACGACCATAAGCTATCACCATGTTCGATTTCAATTTCTGTGTAACTAACATCGCCTGGATCTGTTATAAAAAGGTATGCTGCAAATAGTAGACAAGCCCCTAATAAAATTGTAATATGTGGATTTTTCTTTAACCAGTTCATAATCATAACCCCTTTTTAAGAATGTTTGTTCGGAATATATGTTCTTATAATAGTACGAACAAACGTTTTTGTCAAACACTTTTCGAACCTATGTTTGCGTAAGTGTTCGCATTCTGTTATACTACTAATAAGTAGAATGATTAGAAAAAAGAGGTGAGCAATCATGAAAAAAGTTTCGAAAAGACAAGAGGCCATATTAGAGTTCATCAAAGAAGAAGTGCGCACAAAGGGGTATCCACCATCTGTACGTGAGATTGGTGAAGCAGTTGGACTTGCTTCAAGCTCAACAGTTCATGGACATTTAGCTCGTTTAGAGCAAAAGGGCTTTATTCGTCGAGATCCAACTAAACCACGCGCTATTGAAATTCTAGAGCCAGAGGATTCTATTCAAAAGCAACATGTTATACATGTCCCACTTGTTGGGAAGGTTACAGCAGGTTCTCCAATAACTGCTGTTGAAAATATCGATGAATATTTCCCACTACCAGATACTTATGGTACAAGTGAAGATCAATTATTTATGCTAGAAATTATGGGTGAATCAATGATTGAAGCTGGCATCTTAGACGGAGATTTAGTCATTGTTAAACAAAAAGCAACGGCTGATAATGGTGATATTGTCGTAGCAATGACTGAAGAGGATGAAGCAACTGTAAAGCGTTTCTTCAAGGAAAAAAATCATTTTCGTTTACAGCCTGAAAACGCAACAATGGAGCCAATTATCGTAGACCAAGTTTCTATTTTGGGGCAAGTTGTTGGCCTCTATCGCCGTGTACACTAAAAGTATCTTAATAATAAAGTATAAAAAGAGGATATTATGTTCGCATATACCTCTTTTTCTTATGAGTTCCATTTTATATTCGAACAAAGTTAAAAAAAGAATCCATTTTAACATGGATTCCCTACACGCTAGCAATGTATTCAGTTAAATTAAAACATTGAATTAGCAATTTCAAGCAAATCATACACCGTGAAATCTTGTGGTATTTCACTTTCTATCCTAATTGAATACTTTAAACTGTCATGAAGAAAAATCAGTTCGTTCCGCAGATACAATGCTTTTATACCATTCTTTAAGGTGTAAATATTTTCACCCTTGGCTGCCTCTAAATCCTCTTCTCCCGGCTCGATTTTCACCTGTAACAATCCATGTAATTTTACATTTCGATACCTTATTAGAAGAGTATCTTTGTTTATATTTCCTTCTACATGCGTAATGTCAAACGGAAATTTGGATGCAGTCAGGATATTCGCTTTATGCTTGTTCGAATATTCCTTTATCATTTTCGATTCATTCATAAATGGGTTGGACCCGTCGTAAATAACACGAATATCTGTTATTTTTTCTTGATTAGATGTTATTTCCCATATAAAAGCTATTCTTTCAGGCATATCTTCTCCATCGTCAAAATAAGCCAATGATACTCTCACATTAGCTTTAAGTGAAGGCAAACCCGAAACCCTTCTAATTGGAGTCTCTTCCCTTATCTCAGGAAGTTTAACATTTGAAGATAAATAAGTCCTCGCCTGTTTTTCATCTTTTTTCATCAATGCCATCGTAAAATTGCTTACTACATCATTACCATATGGTCCTGCCTTTACATGTTGAATCGATAAAAATAACAGCATGAAGATCTGCAATACCAACACTATTTTTTTCATGTTCATCACCAGGGTTATCTTTCCCTCGATAATAAATTCTATGCTTCTACCTTGAACATCAAACTAGCCTTTACAAATGCAGTAAATAATTTCTTCGATACTTCATCACCTGCCATTGCTTGCTCTTCAGGATGCCACTGTACTGCTAGACAAAATGGTAAATCTTCATGTACCACCGCTTCAACGATACCATCACTTGATTTTGCTGCCACTTTCAACTTTTCTGCTACTACATTTACAGCCTGATGATGAAATGAATTCACAGCAATTTTCTCTTCCTCTATAATCGTCCTTAATAATGTATCAGGTGTTAGACTAACATAATGTGTAGCAACGCCTCGAGCTGCCTGTTGCAAGTGCTTAATTAGTTTACTACTATGATATTCACTCTCCATATCTTGATATAACGTGCCTCCCAGCGCCACATTTAGCATTTGAATCCCTCGGCATATACCAAAAATCGGCATTTTCCGAATATAGGCCGCTTCAATTAAGGCAAGCTCCACTGAATCCCGTTCTGGATGAACCTTCCCTAATTTTGGTGTAGGTTCGGCACCAAAAAGGAATGGATGTACATCATAGCCACCCGATAGTAATAATCCATCCGTCAACGATAAAATTTGTACTACATCCTCTTCCACTCCAAGTGGAATTATAAGTGGAATACCACCAGCTTCAATGACACTTTTGCTGTAGGCCTCATTTAATCTTGAGGACAAATCATCCTCCACAAAGGCCGTTATACCGATAACTGGTTTCACCTTATCCCCTCCATGATTCCACAAAATTTATCCCGCATTAACGGACAGTAATTTATCTGTACCGAAAGCGTAGCGTCAGGTACAAGATCCCCACCTCAAAATTTAGCGAAAGCAAAGTAGTTAGGTGAAAGGTTAACTGCCCGTAAAAGCCCGATTGGTGAGTGGAGATGAAGAAAATCCCCACTAACTTACCAAAATCCAAGATACCAATTAATCAACGCATCCCCATAGAAATAGACAATAATAGCTGCTAGAGCAATAGATGGTCCAAAAGGTACAGGCGTTTTTCTTCCCTGCCCACGTACCTTTAACACAACTATCCCAACAATCATGCCAATCACCGATGCTAAAAATAGCGTCAGAAGTGCATGTATTGCGCCAAGTACGAGACCAAGTAAAAAGAATAATTTAATATCGCCTCCACCCATCCCCCCTCTTGATAGGACAGCTATACAATATAATATGCCAAAGCCTACGATGGCACCCACTATACTGTCCCACCACGGAGACAAAGGCGATACTACACGCCCAATAACTAGCAATGGCAAAAAGAATAGAAGTACTTTATCAGGAATAAGCATATACGCAAAATCTGATACGACAACAATAACTAATAATGAAATCAATAATAGGGCGACGAAAAATTCTACGCTAAAGCCTAATTTCCAATAAGCAAAAGCAAATAATACACCTGTTATAAGTTCCATCAATGGATAAATCCAAGAAATCTTTTGTCCACAGCTACGGCATTTCCCACCTAAAAATAAATAAGACAAAACGGGCACCAGATCAAGCGCTGTTAACTGCCTCTGACAATTAGTACAATGCGAAGGTGGACGTACAATGGACTCCTTCAAAGGTACACGTAAGCCAACTACATTAAAAAAGGAGCCAAGAACGAGCCCAAATAATAAAACTGTAATTGTATAAGCAATTTCCATTTTTATGTCCTCCTATACTAATAGACGCCCATACATTTTAAGTATGCGCGCCAATCAATTATGCCTCGGCATAATTGCGTCTGGAATCGGCTTTGTGCTTAGGCTTGCAGATGTTTTTTTGCGCGAAAGCGTAGCGGCACCGATGCAGACAGGTACAGGTGTTTTGACACCCGCTGAAAGAAGTTAAATTATTGTTGTCCTTCATAATAGAACGTCGTTACTTGTACGGTAGCTTTTAAAGTTAAATCGGCGTCCTTCTCTAACTGATCCTGTTCACCTGGTATAGTAAAGTTAATGGCATCCGTTTTCATCACGCGCTCTAATTGTTCAATTTCCTTTAAAAAGCTTTCTAGTGACTTAAGGTCTAAAGCAGCGACCTCCAAATTAAAGGTGATTAATTTTAAATTAGCAGGAAGTGATTCCTTTGCAATAGAAGAAATGAGAGATTTCTCCTCCGTATTTTCTTGCTCACCATTGACTTCTGCATCCGCTTTTTCAAGCATGTTCGGATCAGGGACATCTGATTGTGCTACAGATGTATCATCATTATTAAAATTCATTGACTCAATACGTGTCCCTGATACTTCTTCAATCTCAGCTAAATCTAAAACAACCTTTTCAATCGCTCTTGTTTCCGGTAGTTTTTGTCTCATCGTTAAAAGGTTTGAGGTTGGTACTCCTTGCTTTTCATCTAATTTAGCTAGTTGCCCATTTAAACTAGTAATTTGTTGTTGAAGTTGCTTCACATTGCTTTCTTTCGATTCAACTTCATTCATTTTAGGTAAAAGTAAATAGTAATATAAAGCAAATAAAATAGCGGCTATTAAGGCTATTAATAGCATAATAGATGATTTTTTACTACTTGTTAGCTTATTCATGGGCGTTAACCTCCAGCTAAGAACATTTGATCAATGGTCGCTGTAATTAACACGGAGTAACGAGGAACTTCTTTAAATTTTTGTTCCGGTGTTAGCTCCTTTTGTCCACCCACTTGCACATAAAAGTTAGAAATGGAGTTGATTTGTGCATCTGTAAAGTAAAGACTAGCTAAAAGTCTCTCTACATATTTAGAAATGTCAGGCATTGATTCGAAGTCAACTGTAATGTTAATTAAATCTTGCCCAAATTCATAGCCACGTAATTTCGAATAGGCTGGTAATAATTTTTGTGTTTCTTCCATTAATGGAGTAACTGGATACGAAACACTCTGCACAAATTGCATGGACTCTTCCAATGATCCTTGATTGACATTTTGTTTTGTATCCAGCTCTTGCTGTAATTGTTCAACCTGTGTCGTTAGAGACTGTTCTTCCGCAAGTAGCATGGAGAGATCACTTTTCGCCGTAAAATATAAAAATATTAAATATGTAACGACAATACCGACTACTAGGATAAGCAAACTATAGAAGAGCTTTGGAGCGTCTGCCCTTTTTTCAAGCTGCGGTAAAAGGTTAATATCTGGTACCATCATTTAACCTCCTTTAAAGCTAAGCCAAGCAACGTTGAAAATTCCTTTTTAAAAGCCGGAAAAAACTTTGCTATTTTTGCACCATCAACAATTGTCAAAGGTGTCGCTAAATTAGAAGCTAATAAATTACTAATGGATGTTAGCTGTGGATTATCACCAAGAATAATGATTTCATCCACTGATTTTTCACCTTTATGTAAAGAAAATTTAAAGAAATTCATCATCCGATCAATTTCTAAAACTTGGTCCATTACGACCATATGATAATCATCGGTTTTGTCACTATATTCAAATTGATAGCTAAATTCATCTTCTTGTTTGCCCTGCCATTGCGATAAATTAGTTTCAATCGATTGATAACGTAAAAATTCAACTTGTCCCTGTGAAAATATACTGATAGAGAGTTCATTTATTGACCAGTCAGCAATTAAATAGGTTTTGTCCTGAGCTAACAATGACATATGCTCCAATAATCGAATATTACATAATGCCCGAATATCCACAGCTTCAGGATCTAACGAAACATCTAGCAACATGCCAACCATTTTAGTAATTTCCTCTGACGGTGCTGCAAATAGCATGGCCTTACCATCCTCAGGATCGGCATCATAAACATCTATAAGTGGTTCTTGGAAAGGTAAATGAATGGCGTGCCCTAACTCCATCTCTGCATAACCACGCAATTCAGCTGCTTCAATATCTTTCGGGTGCTCAAAACTTTTTAAAAGCACCGTCGTATCTGGTACAAACATACGTACAGGCTGTTTTTTCCCCGTCCATTTCACTACCTGTTCTTTTATAATTTCAAAAAGTGCTACCTCATCCATAATTGTCGCATTTTCAACGATGCTCTCAGCTAAAGGATATTCATATCCCTCCCACTGACTAGGCTCTGGTCCTTTCGCCACAATCGCACGAAGCACATAATCCTTTAATTCAATTGAAACATGCGATTTTTTCTTTCTTCTAAACATGTGAAAAGACCTCCTTATCCTATTCAATGAATTTCCTTAATTAGTCATCCATTTCCCAGCCAGAAACGTTAGAGTTAACGTTTCTGAATGGGTTGGGAGGACTGATTGTTGTACTGATTTTCTTTAACTTCCACTTCCTCCTGTACTTGCTTCTGTTTTAACTCCTGCTTTTGTTAATTTTTTATTTAGTTCATTTTCAGTTGTTGTCTTATCTGTCATTTCGTAATCTGGCAATTTAATATCTTCAAATCTTGGATATTTGATTGACCATTCTTTTTTTGTTTTGTCATAAGTCACTTTAGTACCTGTTGGCAAATCAACACCTTCTACAAAATCTTTTAATGATGATTCATCACATGCTTTTGTATCACCATCACAAACTCCGTCAGCATAAGCAATTTTTGCTCCTGCAAGGATATTCGAAGCTTCCGCTAAAATTGCACGGTCTTTCGATTTATTAATGATATTACCAATCGCTGGGATAGCAATCGCCGCAATAATTGCAAGAATTACAATTACCGCTAATAGCTCGATTAATGTTAAACCTTTCTCATTGTTAAGTCGTTTTTTGTTTACTAATTTTTTAAACATAGTAGGTTTCCCCCTTATATTTTTTATTTGAAGTGTAATAACACGAACTTCCTTATAAATTTTCTAAATCTATCATTATTTAAATTATTACAAAATTACATATTTTCATATAATTGGAACATAGGTAGGAAAATAGCCGCCACGATAATACCGACAACAAAAGCGAGCACGAGTATCATAAGGGGCTCGACTAAAGATTTCAGTGTATCGACAGCACGATCTACTTCTTCCTCATAAAAATCAGCAATTTTCTCTAGCATATAATCTAGTGAACCTGTTTTCTCACCAATGGAAGTCATTTGAGTAACAAGTGGTGGAAAGAGCCAGCTTTTTTCGAGTGGCTCCGATAATGTCCCACCCTTTTCCAAATTATCACGAGCCTCTAAAACAATTTTCCCAATTACAGGATTACCAGCAACTTTTTCAGCGATGGTCAGCGCCTGTAGAATTGGCACCGAGCTACTAAAAAGAGTCGATAATGTTCGAGTCATTCGGGCTATCACATCTTTTTGCAACAGCTGTCCAAATATAGGCATTCGTAATAGAAATACATTGACTGTAAAATGAAACTCTTTATTATTTTTATAGAAAAAGTGAAATCCAACTACTATCACAATAAGTGCTAAAATAACAAAGTACCAGAATTCGATAAGCCAATCACTAATCCCTACGACGATAACTGTAATGAATGGCATTTCCAAATCCATATCCTTAAAAGCTTCCATAATTGTTGGTACAATAAAAACCATTAAAAACATGCCAACAACTACCGTTAAAAATGATAATATTGCTGGATAAATCATAGTAGATTGTATTTTCTTCTTAATTTTGTACTGTTTTTCAAGTGTGCCAGCTAAGCGATCTAATGTATCATCAATACTTCCTGTCACCTCACCTGCACGCATCATGTTCACAAATAGTACAGGAAACACTTTTGGATGTTTACTTGCTGCATCTGAAAATGATGTACCGTTACGTATATCTTCTTCCACCTGCTTCAATGCCCGTTTTAATGGCTTACTTTTTGTTTGTTCACCCAAAATATGTGTAGCCTCTACAACTGATACGCCTGCACGAATTAAAGTTGCATATTGTCGACAGTAAATAACAAAATCTTGGTGCTTAACCTTTGTTCCAAGAGATATATCTTTATGTAAAATACTATTTGATTCTTGAAGTTCTCGTGCATTAATGCCCTGTGCACGGAGTTTTTCCATGGCTACCTTTTTATTTGGCGCATCAATTATGCCCTTTTTAGGAGTACCTGTTTTTGTACGTCCACTATAACGAAATACCGTCAACTATAATCACCAGCGTTCATATAGGGTCTTGCATCCTCTAGAGAAATTTTCCCTGTTGCGATTAAATGCTGCATTGATGATTCTAGTGTGTGCATGCCCAATGCCTTGCTTGTCTGCATAACGCTTGGGATTTGATGAATTTTTTCGTTACGGATCAAGTTTGAAATGGAAGGTGCTTGTACTAAAATTTCTGTTGCAGCGATACGCCCTTTTACATCTTTACGTACAAATAATCGCTGTGAAATAATACCTTGTAGCACATTCGCAAGTTGCACACGAATTTGACTTTGCTGATGTGGTGGAAACACATCAATAATGCGGTCAATTGTTGTTGGTGCACTGCTTGTATGTAGTGTTGCCATCACTAAATGTCCCGTTTCAGCAGCTGTTATGGCTGTTGAAATCGTTTCATAATCTCGCATCTCACCGACCAAAATTATATCGGGATCTTGACGCAATGAAGCACGCAGACCATTCGCAAAACTCATTGTATCTACACCAACTTCGCGTTGATTAATCATTGATTTTTTATGCGCATGTAAATATTCAATTGGATCCTCCAACGTAATAATATGCTTCGAACGTGTCTCATTTATATGATCAATCATTGCTGCTAATGTTGTCGATTTACCGGAACCGGTAGGACCTGTTACTAAAATCAATCCTTGTGGTTTTTCTGCAAGCTTATACAGAACCTCTGGCATATTGAGTGATTCTATCGAAGGAATTATTGCTTCAATTAAGCGAGCCGCAACCGTTACTTCATTGCGTTGATGATATGCATTCACACGAAATCGACATTTCCCAGGCAATGAAAAGTTAAAATCAGTCTCACCTTTTTCTTCAAATTCTTGCTTTTTATGATCTGGAAGAATATCTTTTACCATGTCTTTCAGGTCTTCTGTCTCTAATGGTATCGATCCATATTGTTCAAGCTTTCCATGAATACGATAAACAGGTGGAATGCCTTTTGTTAAATGCAAATCTGATGCTTTTTCTTCAAATGCTCGTGTTAACAATTCTACAATTGAGTATGCTGTCATCCCTATCACATCCTAGTCTGCGCTTGCCACGCGTAAAATTTCTGATGTGGTCGTTTGGCCTGCTACGACCTTTAAAAGTCCATCTACTAATAATGTGTGATAACCCTTTTGCTTCATATAATCTTGTAAAACCATATCCCCCATGCGACTTAAAATCATGTCCTTTACTTGTCGATCGACTGGTAAAATTTCATGAATAGCCATACGTCCACGGTAGCCAGTATGATTACAAGCGGGACATCCACGCCCCTTCCTACCATGAGTCACACCCTCTATGCCATTCTCCTCTAGTATTTCAAGTTCACGTGTAGTAAATACATAAGGCTCTGCACAATCTCGACAGACTCCACGTACTAATCTTTGCGCCATAATTCCTATAAGTGAAGAGGATAAAAGAAATGGTTCAATCCCCATATCATGTAAGCGTGAAATGGATTCTACTGCATTGTTTGTATGTAAGGTACTTAACACTAAATGTCCTGTGAGTGAAGCACGAATTGCAATTTGTGCAGTTTCAAGATCACGAATTTCCCCAATCATCACAATGTCAGGGTCCTGTCGTAAAATCGAACGTAAGCCGACCGCAAATGTTAAACCAACCTCTTCCTTTACTTGGATTTGATTGATGCCATCTAATTGATACTCCACTGGGTCCTCTACCGTAATAATATTTACTCCCTCCTCATTTAAATGAGTAAGAGCAGCGTATAAAGTTGAGGATTTCCCTGAGCCCGTTGGTCCAGTTATCAGCATAATGCCATTTGGATGTGCTATCATTTTGCGGAAAAGAGCTTCATTGCATTCACTAAAGCCTAATTTATCAATATCATTTGCCGCAGTTGTTAAATCTAAAATCCGCATAACGACCTTCTCCCCATAAACGGTTGGCAATGTGGATAATCGAATATCTACAGGTCTGAAATTAACATTGGTCTTAATACGACCGTCCTGTGGAATACGGTTTTCAGTAATGTTTAAGTTACCCATAATTTTAATACGAGCAAGCACAACATTTTGCATATGCTTTGGCAATGATCGTTCGGTACGAAGAACACCATCTACTCGATAGCGAACACGTAGTTCCGTTTCTTGTGGATCAAAATGGATATCGCTTGCTCGCTGTGCTACGCCATTCGCTATGATCTGATTTACTAATCGAACAATGGGGGAATCCTCATTTTCTATTTCTTCCTGAGTGTCAGTCCCAGTCGTTCCTATATCTAATAACGCTGCATCCATGGATTCCTGTAAATCATAATATTTTGTAATTGTGCGATATAAATCATCTTTGGCCGCGATACTCGTCTCTATTTGACAGCCGGTTGTCATTCGTACTTCTTCTATTGCAAAATAATCCATTGGGTCTTCCATTGCGATAAATAATTTATTTTTCTCTTTACGAATTGGCATAATATTTGTCCGCTTCGCAAGCTCTGCTGGAATTAGTTGCAATAATTCAGGACTTATAGAAAATTGATTTAAGCTAATATGTGGAATACCAAGCTGAAATTCTAGTACTTCAATAAGTTGTTGCTCTGTTAAAAAATTCTCCTTAATAAGAAAATCTCCTAACTTCTCATCTTTCATTTTTGTCAATAATGCGTAATCCAATTGCTCATCTGTAATTACGCCGGATTCAACAAGTAAATCTCCTAAACGTTTACGCCCTGCCTTCGCTACCATGTACTTCCCTCCATTCACTACGGACTTGTTTGTACAAAATTGCCACCCTTGTCATAGTAACCATAGACAATTTCAGGTCCATCTTCTTGTGTAGAATCGACTGTAGTTGATGGTGCAGTATCTGGTAAGCCATCGCCATCTAAATCCATTTCTAAATCCGGATCGGTTGTCCCTTCATTTTGTGTTGAAGCAGTCACTAAGACAGGTTCTCTTGATGAACGAGTCACTATCCGATTTTGTGGTGCATAGTACTCTTTGCTTACTAATTGTTCTTTCGTTGCACCATTCTCAACAATTGAACGGTAAACCTCAATACGAACACCTTCTTGACCTTCTTGCTCTATACGTTCTTGACCGGCCTTTAACTCATCCGAATAGCGATAAATAACACGTGGTTTAACAATTTTATCTTTGCTTACACGAACTTTTATTTCCTTGTCCTTTGTTGCTGCAAAGATTTCTATTTTTAATTTATTTCCCTCAAGCGTTGTTTTCAGTTTCCCAGGTTGATTTGATTTATTAATAAACTGGAGGTCTTTTTCTAAAAAGGGATTTACATCTGCTCCAATACCTTGTTGTAAGTATGAAGGTATGATTTGTTGAGAATGACGCTCTAGAATTTCATAGTCGGTTTGAAGTAATACACTATAAAGTATGGATGCAATAAAATTTAGGCTTGCTTCATTTACCAAATTCGATTGTTCACCTAGTAAAGCAAGAAATGACATAGGTTGATTTGGAACGATTAACACATCATTTAATAATGACGTAATTTTGGATATGTCTTGTACCGCTCCAGGTACCTCAGCAACTTGAAAAGCAATTCTTTCCTCTGCTTGCGTGAAATCCTTCTTGACGACCGCTTCCATTTCATGATCTTTTAAATTGCTTGCCTGTGTTGTTATTTGAAGAAGTGTTTTTTCTGTATCCCAGGCTCCAACTGACTCAACTTGTTGAACTACTGTTTCGTTAGCTGTTACTGGAATCGGAATATGTACAGCTTTGTCCTTTTGCCAAAATGCATACCAAGGCTTTTCTGTCAATGACTTGTACTGAGTAATTACTGAAGATATATCAAATGACAAATTATTAGATGGAAAAGTAATACTTACCTCTCCTGCATTTACAGTAATAGGTGTTTCAGCCCACGCATCAATGGCTTCTTGAAGCTTCATTTCTAACTCATTTTCTTTTAGATTACCTATTTCAATATCGCCGATTGTCGACAAACTACTATGTCCATTTGCAAATACAGTACTGTTTTCTAGCATAAGAGATAGGCTTACACCAATTAATGTAAATAATAAAACAATTGTTCCTACTATTTTTTTTATGTATCTGTTCATCGACACTCACCTTCCGTTAAAATCCTTTATGAGTAAATGTCCTTATTAATTATTGCCTTTACTATATAAAAAATACTATAATTCAATTACAAAATACAATACTTTTTCCGTAATAAATTAGTAAAGTACTTATTTCTTTTTAATTAGTTTCAAAAAAACATAAAGAAAGAGGTGATAAGACCTATAAAACACAAATAATTATCGAATTTTATTAAAAATATTCGACACATTCAAAACACTTTTGCCTCTTTACAGGAAGGTATATCAAACTAGCTGAAAGTATAATAGATATGTAAATTTTCCTTATTCATGTAAATACATATATTTTTTCACTAAAAGAAAAAGGAAGTTAGAATGGATTGATGCGTAGAATTTTATATTTTATTGAAGAATGGAAGTGATTTTATGTTTATAAAAAAAAAGCAACAAGGATTTACACTTGTTGAAGTTCTTGCTTCGCTCGTAATCATCACGATTATTCTACTGAGCTTTTTCTCATTTTTTATTAGTACCGCGAAAACAACGAAGACATCCAGCACCATCTTTGATGCTACTTACTATGCTCAGAAGGAAATGGAAGAGCTTTATAACATTACTCAAAGTACATTAATCAAAAAAAATGATACTAATATAAAAAAAAGAAAAGATATTATTCTAGCCGTTTCAAGGATTGGTTTTAAACAAGATGTGGATTCCTTTACGAAAGAAGGCGAAGTATTTAACTATAGACTTAAGATTAAATATGAGGATTTAGATAGAAATTTAACTCGCTTTACTATATATGCATGTGAAAAAGGTAAAGCATGCGAAAACGCTGCTATAAAAGCTCAAATGGAGAGCATCTATGAATGGAGGCTAGATAATGAAGATACATAAGGAATCTGGCTTAACACTTGTCGAAGTTTTAGCCGTTATCGTCATTTCAAGCCTGATTGCCCTAATAATTTATTCTGTCCTTTCCCAAAGCTCAACTAATTATCACAAACAAGCTGAGACAAACAAAAATATTAATGATGCCGCCTATGCTTTAAAGGTGATTACAAAAGAAATACGTAAAAATCCAAATACTGTTTCTTCAAACTACCGTACAGAATTAACTATTAACAGAGGATTTGAAGGAGAAATACAATTTGTTTTAGATAAAGAGAAACAAAGCATAAATAGAAATGGTGTTATTTTCTCTACAGGTGTTCAGGATTTTGAAATTAATTTTACTGGGCAAGCCATTACAATAATAATTACAAATGTACAAGGTAAAAAATTTTCTGCTGAATTATATTTAAGAAAGGCGGGAACAAAGTGAGACAAAAATATTTACTAAAAAATGAACATGGTTATACTTTTCTAATTGCCCTCTTCGTTATTGTTTTAATTTCAGTACTAGGGCTCGGATTAATGTTCATAACATCAAACACATTAAATATTACGAAACATGAGCGCAATGACCAATCTGTATTTTATATTGCCGAGGCTGATTTAAATGTAAAGAGAGCAGAAATTAATAATGAACTTGAGTCTGTCTTAATTCCGTTTTTAAACAAGTATAATAATAATGCGAATTTTGATATAGAAAAAGATGGGGATAAAATTGAAAAAGAATACCTCGAGTTAGCAGATGAATATTTAACTCAGAAAATAAATGGACTTGAAGTTGAGAAATGGGCTGAAGTTGGGAAATGGGCTGAAGTAACAAATTACGAAAAACAAAAAGGGCTTCAACCTTCATCCCAGGTAACATTAATAAAAGATCAACCATATACTTACACCTTAAAATCCGAAGCAAAAATTGATGGAACGTCTAGAACACTATCACAAACCTTTACGATCAAAAAACCTGTGAAGGAAAAATCCGAAGATGAAGAAGTTCCACCTTCCACTAACTATAATTTCTGCTATGGCATGTTAACAAACTCATTTACAACAACGAATACACTAAATACTGATGCTGACATTGTTTCATTAAATGATTTAACAATTAATAATACAGGTACTCTCGGAAAGAATATTTATGCAAAAGGAGCAATTACATTTACTAATACATCCACTATTAATGGTGATGTCATATCATTAAATAATATAATTATTAAAAATGGAGCAACATTTAATAAAGATATAATTTCTAAAGGCAATATAATAGCTAGCGGTGGTTCTCCACGTATTAACGGTAATATTTTTTCTATGGGTAACATTAACCTTAAGGTAGGCATTGATGCAACAAAAACAGATGGATTTGTATATGCCCATAAAAACTTTTTAAATGAAAAAGGTTCCGATATTAGCGGAGTGATATTCGGGAAAGAAAGTGTTAAAGATTCGACAAACTGGGCTACGGGTTTAGGAAGAAAAAGATATTCGATGGGGGATATTATTTATCATAAAGGCGATAGTACTACTAATATTAAAGCTGAGAACGAAGAAAAGTTTAATCAATATTTAGCTAGTGAAAATGTAGATTATAACTACTATTTAAATAAATTAAGTGATAGGCACGAAACCCCGAACAATAACAACTGTGAAAATCAGTCATTTGTAAATGCGCAAATTCCCGAGCTTCCTCCATTTCTAAATGTTGATAGCTCAAATTTTGAAAAGATAAATGACTTATCACTTAGTGGAGGCCAGGCAAAAATAATTACTCTAACTAATAATAGTTATATTAAAAACGTCTCCATTAACAGCAATTTAACTTTAACGATTGATGTTGGCAATCAAAACAGGACTCTTGTTATTGATCACTTAAATGCAAGTAACGGACATATTCAAATTAAAGGTACTGGTAAATTAAATCTACTGGTGAAAAATGATCTATCTATTGTAAATTTTTCTAGTAATGAAAGAAGTCCTTTTGATACAACAGTTTACTACGAGGGACCTAGTGCTATAAATGTTTCTAAAAAATTTGAAAGTAACTTATATGTCAAAAATAGTGCTGTAAGTATAACTTCTGATGGTCATATTTCAGGAAATCTATTAATTGCTAGTAATAAAACTATGGATGTCACTGGAAATACTATGTTTGGAAATGAAGATCACCATAGTGTTATATTAGTTCCTAATGCTTCTTTAAATTTCAGTGGTAGTTCACAGATTTTTGGAACTATCATAGGAAATAAGATTGATGCAGTTGGCTCAAACACGCGCCATAAATTTGATAAATCTAAATTAAATTTAGATCTATTTTCTCCATCAGAAAAACAAAAATATTCTACAGATGGTGACTTTATTAATCCTGATGCACCAATAGAAACTTCGTAGACTTCTAAGTGCTGAAAAGAATATAAGAAATCCGAAAGAGTTCTAGCCTATTTGTCTGAAGATTTTAAAAGAGATTCCAAAAAACTTTGGAATCTCTTTTTCTTTTTATTTTTTCAACAACCTACCCGACAACAGCAACCCAATCCCACCTATCGAAATAAACAGGATTGCTCGTATTAATAAGTCTAAAGCGGATAAATCAAAGAATATAAGCTTAATAAACGCAATCACTAAGATGACAAAACCTGTTAGGCGTAATGTTTGTAAGTTACGCACAGTGCTAAGCCATAGCGAAATACTCGCTGTCAGGAATAATGTGATCGTTGAAAAGGCAATGCTTAGTTTCCAATCAAGCAAACTATTATAGGAAAGTTGGTATATGAGACCCCAAACCGATATCATCGTAAGCACAATACCTGCACTTACAATTTGGTCTAGAAGTTTCTCTGCTTGCTCTTGATAGATTTGATAAATGCGACCCTTCATCAGTACATCAATCATAATTGCTACGATCACAGCAATATACACGATTCTTGTTACTATATTTAGCCACTCGACACCCTGCATATTGTACGGAATAATTTCAAGCATTACGGTGAAGAGAACGAAAAATCCACTAAGGACTGGCGTTAATGCACGACCCTTGTATTTTGTTGGTACTAAAAGTGATCCCACGAATAGTAAAGCGAGGATCAAACACGTTAGATGCGGGATATTACCAACACTTGCAAAGTACGTTCCATCCAGCTTTCCGATATAGGCTAAGAAATAACCAGCCGTAATAACCGCTACAATATCAACCACATACATTTCCTTCATAAACTTTTCGAAGGATGTCAGTGTCTCTTTTGGACGTCTCGCATATACATAAATAATTAGGAGATATATTCCCGGCATTATCAAGCTAACATGATCTATGCTGAACAATGGTGTCGGCTCATGAATAATAAAGCTTAAAGCGAGTGCAATCGCAAATAAAAATGAGCCGACAACCTTCATCATACTTGCTCGCAAACGTAAACCCATCATAACGCCTGCAAAGATGATGAATGGGATTAATAAATGATCCACTTTCTCTGGTAAATTCATAACTAGTAGCGTATTACATAGTGTAATAAATGCGAGTGTTACGGCACTATCAAATGCCTCCTGCCATTTTTGCTTATAGCCATAACCCGCTAAAACCGCAAATAAGATGACTAATATGAGTAATAGTGCTTCGTTATATTCAATAAATCTAATGATAAAGTTCATGAGCAATAAACTAAAGGTTCCAAGGCTAAATTGGAGTCCAACATGAATATGTTTCCATTTAGACTCTGCATTATATAAACGGCACCAACTCGTGTAAAAAATAGATAGGACAACAAGCAAACCTATTGCAAAAACTGCTTGATTGTCATCGTTCATAAACGCTACAATGCTGACAGCTAGCACAGAGAAAAAGGTTGCTATATAGAGTGCCAATTTCTGCTTGTGGTGATGAATGACCAATTGCAGCATCGTAAATAGCACAATCACATAGATTAAAATAATAACAGGACTAAAATCCATATATTCTAGTAAATAAGGTAGTAATAGTGAGGTGAATGCTACAAACACTGTTAATACCTCATTTTTCTTTAAAAAGCTAATAGCAATACCGTAGCCGATATAAACAACGGCAATAACAAGTGCCATCGTTAAACCTATAATTTCATACAATATTGCACTAGCGGCTGTTGTTAATATCCCAACAATAAATGCCCCGCCGTATAAGGAAATTGTTATGGCTGGTGATCCTATTTTTTTATGCTCCAACACATAAGCTATTGCGGCTAAGGCAAGAGATAATGCATAAGCGAGGATGATTTTAACCTCGTTCGATAAAAAGCCATAATCACTCACGAGTTTAAGGCCCCAAAGCACCCCCATCACTAAAATAACCATAAATAATTTTGGAAGTGCCCACATAATACGCTCCTCCAATGTTCGCTGTGGCTGCATCTTTTTTTCTGGAGCTGTCATTGTTTTTGGCTTTGGATTCGGATTTGGATTCGAATTTGGCTTTAGGTTTTGCGCTGGTTTTGGCGTAGATTGCTCAATCATGGCTTTTCTGGCACTTAGTGTACTTATTTTTTCAACAGATTGTTGACGCTTTAAGTCCTCTAATTCCTGCCGTAAATCCATCATTTCCTGTTCGAGCTTGGCAACCCTCTGTTCCATTTCAAGCGACATTCAATCATCCTCCCCACTTCATCAATTTTTTAACATTATAACACATTTATCCATATTGTAAAATTACACTTTAAATTTATTTTTACTTCCCTTTTATCTAGGTCTTCGATACATTAAGGCACGTTGACTATCACTGGTTCCCCGTGTAGTTGGATCTACGACAATCCCCATTAAAACGAGAATTGATAATACGGTATTTAAGACGGACGTTAGCTGCTCACTCATTGCACTCGTTAAATCATAGCCAAAAATAGCTGCTACTTGCTGTGCGAGTAATAAAATCAATGAAAATATCGCCAGTAAAAACGGTTTATGCTGAAGACGGATCTTCCAGTTAATTCTCATAAACGCTCACCTCCCCCCTTCTCATCCACAGTATATGCTCCGCGGTAACATGGCACATATGCAAAAATGGAGCTATAAACATGGAATTGGAAGGATTCTTTTAAATATTTTTTTGTTGTGGGAGTTCCATCTATAAATGCGCTTATAAGTATGTACAAAATGCTCATATAACCATGGACATTTTGCTCACCAATGTATATGACAGCTTCACTTGGAGTGGCGAGCATGATAGCCTTGTTTGGCTAGTCAGCTCTTGTAGTAGCTGGGTTTTGCCTGCCGATTCATGCAGTAGAAGTCTCCATGTCGAATTGTAATTAATCATTCACATGAATAGAGAAGCTATTTTGAGCGAAAGTGTACCTGCTTAGACAAGCAAAAATGTACATCTCGATGCTGACATTTATACCATCAAAGATTGTCATACTTCCAACAGAAGAATACCATAGGAAACATATGCACCTTCTCTAAATTATTAAAAATTTTCAACCCTCTATATCAATGTGTTTTACTGCGAATACTTTACTCATATAAATAGTTAGGTACAACTTGCTAGTTGATGCCTTCAAATTTACGTAAATGTGGGTGATTGAAATGGTGTATGAGTGGAATGTTTTGAGGGCAATTGCCTGCATATCTATCGTGTTATTACACGTTACAACCAATATGGAAATTATTAACGGCTACATCGACAATCCGTACTATCAATTTTTAGATTAGTATTATGTTTTGCGACGCCAGCCTTCATTCTATTGTCTATCATTATTTTAGCTAAACGCTATCAAGCTGAGCTGCCCCAAAAATTTTTACGCCGGCGGTTTCAATTCGTTTATATTCCATTTGTGGCGGCTAGTATTTTATACGCAGTAAACGCAGCGCTTCATTATGATGAAAGTTTTTGGAATGCGCTTTATCGTCATATTGTTTTAGGAGATTTTTCAGGATGGTTTGTCATGACAATCTTTCAGTTATACATTCTGTTCTTTATTATTAAAAAATGTCAGCTATCAAGCGTCTGGCTAACTCCTATTTTACTTACACTCGCTATTTTATATATGATTCTTGTAAAGCTGAATGTTGATTTCTTTATAGAAAATGATAATCTTGTTCGTTTACTATTTATTGGTTGGCTTCCTTATTTTACAATTGCTTATTTAATCGGTACACATTATAAATGGGTTGCCTTAAATATTGTTAAATACAAATTCGCAACGCTAGTTTTCGTTATTCTTTCAACATGCATATTGGCTATAAACTATAATTTGGGAGCTACTGAAATCATATCAAGACGATTAGATATGATTTTGCTTATCATTTCGATAACTTTGTGCATTTTAGCATGTGGACAAATTACGCCGAAACTAAAAATCATTAATTTAGTAAGTCAATATTCATTTGGTATATTCTTGATTCATTGGCTTATCCAAGAATATTTAGTTCCATATACAGCACAAATACCTACAACCTTAATAAATACAATGCCTAAAAATCCTATATAATTTCATAGTTGCACTCCTAAATAAAATTATTTACATTTTATATTAACATTATTTACCATTATAATACATATTTTCTATTTCTTCACTTACTTTTGGTAAATCCATTCCCTTTTCCCAAATCAAAATTTTATCTTTTGGAGTTCCATAATAAATCTTTTTTATCTCCTTACCACGAGCTTCTTCCTGGTACTTAATGTCAATAAAATGATATCTTTTTTCCAAACCGTTATGTGGTTGTGCTTCTTGCTTAATTATTGGTCGTAAAGGAGTAATATAAAAGTTACCTTCCTTATCCATATCGTAATTTAACCTATCCAAACTATAACCATCATTTGTCTCAGCAAAATAGAAAATTTTGCTGTCTGCCAATTGGCTTACATTCTTTATCTCTACCTCATCAGTTGAAACGCTTATGATTTGCCAATTAAACAAGCCAAAATACCCCAAAATGATAAGCGAAAACAATAATGCACTAATAATTATCCCTTTCATAAAGGATTTAATTCTTGACTGATTCCAAAAAGAAGAAATATTTTTTATAACATTACTATCATTTCTAATTGTTTCGATTTCTTCTTTCGGTAATTTAAAATCAGCATTTAATCTATCTAATTCGTTTTTACAATTATGACACCCAACAAGGTGTTCTTCTACCATCCTTTTGCTCTCATCACTGCATACATCGTCATAATACAACGGAAGCATATCTTTAATGATTTCACATGACACTTTATTACTCATATCTATTCCTCCCTCAGTAAATCTTGAATTTTACCTTTAGCTCGGTGAAATGTTACTCTTGCCCAACTCTCCGTTTTTTCAAAAAGTTGACTTATTTGTTTAAAGGACAGTTCTCCAAACACTCTTAATGTAAAAACTTCTTTATAAGGCTCTTCTAAGCGATGTAAGACCTTATGTAAACGGAAGGTTTCTTCTTTATTCACTATCATTGATTCAATGCTATTCTCGCTTATTTCTTCTGGTATATCGTCTGTAGCATATCGCTTTTGTTTATCGAGATAGGTAAAGTATGTATTTTTTGCTATTTGACAAAGCCATACATTGATTTTGCAATTGCCTTTGAATTTATCAATGCTTTTTAAAGCCTTAAAAAAAGTTTCTTGTGTTATTTCTTCTGCTATCTTTTCATTGCGACTTAATGATAATACAAACGAGTGAACATCTCGGAAATATTGATTGTATATACTCTCAAACTCAGTCACATTTCTACCTCCTTTCATAATTAAGACTAAGTAAAGTGAGTTTCGTTACAAAAATTATAAAAAATTGGCAGACATATAGAAAGTCTGCCTTTAGGTCGTATCGTCCTTATTGAAGCAAACTGCCCCGTTAGCCATCCATGTAGCGCAAAAACCAGCGCTACACCACAGAAAATGAAAGATTATTACGTTCTTTCATGGGAGTTTAAGTACATTTCTTCACAAACTTTATAGTGATAGTATTAACATAAATATCCAACACAAAAACCATCTCTCAACTAATTAAACCTATAGATGGGAGATGATTTTAATCAATCTTTATTTAAAATTATCGAGCTTTGTTATAAATTATCAATCTTAATTAAAAGGCTACACCTTTTGAAAGTTCATGATGGCGAGCCCTTCCATATTGTTGATTTTCAATATCTTCCGTACCCTTACTTCTATCTTCCTCACGATAAGGATTCACATAGAAAATATAATTATCTATATTTGATAATTCAATTTCCGCTATCTACTTGTTTCTTCAAAACCAATAAGACTAGGAATCTTTCACAGTATCCGTGGTAGTACTGTCCATCTTCTTTTCCATAATAGTTCATCAAGTTTTAGATTTATTCTGAAAATAAGGTGGCATAATACTTATTCACAGATTCCAACTTTTTTTGTACGGTTCCATTTATTATTCCGGTTCCAACTTTATTTGTTCTGTACAACTACAATTTTTCTTATCAAATGTATTGACAAAAATATCCTTACGTTATATGGTTAGTTACATAAGTAATTAACCATATAACCAAGGAGGTGGATTGTGATTCATTCTTTAAACAATGAAAAGCCCATTTTCCAGCAAATACGCGAACGAATAGAGGATGGAATTTTAGATGGACATCTGCAACCCGAAGATCGCATTCCATCCACAAATGAATTTGCAAAGGAATATCAAATTAATCCTGCAACAGCTGGAAAGGGCGTGAACGAATTAGTGGATAAAGGTGTAATTTATAAAAAACGCGGTGTCGGCATGTTTGTTAGTATTAATGCTCGCGAGATATTAATTGCAGAGCGTAAGGAAAATTTCTTTCAGCAACATATAGAGCCATTAAAGAAAGAGGCAATAAGATTAGGTATTTCAGATGAAGAATTACAAAATATGTTACAAAGGGGTTAACGTATGATAATCGAAGCGAAAAATGTTAGTAAATCATATAAACATAGGGAAGCTTTAAAAAATATCAATTTTTCAATCGAAGGTCCTAAAATCATTGGATTTTTGGGTCATAATGGCGCTGGCAAAACAACATTCTTAAATTTATTATCAGGACTTATCGCTACGTCTAATGGGAGCATCTCCGTAAATGGCGAAAATGTTTTCAATGCACCTGCAATTTTACGTGATATTTGTTTTGTGGCAGAGAGTCGAAACTTTCAAGAGGAGATGACAATAGCACAAACGTTAAAGGCGAATAGCTTCTTTTATCCGAAATGGGATGCGAATCTCGCAATGGAGCTACTAGAAGTTTTTGCTCTAAATCCAAAGGAAAAGGTGCGCAGTTTATCAAAAGGAATGGTGTCTGCGTTAGGAATCATCACAGGCTTTGCGAGTAATGCAGGGATTACGATCTTTGATGAGCCTTATATCGGACTTGATGTAGCTGCTCGTAATACATTTTATGATTTATTGATTGAACAACAAACCGACAATCCAAGACTTTTTATTTTGTCTACACATTTAATTGATGAAGCAAGTGAGCTATTTGAGGAAATACTTATTTTACACGAAGGACAATTACTGTTTCAGAAAACAGCGGAGGAATGGCATGAGCATATTGTTGCAGTAAAAGGTAGTCCTTCTGATGTTGAGCAGGCAATTAGTGGTCTAAAGAGTATTTATAAGCATACGTTTATGCAGGAGCTAACTGCAATTGTATTCACTGATGGTCAATCCATTGAAGGACAGAATATTATGCTTGAACGTGTTTCATTACAAGATATGTTGGTGTATTTAAGTAAACAGCAGAAAGCGAGGACTATTAAATGAATACAGTAAAGGGTAGTTTGTATGTATTATTTCAAAGCTATAAAAAACAAATTATAACTTTTTGGTGCATTTTATTTTCAATCGTCCTATTTTCGCTTTTCATAGATACTTTTTTTGAACTGCATATTTATTCTTTTTCCATCATGATTTCTATACCTGTTTATATCTTTTCCAGTGTCATGGCAGCAAAGTTACTAAATAAAACCTTGTCCTATTTTTTAAGGCTTGGTTTATGCCGCTTGCAATTTATGTTCAATGTGGGGCTCTTTTTCATCTGTTGGAGCTTAGTAGGTGCCTTCATAATTGGTTGTACACAAAAAATAATTACTTTCGTTTCTAACATATTCATTATTCATCCTATTTTACTTTTTAATAATTCCCCATCATTTTTACAAACGATGGCATTTGATACTGTTTTACTGCTCTTCTTCCTAACAGCCGGCCTTTTGCTGAATGTTGTCTTTTATCGCTTAGGAACTATTGGCGGTTACAGCTTTATAGGGTTACTCGCCTTAATTTCAATTGTTACAATCATTTTCAAGTGGTATTCTTCTTTGTTTGACCTACTATCAAATACGTCTACCTTTACCCTAGTAAGTAGTTTATTAGTTTTTAGTATTTTACTCTACTCTATCCTAACGATGGCGATCCGAAATGCTTCTGTAAATCCCGCATAATTCAACTTGAGGGGTTCGACAGTACGCTTTTACGTTAATCAGAAAATGATGCCAAGTCCAAATTAAAGGTCTTGGCATTTTTTTATTGAGAAAGTTGAAAAATTAACCACGATCATCCTCTTGCATTGTATAGTCAATGGAATTGGCGATATCGACTAACACTTCAGGCGTCACCTTATTTGAAACCCTGTTATCAATCCACAGCATATATTGCCAATCTCCTCTTTCAAAGGCAAGAACATTGAAACCTGAGATTTCCATATAGGTTGCTGTTGTTCCGTTTTTCAAGCCGAATGTCTTTACTATATATTCCTTTTTAGATGATAACTTAAACTGAATAGGTCGAACAGTTATTTTATAATGATGCTCAGGAAGTTGATTATTAATAAATGTAACTTCAAAAAAATCATTCATATCACCATCAAGATCATTAAACCGACCAAAATGATGGGTAAAACTAATAGGAGGTACTCGAAGTGGTAGCTTTAGTTCATGATGAAAGTGCCGTTCAAAATCGGAGGCAGCCGCTTCAACCGTTTTATAGCCTATTTCAGGATAAATTTCTTCATAAGGAGTAAGCGAATCATTTATATAGGCATCACTTGGTTGAGAAAACAATAAATAACAGGAACTTAAGCAGAGAGAAAAAATTCTGTCCATTTTATCACCTCAGTATCACTTTAAGTGTAGTTTTTCCCAATTCAATGAATTTATGTGGCAAGTTACATGATGTTCACTGTTATTTATTGTTTTTTTATATCATAAATATTTTAAGGCCTTGGAGGGAACAACACGTATTCACCCTTCTTTCGCGAGTTATTCTCCTCTGACGCGCGGGTATTTTCCCTTTCTTCCGCGGGTATTCTCCCCTGAAGCGCGGGTATTTCCCTTTCTTCCGCGGGTATTCTCCTCTGAAGCGCGGGTATTTCCCTTTCTTCCGCGGGTATTCTCCTCTGAAGCGCGGGTATTTCCCCTGAAGCGCGGGTTTTTCCCCATCTCCCACAGTTAATCTTCCCTGACAAGAAAAAGCAATTGTCCGTATTAGTAAATACGAACAATTGCCTTATTAGTCTAGAAGATTAAATGTGCAACTAATGCTGCGATTGGTAGTGAAATAATTGTACGTAATAAGAAAATAACAACTAAATCAAAAAACTTCAGCGGAATTTTTGTACCTAAAATTAGTCCACCGACTTCAGACATATAGATAAGTTGTGTAACAGAAACGACAGCAATCACAAATCGTGTAGTTTCAGCTTCGATTCCTGCTCCTAAAATGGACGGAAGGAACATATCGGCAAAACCAACAACCATTGTTTGTGCTGCTTCAGCTGCTTCTGGTAAACCAAGCACTGTTAATATAGGCTCGAATGGCTTCCCTAAAACTGTGAAAACACTAGTGAATTCGGCAAGCATCAAAGCAATAGTACCAAATGCCATAACGATTGGTGCTACGCCAATCCATAAGTCCACAACATTTCTGGACCCGTCTTTTAAAAATTGACGTGGATCTCGATTTGCATGTGCAACGGCTAAAGCATTTTTTAAGCCATGTGACACAGAATTATAGCCTTTTGGTAATTCCTCACGCGATAAATCTAATGGAGTACCATCGATATAAGTATCTTCCTTATTAGCAAGCGGATAAATTCGTGGCATAATTATCGCTAACACAAGACCGCAAAGTACAACCGTTAAATAATATGGAATGAAATAGCGTGACAAGTCCACTGTATCTAGTACTACGATGCAGAAAGTGATGGATACAACTGAGAAGCTCGTTGCAATAATAGCGGACTCTTTTTTCGTGTAGTTCCCCATTTCATATTGCTTACTCGTCATTAGAACACCAATTGTTCCATCACCAACCCACGATGTAAGTGCGTCAATCGATGAACGACCAGGACTTCTAAAGAGAGGACGCATGATTTTCACCATCATCGTTCCGAAAAATTCAAGCAAGCCAAAGTTTGTTAAAAACGGTAATAGTAGACCTGCGAATAAGAAAATCGTAAACAAAAATGTTACCAAACCATCGTCTGGGTTCATTAATAATCCACCAGTATTTTCATTGTTAATTGCTGATGGTCCAAAATCAAACACAACCATTGATGCAAATACTAAACCGATTACTCGTACAATTGTCCAAAACCAATTTACATAAAATAATGTATCTAAAATACTAGGTTTCTTTGTATTATTTCGAGGAATGAATTTGGCAATGAGTGAACCAATTGCCGAAATCGCAAACATAATAATAGTAATATAACTAATAACAGGAGCAATAACACCTGCTAATAAATTTGCTAAAATAGCAATTGGAACTTTCCATCCTTCTTCCGTTAAGACCGGTGTCATGAATAATAGGACACCAATAAGAGAGGGGATTATGAAGAAAAAGTATGAAGAAGTAGGGTATTTTTTCATAATTAAAAGCCTCATTTCTTAGTTTTATCGAAGTTGTATACATCAGGCTTGTTAGTTATGTACTGTTAAACCGCCAAGATATGTATATCATTTTTCATAAAAATGGAATACGGATAAAATAAAAAAACATTCCTCTAAAAAGTAACCAAGGAATGCCCAAGTACTACTTTTTTATTATTAACATCCAATACATTAAGCCATACTTCACCTAATGCTCCATTTCAAGCATTTTAATCGATCATTCAATTTCACAAATAGAAGAGTTTCATCATAGTGTAAAAAATTTGTATCGTAAATTCACCCTATACTTTTCTTAAATATAGTATTCATTAATGCTACTGTCGTTATTCCCATATTTTCCACTTAGTTTTGAAACTCTGTATCATCAATTCCATTATAACGGTACTACTCTCAACAATATAGAGAAATTTAGTACCATATCCATTTTCGGAATTGTCTGCAATCGATTGATGACAATGAAGTAATCGGTTTAACTTAGAATAATACCATCTTTATTCATGATTTTATAACATTTTCATGTTGCAAAACCATTGTAAAACCTACAATATATTCGATTAAACCTAACAAAAAACCGGATTTTTATACAGTTCAAAATAATTTTTTATTGTAATAATTCCTCATCTCATAAATCCGAACTTCTTCTTTTTAACAAAAACAATTTAACAAAACTCAATTATTCTTTAGCTAATCTTTTATGTGTACCATCTACTACTTTTGAATTTAGCCCATTTCTTCTAAATGATTAATTCAAATGTCTTTCTTTCAGTACGTTCTCCCTTACATATTGTGCACTGTCAAACTATAATAAACTACCCAACCATAAAAAAATTATAGAAATGGTTATAAATCCATTAAATTTTGACATGCATTACATCTCTTCTCCTTTCGATGATAGTTCACGTCATTAAAATTGGTATGAAACTCTTCTAAATCAACCTATTTTGATTGCCTAAGAGATTTAACCAGCCCTTAATAGGCATACAAATAGACCATACTGTCTTCCATCTCATATGTTAATTATGAACCACAACTTATCAAAACAGGAGGTTTTACCATGCATAGACATATGCGCCATCATCATCATCATGCAGGTCCACATTGTTGTCCACCACAAATGGGCCCAACTCAATTTGAGCCACCACATTGTTGTCCACCAGAGGAATATGTACGCACTAATTACATCCATACAGTTGTACCACATGTACAGCCAACACATGTAACAACAGTTAATAAGCATATGATTGATCATCAGTATCATTTCCCTTGTACTGAGGCTGTAGTGGATGAATGTTGCGAGACCCATACACTTTGTGAAATGCCACCTGAGCCTTGCCATATGCCGCATCATATGAGACACCATCACCATCACATGGGACACCATCACCATGACATGGGTCATCATCATCACCATATGCCGTACCATCATCATATGGGATATTAATGAAATATGCGATGAGGTTAAATTATGCCTCATCGCTTCTTTATATTGATTTTCAAAAGCACTCTATTGTGAAAAATGCCTAATCTCTATCATTTCTCGTTATGGTATTTACTATCAAGTTCTTTATTTTAAATAGAAAAACCGAGCACCTTTACTAGGCACTCGGTTAATATCTTTAGTACATTTTTAAATATTGATCGCGTTCCCATTGGTGTACTGTTGTACGGTACATGTCAAACTCGATTTCTTTTGCCTCTTTAAAGTTTGCGTAGATATGCTCACCTAAAGCTTCTTGAGATACTTTGTCCTTAGCAAGTAATGCCAAAGCATCGTCAAGTGCTGGTGGTAAGTTTTCGATACCATTCGCTTTACGCTCTTCTTCAGACATCACGTAGATGTTACGGTTAATGGCAGCTGGTGGTGTTAATTTTTGGCGAATGCCTTCAAGACCTGCTTCTAAAATAACAGCCATTGCTAAATAAGGGTTTGCAGATGGGTCCACTGAACGTACCTCTACACGAGTTGAAAGACCACGTGCTGATGGGATACGGATAAGTGGTGAACGATTTTGAGCTGACCATGCTACATAACATGGTGCTTCATAACCAGGTACAAGACGTTTATAAGAGTTAACTGTTGGATTTGTCACAGCTGTGAAGCCTTGAACGTGAGCAAGGACACCTGCCATGAATTGCATTGCTGTTTCTGAAAGACCTAGTTCAGTAGATTCATCGTAGAATGCATTCTCTTTACCTTTAAATAATGAAACGTTGAAGTGCATACCAGAGCCAGCTTCCCCGAATAATGGCTTCGGCATGAATGTAGCATGTAGGCCGTGTTTACGAGCAATTGTTTTAACAACTAATTTGAACGTTTGGATGTTGTCACAAGCCGAGACTGCGTTTGCATATTTAAAGTCGATTTCGTGTTGTCCAGGAGCTACCTCATGGTGAGATGCTTCAATTTCGAAGCCCATTTCTTCTAGCTCTAATACGATATCACGACGGCAGTTTTCGCCAAGATCAGTCGGTGCTAAGTCGAAGTAACCACCGTGGTCGTTTACTTCTAATGTAGGTTCACCTTTTGCATCTAATTTGAATAAGAAGAACTCTGGCTCAGGTCCTAAATTGAAGCTTGAGAATCCCATATCTTCCATTTTCTTAAGGATACGTTTTAAGTTGTTTCGTGGGTCACCAGCAAATGGCTCGCCTTTAGCAGTGTATACATCACAGATAAAACGTGCTACTTTCCCTTTTTCAGAAGTCCAAGGGAACACTACGAAAGAATCTAAGTCAGGATATAAATACATATCTGATTCTTCAATACGTACGAAACCTTCAATGGATGAGCCATCAAACATCATTTTGTTTTCTAGAGCTTTGTCTAATTGGCTTACAGGAATTTCAACGTTTTTGATTGTGCCAAGAATATCCGTAAATTGTAAACGTATAAAGCTTACGTTTTTTTCCTCAATTAGACTTTTAATGTCTTCTTTTGTGTATTTACCCACAGTTTTCCACACTCCTATAAATTGTCTAGCTTTTATCATTACTCTATTCTAGTTAAAAGTAATAAACGATGTTGCCTTTTATTAATAGAATCGAGATAAATCCCCACGACGGATGGATGATTTTTGCATGCGTTGTGCTTGACGCATTTCCTCACGCATGATGCGACGTAATTCTGAGTCACTTAAATCTGAGTCCTCTGTTGTAACAAGTTCATTCTTTTTGGCGAACAGCTTTTTAATTTTCGCCATGTTCATACCCTGTTCCAAGTAATCTTTAATTTCCAGCAATATATCGACGTCATTTAATGAAAACATTCGACGGTTGCCTTCTGTTCGGTGCGGCTCAATTAAATGGTGTTCTTCATAATAACGAATCTGGCGTGCCGAAAGCTCGGTCAATTGCATCACGATATTCATGGATAATAACGGCATAGTTCGTCTAATTTCACGACTCATTTAAGTCCCCTCCAATACCTGCTAATAATATAACGAAAAATTTACACTGTCAACCACTCATGTGAGGTTTCCTTACACGGATTGAAATATTTTTGGAAATGATGAAAAATTGTAAAAAACTAAGCTTATTATCCTAACGTGGGGTTGATTTCCGTTCCGACTTGGCGCTTTGTTGCTGCCGCTACGCTTTCGCACAGATAAAACATTTGCCGCTGACGCTTCGCTTTCGCGCAGAGCAGAGCTTCCTGGGGGACGTCCAATGAGACGCTAATCCCCAAGGAGTCGTCAAGCCTCCTCTCCAATCAACTTATATAAATGGCATACGTTTCAACAAATGTTATCTTCAATTTTTTGTCCATAAGTAAAAAACTATTCAAAATGGAAGTTTTGAATAGTTTTTAACTACCTATTTTTTTATCGTTTGAACGGCACTACAAATAGCAAATTTCACATGCTCGTATGTTAACCCACCTTGAATAAATGCTGTAAATGGCGGACGGATAGGACCGTCTGCTGTCAGCTCAATACTGGAACCTTGAATGAATGTTCCAGCTGCCATGATGACATCATCCTCATAGCCAGGCATATACGCTGGCTCTGGTGCATAATGCGCATTAATTGGTGAGTTCGCTTGAATTTCACGGCAAAAAGCAATCATTTGTTCCGCCGTTTGGAAAGAAACCGATTGAATTAAATCCGTACGATTCGCATCATACCTTGGCGATGTATTCATGCCTATTTCCCCTAGCATAGCAGCTGTGAAAATGGCACCTTTTAATGCTTGAGATACAACATGTGGCGCAAGGAAAAATCCTTGATAGAAATCACCGAGCGTATTTAATGTTGCTCCTGCTTCAGCACCAATACCTGGTGAAGTCATACGATAAGCACATTTCTCTACTAAATCTGCACGACCCGCAATATAACCACCAATTTTCGCTAAGCCTCCACCAGGATTTTTAATGAGTGAGCCTGCCATTAAATCAGCCCCAACCTCTGTCGGTTCCTGTGCCTCCACAAATTCACCGTAGCAATTATCAACGAAAATAACAGCAGCTGGTGCTAATTCACGGATTTTTGCACACATGTCTGCAATTTGTGAAATGGTAAAGGATGGGCGTATTGCATAGCCCTTCGAACGTTGGATAGCAATCATTTTTGTGTTTGGTGTAATTGCAGCTGCAACACCTTCCCAATCAATCTCTTGATTATCGATTAAATCCACATGGCTATAACCGATTTTATAATCTTTTAATGAGCCAGTATCCTTATCGCCACCATCAACTATTGATTGCAATGTATCATACGGCTGACCTGAAATATAAAGTAATTCATCACCAGGACGAAGCACTCCGAATAAGCTAAGTGTGATTGCATGTGTACCAGAAATAATTTGCGGACGTACAATGGCAGCCTCCGCTCCAAAGACCTCTGCATAAACTCGTTCTAGATTGTCACGCCCTTCATCATCATAGCCATAACCATTAGACGGGTGCAGATGATAGTCACTTACTTGATGCTTTCGGAACGCTGCAAGCACTTTTTGTTGATTGAAGAACGCCATATCTTCTACCTTGGCATGAAAAGGGCGTACCTTTTCTTCTATTTTAGCAGCTAATGCTAATGTTTCTTCCGTTAAATTGGTTGTAAAAGTCATTATATTCTTCTCCATTTCACATTTGTTCAAATCTTATCTTAACAATTTGTGAGCTTGCCTGCAAAACTTGCTAATTGCATTAGGCACTAAGCCAAATTACGGACTTAATCTATTTATTTCTGCTATAATGAGATATTTGATATCTGATAATTCCAAATCATAAGTCGATGCTTTTCTTGGCAAAAACTTCTAGATACAAAAAGGTAACTTAAAGTTTTCTAGTATGTAATCTACAACAACATGAAATGATTTATTCACATAAGGGGTGAAAGGGTTGGCTTGGGAGGTTTTTAGTATCATTGGAACAATTGCCTTCGCTATTTCCGGGGCAATAATTGCAATGGAGGAAGAATACGATTTATTCGGCGTCTATATACTCGGTATCGTAACCGCTTTCGGTGGTGGAGCTATACGAAATCTACTAATAGGTTTACCTGTAACTACACTGTGGGGGCAAGATATGATGTTCCAAATTGCCATTGCAGCCATCACAATTTTTTTCTTATTTCCACATCGACTCATTCAACATTGGCATCGTTGGGGCAACTTCACTGATGCTATTGGATTATCGGCATTTGCGATTCAAGGTGCCCTTTATGCTGTGAAGCTCGACATGCCTATTAGTGCCGTTATTGTAGCTGCAGTTTTAACAGGATCAGGTGGTGGAATTGTTCGTGATTTATTAGCTAGACGTAAACCATTAGTTCTTCGTGATGAAGTCTATGGCGTTTGGGCAGCACTAGCAGGACTGATCATTGGACTTGAATTATTGTCAGGGGATATCTTTTTATATGTATTATTTGGTGTGATCACAGCACTAAGAATACTTTCATATATAAAGAAATGGCGTTTACCGTTGCGGAAGTTGAATCGAGCATAGATAAGTTTCCTTATACCGCTGCATAACAACAAGCCCAAATAGCTGTTATTTGGGCTTGTTTTTTTAGAATATGTGTTTCTCCTAAATCCTCAGTAAACTTTGTGCTTGTCGAGAATATGTGAAGGCACTAGTATTTCTTTAATTGAAAACTCATATGATTACTTCTCTAACAGCTGCATAGATTCCTCTAATGTAGCCATGTTTTTCATCATGGAGCAAGCTGCGTCCAAAATAGGAAACGCTAAAGCTGCGCCAGATCCCTCGCCCAATCGCATATTCATATGTAGCATCGGTTCAACTCCTAGCAATTCGGCAGCAATTTTAGCACCTGGTTCTTCGGAGGCATGAGAAGGAATGATATAGTCTTTTACTTTTGGTTCGAGTTCGTATGCAATAAGAGCAGCAATAGTAGAAATAAAGCCATCAATCACTACAGGTTTGCGATTTGCAGCAGCTGCAAGTATTACCCCAGCCATAGCGCCTATTTCTAACCCTCCAACTTTTGCAAGAATATCAATAGCATCATCGCGATTTGGTTTGTTTAATACAATGGCATTGTGAATGACCTCTACTTTATGCGCAATCCCTCCTGGTCCAACACCTGCACCGAATCCCGTCACTTCAATTGGATGACACTCGCAAAGAACCGATAATATTGCAGCACTTGGCGTCGTATTACCAATCCCCATTTCTCCTGTCCCGAGTACATTCGCCCCTTTTTTTATTTCTTCTGTAGCTACTTCAATTCCTACTTCAATAGATTGAATGGCTTCTTCCCTTGACATAGCAGGACCTTTTGCCATATTGTCCGTTCCATATTTTATTTTTTTTATGATGACACCAGCATCAAGTGGAATATCCTCTTTTACGCCAACGTCTACTGTAACAACTTTTGCATCTGTGATTTTTGCGATAGCACAGACACCAGTTCCTCCTCTAGGGAAATTTAACGTTTGAAAGACCGTCACATTTTGTATATTTGATGTTACTCCTTCATCACAAACACCATGATCTGCTGCACAGACAATAATTGCCTTATTATCTATCGTAGGAAATAGTTCGCCTGTAATACCGGATAGTTGCACAGCTAGAGTCTCCAGCTTCCCTAAGCTACTAGGCGGCTTGCAAAGTGCATCTATGCGTTCTCTTGCTTCCTCCATCATTTTGTGGTCGGCACTTTGAATGTTTTGAATCGTTTGTTGTAATAATTGCATGAAAATTTCCCCTTTCTTTTTTGCCCTTGTTACTCGAAGAATGATTTAGAGAAAAAATAAAAAGCCTGTAGTTTATTCCATAACAAATAAACTACAGACTTTTCCATCGTCTATATAACCGAAGCAGATAGGCAGGTCTCCTGGCTGAATTTCAACATTTCATAGAACCTTCCCAGAACGATGCTAGTGGCATTCTCTATGAAACTCCCTTTTACAGTGGTGGGACCGCTAAAGCTTTTCACTTTATTCCCTATTCTCCCGCAATGGGCACCTAATGCTTTTATGCAATTATTTTAAATTTACGTCAAAGTGGTTTTTGTGTCAACATTTTAAATGGAAAATTCAGAACTTTTTGCGTAACACTAGTGTTAAAAACTAAAAATAAGAAATTGAGCTTTCTTCGTTACTCCTATTCATAACATCGCCACGAAAATATATTAATGTTGATGCCCCTTTTTTAATGATTCTCTCTCTACTTCTTTTACAGCTTCTGTACCAATTGGTAAAATAACAGTTTCCATTAAATGCTCATTTCCCTCTGCAAAGGCATGTATAGTAACATTCCAAATTCCTGCTTCAAATTTACCTTTAAATTGATGAACTCCATTTTCGCTTTTTAAATCCTCCGTAAAATGAATATCCCTTTCCAGTAAATCAAATTGTAAACTTACTTTTGAATCTTGAATAATATTGTTTTGTTTATCATGAAGTGTAATGTTTAGAATTCCTTCTTTATCTGGCTGAATAACCTCGGGATCTGTTGTAATATTAAGGGTCACATCATCTATTTGTTCTTCACTGACTTTACCAAAAACTTCAGTAAAGGAATCAATTTTAGTATTTTCATCTAAAACATACTGATAATTTATATTCCAAATACCTTCCATTGGTAATTCAATTTTGGCAGCATAATAGTTTTGTTCTTTTGATAGGTTTATATCTTTAATATTATGATCCATATTTTGCATTTTTAAATCCATTATAATACTGAAGTTTTCTTCATTTCTTAGGTTTTCTGGAACTGATAATTTAGTTGTTAGTACTCCATTCTTATAAATATGATTGGTTTCGATATTGTTAAGCTCTTCAGCAATACTTGATACTTGGTTTGTATGTGTAGTGCTACAGGCATTTAAAAATAAAAAAACTGTGAATAGAAATAAAGATAAAAATTTCTTCATACTAATCTATCTCCCCAGAACAATAATAGTTTCAGTGTCCTGATTTGCCATAGTAGTGATATCTGTTAGAATGATATAAAGCCCATGAACAATTTTTGTAGTTATAAGCTGATTGAAGACCACGACAATTTGTATTACTTGTGTAATCATTTTGACAGTCATAAGATAAGAAAGCATAGTCACAATCACTTCCTACAAAGTTTTTCCATGCCCTTGGATCCCAGTGATTATAGTATCTATGATTAGAAACACTACCGTTGAATCGGTTACAGTGAACACGATCTCCTGGAGAGTGTTTTTGGCCCACCTCTGATCGGCTGCTTTTGCCATTTTCTGTACTAGTCATTTCACCATCCATTGACTTTGCGAAGTCTTTGAAATTGATAGTCTTTACTAGATCTATAGATTGAGATTTGTTCTTATCATTTTTAACATTTGTTTTAATTTCTTGCCCATTAGCCTTAAATTGAATATCCAAATTAGCATCATCTTCATTTATTGCGAATGTACCATTAGCAGTCAATTCAACCTCTTGTTCATTAATAGTTAATGAGCCGTTTTTGGCAGGATAAAATTTCTCATAACCATTTTCAGTTTTTTTCCATCCCTCTTTTTCTACTTCTTTAAGAAATTCATCTTCATCTCCCAATAGCTTTTTATCTTCTTCAGTAAGATCAATCTTCATAACTATTCCTGCTTTCCCCTGAACATTTCCGTCCTGAATAGCAGCTGCTGGCTCTGTCGCATTAACTATACTAGCATTTAGTACTCCCGAAAAAATAAATAGTGTCGATAAAGCTGCTACAATACCAGTTTTAAACCTTTTTCTAACCTTCATTCTTAATCTCTCCTTAATTTTAATTGGTATAGTTTTTCAAAAATTTATTTTAATATAAGTGGTCAACTACTTTTATAAAAATCCAAAAATTAAAGGGAATCTGAAATACAAATAGGTCCTCGAAGGCTCGCCCTTAGAACCTTCTCCAAAAAAGTAGTATATATTAGGATGAATCCCTTTTCTAGCCCTATATAATAACATTCCCGCTAGGAAATTTAGGATTGACCATTTACATTCCTGATAAAAGCATTGCAAATACAAACATTATAAATATCAAAAACGATATTCCCAGTACTACGGGAGCTAACCTTGAGGTTTGTCCTTTAATTACAGAAATTATAGCAACTATTAAACCCATAGAAGCAATTAATAGGATAATAACTGACATGAATGGCTCTGGTATTTTTGATAGTAAGGTACTAAAAAAAAGAAGAAAAAAAAGTATCTGAAATGAAAATGAAACTAATAATAATCTATTAATCATCTTTTTTTGTCTCCTTTAACTTGGTTTTGAACCTTGCTAACTTCTTCATACATTAACAAAAGAGGCTAAAATCCTTTGTGTAACAAAATAAAAATAATGATTTTTCAATAGTAATAAAACGCTTATTTTCCTCCTCTCATTTTGAAAAGTCTTTGAACAATTGTTGCACTCTCAAAATATGTAAATAAGTGTTTTATTTTTTACAAATCATCCTGTAGAAGTACAGAAATAACAACAGCAACACCATATATCTTCTGCAGTTGAAGGAACATCAAATAAGCGCAAGCCTTCATTTAATTCAATAATTTGCATATCATACACCACCTTACTACTTATTTAGTTTTATATAGTAATCACGCCGTTATATTGGGTTATACAACGTGTTTTACTAGGTACTAATAGATTTGTTTAAAGATTAATTTCTTGCTATTAATTGAGATTCACTTAAAGAAACACATCTTGAATATTAAGACACAGGTTATTTTATTTTTTAATTTTCGTTTTTTTCCGAATTCTTATATATGAATATAACAAATAGAACTTTTAAAACACCCGTATTTCCCGCAATTATTCTAACTTCATATATATTTCACATAATAATGCAGAATTACCTCAGTTATTGGTGATTAAAAGTTTTGAAAAACATTTAAAGGGTATATTATTCAAACTGAATCTTTAGTTTTTCTCTCATCATTTAATGACAATAATAGACCTTTTTTGGAGATGGAGATTGATATATAACCAAGGAGTGAATATCTTGAATATTAAACTACTACTTGTCGATAATCGTCAATTAGTACTAGAATGCTTAAAACACAGATTAAACAAAGAACCAAATATTTGCGTGATAGGGGCTCTTTCTAATCCTGAGTATTTACAACATGAAATAATCACTAACTCTCCGGATATTGTAATAATGAATTTCCGAATGGAATTATCTAACAAAATCGATTTAACTAAACTATTAAAAAATATTCCTAATTTACGAGTTGTTATATTATCGAAGCATGAATATACAGAATATATCCAAGCTTCCTATAATGCAGGAGCTAGCGCTTTTATATCAGAAGAAAAACCATTCCAAGAATTAATCTTTACTATTAGACAAGTATACTTAGGTGACAAAATGTTTCCTAAAGTTGAAAAAAATCAGATAGATAAAATGCTTACACAAAAAGAGTCTGAAGTATTAAAAAGAATAGCAGAAGATAAAACCAATATTGAAATTAGTAAGGAAATGATGATAAGCATAAGAACAGTTGAATACCATATCTCATCAATCATTAGGAAATTAGACGTAGAATCTCGAGTAGGTGCTGTCGTGACAGCTATTAAGCGAGGGTTGTTAAGTATTAAATAGCATACTTGTGTATATTAAGTATATTAACTGTATTTTTTCATCTAACGAAAGACTAATTCACGCTGCTAATAATTAACTAGTAGTAATGTTTACACTAAACGTAGTAAAAAGCACTCATCCTTGCACAATAGTGCGAATATTTCGAAATAGATGTTAGTATAAATTTGTAGAACATATCATATAATGTACTTTTTAAGTTAACTACAATTAAGTGTTATAGGTGGCGTTATCTTGAAAAAAGAATAAAAAAAGACTTGATAAAGGTAATATCTGTTCTTACTATAGGTGCTATTTTAATTCATTTGTCTACTTATCTCTTTAAATATTTTTTATAGTATATCTATTCACAAAAAAAGTAAGAAAAAAACAAGAAGCCTTTCGAAGGCTTCTTGTTTTTATCAAAATACATGATTCAATTTACTTATTTAAGAATACAGTGGCTATTTTTTAAAACAAGCAATAACGTGGTCCATATTATATCCACCTAGCAGAAAAACCCCACCAATACAAGCTGAAAAACTGTTCCTATACCAGTTCCACAAGCTCCGATTCAAGTCGCTGCTACAATTCTTGCCACAACTAAGTCAACTAAGAGTATAGTTGAAAGGCAAAGTGCAACTTCTGCTATGCACAAATACTTTCAGGAGCTTCTTGTTTGTTACTACTGTGATATATGCTTTGTTTTATCCATTTCACTCAGACATGTTGCACCGAGCAAAAGAATAGCGCCTATTATTTGTAGGGTCGTCATTTTTTCTCCTATAATCATTGTCGAAATAACTAATGATGTCAGTGGATCAATATAGCTTAATATAGCTATACTTTGCCCTTTTAGATGACGCATCCCGAAAAAGAACAAATAGAAGCCGATTCCAGCATGGACAATGCCCAATGCTATAAGTAAGCTAATTGACTTTATATCGATTTGCATGACTTGAAATCCATTGGTCCCCAAAAGATAAAGTGCAAGGAATAAAGCTGCTAAAGCAAGCTGAATAATCGTATTATCAGGCTCTTTTAATCCACGAATATACTTATTTGTGAATGTTACTATTGTATAGAAACAAGCTGCAATGAGCCCATATACAATACCGATATAATGTTCGCTCGTTTCAGTAGTTTGGCTTTGAACGATAAAAAATAGTCCTACTAGAGCCACGCAAATATAAAAAACTTTTCTTACTAATATTTTCTCTTTCAAAATTATAGGTGACAAACAAATCACTAGTACTGGAGCAAAGTAATAGCTTAGAGCAGCATTTGCGATGGTCGTCTCCTTATACGCTTGGAAAAGAAAAATCCAATTCCCGCACAAGGCTAAGCTCGAAAGTACCAATGGCCATTTGTTTTGCAAAATAGATATTTTCGTAAACCTTTCTTTTTTATAAAAGAAAATCACAAGTAAAAAACAAGAGCCAATGAGACTCATCCAAAAGGCAATTTCACTTGAAGGCAACTTAATATATTTTGCAAAAACACCGACAGCTCCAAAAATAATCATTGATAAAATAAAAGATAATTTTCCGCTCATTTCTAATTCCTACTTTCTACATGTATATAGTCAACGATATACAGTAGAATCTATTGAGAATTAGCAAGCTTTTAATGAATGCCTAAACAGCAGATTCTACTGTAAAGACATTGTTGGGGGTGCTATTGTTCGATACATACTAATCCCTCCTTAACGGATTCAATTATAACATATTTCTGAATATTCATGCGTAAGAATATTAATGCTAGATGCTATCTTTTGATAAGTACCAGAAACGATAAAAATTATTGAAAACTGGCATGCTAGATAAGTTTTGGAGTTAATACAATGTAAGGTAGGACAAAATTAAAAAGGTAGGTGAAGAAACGATGGACACAAAAGAGCTACGAAATGCAATTGCTGAAACATGTGAAAATTATGATAGCCTATATGCTCAGCTAGTAAAACCGATAAACCAAATATTAATCAATATAGACGCTTCAATAAGTGAAGATACAGCGAATAAAATCATTGAAAATCTAAAGTTATTCCACAGTGGCGATAAAAACATTACTGAATGTCACTTCGATGAGAGCGAAAACTTCTTAAAGGAAGGTATTCAACTTCTTCAGAAAGGTGATCTTGCGAATGGCGCATTACAAGTTTACGGTGCTGGTTTAAACTTTGCCAGTTATAATTTAAAGTTTCGCGGGCTAAAAAATGATAACCCATACAATAATTTCGAAAAAAATTTTAGCCTTATCATAGACTCACTAAAAAAATAAGCACAAAAAAGAAAGAGCAAATATTGAAAGGCTCTTTCTTTTTTAAGTATGTCATTACTTAAATTCTAATTCTCCATCATAAGCAAGCATGCCGCCTTCAAGGTTTGTTACGTCAAAGCCTTGAGCTTCTAAGTATGCACAAGCATTTGCTGAACGACCGCCAGCCTTGCAAACGATAATGTATGGTTTAGAAGCATCTAATTCACCTAAGCGCTCAGGGATTGTCCCAAGTGCAATATGTTGAGCACCTGGAATCACGCCTTGTGCCACCTCATCATCTTCACGAACATCAATAATGTATAGGTCTTCGTTTGCATCTAATAGTTCTACTATTTCTGTTGTATCCATAGATTTCATAAGTGTAGTCCTCCAATATGTCAATTTCCTTTTCCATTATAGCCCGAAGGCAAAAAAACAGCTAGTGTCGTGAACACTAACTGTTTAAATATAATGTTTCTATTCTTCTTTCTCTAAAAAATCGACTTGCTTTGCTGGAACAAATGTAGAAATAGCGTGTTTGTAGATAAGATGCTGCTTGTTTTCAGCATCTACTAATAACACTGTAAAATTATCATAGGATTTCACAGTCCCTTTTAACTGAAATCCGTTTAACAGAAACACAGTTACAAAAACACTGTTTTTACGTAGATGGTTCAAGAACGTATCTTGCAAGTTAATTGATTTCATTAAAGATGCCTCCCCATACTCTCTTTCTACCTCTTCATTCCTATAGTAGCATGTTCTACCAATTTATCAATTAGTAATTTTTAGAAATTTTTCTTCATTTAGGATCATCATCATAACGTGTGGTTGATTTCACCTTGGATTAAAAAAGTTTTTCGTCAGTATTAAGAAAATGTACATCCATTTTGTTCCGGAAATATGTTAGCTGTCTTTTCGCATAGCGGCGAGAATTTTGTTTTAAACTGTCAATGGCCTCTTCTAAAGAACATTTTCCATCTAGGTAATCATATAATTCCTTATAGCCAATTGCTTGGATCGACTGCACACCTCGAATATTTTGCTGCCATAAACCCTTTACTTCTTCCAAAAGCCCTTTTTCCATCATTAAATCGACACGAAGATTAATACGATCATAGAGCTCTTCACGTGACATATTTTGCCCAAGCCCTAAAATCACATGGTTGTAAAGTGGAACTTCTCCACGATTGTGTGCTTCGGATGCCTTTGAAACGCCACTAAGTTCAATCATCTCTAACGCACGTATGACACGGCGCGTATTATTTGGATGAATTGTCTCTGCTGTTTGTGGATCAAGTTTTTTAAGCTTAGCATGCATTGCTTCTGGACCTAATTTCTCCAGTTCCTCATAATAGGCTTTTCGTACCACCTCATCTACCTGCTCCTCTGTAAATTGAAAATCATAGAGCACTGCCTGCACATATAAGCCTGAGCCTCCTACAATAATCGGTAGCTTGCCATGAGCTTGAATTTCCGCAATTTTAGCTCGCACTAATTTTTGATAGTCAGCTACTGAGAAAGGCTCCGTTGGCTCTTTAAAGCTCAGTAAATGATGTGGCACACCCTCCATCTCTTCCTCAGTAATTTTCGCTGTACCAATGTCTAACCCTTGATAGATTTGCATGGAGTCACCGTTAATAATTTCACCATTATATTTTTTCGCTAACTCAATGCTTAGTGCCGTTTTACCAGAAGCAGTAGGCCCAACAATTGCTACGACCTCTGCCTGTTGTATTTTATCTTGTATCATATTTTTCTAACCACCGTAATAAAACTTGATAGACTGCCTCTTGATTATCCTCGTTCAAGATTTCATGTCGCTTATCCTCAATTAAGTAGACCGTCACATCCTGTAAGTCCGCTGCTACAAATTGTTCTGCAACAGCGTATACGCCTTGTCCTTGTTCTCCGACCGGATCCTTGCTACCACTTATCAACAGTATAGGTAAGTCTTTCTTTATTTTTGCTATCTCTTTTTTACGATTTAACGACATAAAACCAGTTGTTAAATCCACAAAAAATTGATTTGTTGGGATAAAGCCGCAATACGGATCATCTATATATTTTTGAACCTCATCCTCTACTGAACATAGCCAATCATACGAAGTCTTCGAATTTGGAAACTGCTTATTAAAGCTACCAAAGCTCAACGTATTTAACAACTTGCTCTCCGTCTCTTTTCCAAGCTGCTTTGCTAATGTTTTTGCTACTAAATTCCCCATCTTATGCAATGCTGTAACGTTTCCTGTTCCACAAAGAATCACATAATCCACTTGATTACTATACAATTGAATATATCTTCTAGTAATGAACGATCCCATACTATGACCAAATAAAATTAAAGGTACATCTGCGAATTGTGCATGCAACAATGTTACTAACTCATGTGCATCTTCTACGACACGGTCAAACCCATTTTGTTCAGCAAAAAAACCTAGAGTGCCATTATAGGCTGCCGTTTCTCCATGTCCTCGATGATCATGCATTGTCACTGCATAGCCAGCTTCATTTAGTGTACGAGCAAATTTTGTATAACGTCCACTATGCTCCGCCATTCCATGCAAAATATGAATATGACCAATACATGGATTCGACGGCTCGAATGTTCGAGTAAACACAAAATGGCCGTCTGACATTTCAATATAACGTTCCATCCCTTACACTCCTCCCTCCACAAAATTTGTAGCATCTAAAATAGCTTGCTCTAGTTGAGCGATATACGTATTTCTTTGTGATTCTGTATAGTGAAAATGTTGCTGCATAACTTGAATGACCTGCTGTTTATAACGTTTTACCGCATCAATATCAAAGTATAATAAGCCTGTACGGCGAATAAAGAAATCACTTGGAGTGTACACCATTTCTGCTTCTATGCCATAAAGTAGCATTGCATGTAAGGCAAGGGGCATCGTACTTCCATGTTCATGCAAATATTTCACCTGGTTATATAATGCATCAACATTCGTGCCATATTTTTGTACGAGCTGTTTTGCTTCATCATAATTCAGGCCATATTGAACGCCCTCTCTTGCTTTATAAGCACTATAATCAGTGAAATTGATGGCGTTAATGCCTTTTGCTCCTGAAAGCGATAACTCACGCGTCACACATGGACTTGCATGCTTAAATTTATGCATTTTCACAATTTTATCAACGATAGTTTCTGCCATTTGACGGTAGTCCGTTAGTTTGCCACCTGCAATTGTTATTAGTCCACTTGGTGCCATCCATATTTCATCTTTTCGTGAAATTTCGGATGGATCCTTTCCTTTTTCAAAAATAAGTGGACGCACACCTGCCCACGACGATTCAATCGTTTCTCTTGAAATATTTGCTGTTGGAAAAATAGTTTTTGCAGCTGCAATTAAATAATCAACGTCCTCTTGGGTAGCTACAGGATGTACAGGATCTCCCTCGTAAACCGTATCTGTTGTCCCTACATAGGTTTTGCCATCACGTGGAATAGCAAAGGCCATACGTCCATCCATTATATCAAAGTACACTGCCTGCCTTAGTGGAAAATCCTTTTGATCAAGGACAATGTGAACCCCTTTTGTGAGGCGTAATTGCTTTTTGTCTGCTACTTTATCCTTTTGACGAACCTCATCCACCCAAGGCCCAGTAGCATTGACGATTTGAGCAGCTTGCACTTCGATTGTTTTCCCTGTCACATGATCCTTCACTTGTACCCCAACAAGTTTTTTCTTCTCATATAAAAACCCTGCCATCTCTGCATAATTTAGACAAAGCGCCCCATATTCCACAGCTTTTTTCAGCACTTCAATTGTCAGACGGGCATCATCCGTACGATATTCAACATAATAGCCACCACCGACAAGCTCATCTCGATTAAGTAAAGGCTCTAGTGCTGCCGCTTCCTGAGCGTTCAGCATTGTTCTACGTTCATGCTTTTTCACACCTGCTAATCGATCATATACCTTCAATGCCAATGACGTTGTAAATGGACCAAGTGAGCCCTTCTTATATAATGGGAGTAGCATTTTTTCAGGTGTTGTCACGTGAACAGCATTGTCATAAACAATTTCACGCTCACGCCCAACCTCAGCTACTACACCTACTTCAAATTGCTTTAAATAGCGAAGTCCACCATGGATAAGTTTTGTTGAACGGCTTGATGTGCCAGCAGAAAAATCCTGCATCTCAATCAAAGCGACTGATAACCCTCTAGATGCAGCATCAAGCGCAATGCCAGCACCAGTGATGCCACCACCAATGACTAATACGTCAAAGCTATATTGCTCTAAAAAATGCATAATTTTAGGACGATGCTCAAATGAAAACATATCTTTCTCCCCCATTTGCTATAAATTGAAAATACGTGTAACTTCTACTGCGTATGCTAACCTGATTACACTAGCAATAACTTTAAGCATAGAAATTCTAATGTCATTTGTATTAAGCTTTACCTATAAAATAAAATTCCTTTTATGCGCATGGATTGTTCATGTTGCTCTTGAGCTGTTGTTCTAGACGTTCCAACTACATTACCCGTTTAAACATTTTTTCCACTTCATAAGTAGTAAAATGTATAAGTACTGGACGTCCATGCGGGCATGTAAATGGATTATCAGCATTGCGTAAATCTTGCAATAACGTTTCCATTTGCTCTTTCGTTAAATAATAATTGGCCTTTATCGATTTTTTACAGCTCATCATAATAGCTGCCGCCTCACGTAATTTTTTGACATCCGCCTTTTTAGTTGTTAGCACCTGTTCAATTAGGTCCTCAATAATTTCTTGTTCTTCCCCTGTAGGAAACCAACTAGGATGCTCTCTCACGACAAATGATGACTGTCCAAACTCTTCTAAAAATACGCCAACAGCTTCTAACTCCTGCCTATTTTCTCTTAATATAAGTGCCTCATCAGCTGCATAATGGAAGGTCAATGGAAGCAATAAAGCCTGACGCTCATTTGGATTCACCTGACCGACCTTTTCACGGAAAAATTCATACTTAATACGTTCTTGAGCAGCGTGCTGATCGATTAAATAAAATCCATCCTCCATCTGTGCAACAATGTATGTGCCGTGAATTTGCCCTACTACTTCAAGCGCAGGGAATGGCTCTTGAATAGGCTCATCCGTTAGAACTTCCATTGCCTCCTCTAGGGTCACTTCTTCAAGAGGGTTCACTTCTATCATTGGTGTTGGTTGCCAACTGTCCTCTATGGCAGTAGGGACGGACTTGGGTTCTGGCACTATAGGGTCTAATGTGTTCGATTCCTGAACAGTTTGCACATCATAAAGCTTTTCTACAATGGCATTCATTTTCTCCACATCAAGCTTTGGTGCCGGCTTCCATATATTTAACTGTTCCGTCGCAGACTTCGCGACTTTCTCTTTCTTTTCCATTTGTGGCACTCGAATTACATTGCGTATTTGCTCCCGTACTGTTCCTTCAATTAGTTTAAGAAGCTCTGGTTCTTTACTTAAACGTATTTGATGTTTTGCAGGATGCACATTGACATCTGTTAAATAAGGATCACCCTCTATAAAGAGTGCTACAATTGGAAAACGCTCAATTGGCAAATACGTATGATAGGCATCTACAATCGCTTTTTGTACTAAATAATGCTTCACCCAGCGACCATTCACAAACAACGACATATAGTTTTTCGAGGCACGGGTCACCTCTGGTAGTGATACAAAGCCAGAAATCTTATAATCATGTGACTCTCCATGGAAGGACACCATTTTCTTGGCATTATGCACACCGTAAATGGCAGCTAATACTTGCTGCACGTCACCTCGTCCATTTGTTTGTAACAATTGCTGGCCGTTATGTAGCAATCTAAACGCAATTTGTGGATTTCCAAGTGCAAGGCGGTTCATCAGATCAATTGTATGCCCAAGCTCGGTCTGAATTGTTTTCATATATTTTAATCGAGCAGGTGTATTGAAAAATAACTGCGCCACTGTAATATCTGTTCCCTTGCGCAAAGGGCCAGGTTTATGTGTGGCGATATGCCCACCCTCAAGCTCTAAATAAGTACCCGATTCACCATTTGATGTAATGAGTGTCATTTTAGACACCGATGCAATTGAAGCTAATGCCTCCCCACGGAAGCCAAGTGTACGAATTCGAAATAAATCATGCTCCTGATGGATTTTACTTGTCGCATGGCGAGAGAATGATATTAATGCATCCTCTTCATCCATGCCACCACCATTATCAATGACCTGAATTGAAGTGAGGCCCGCTTCTAGTAAAAAAACATCAATGGACGTACTTCCTGCATCAATGGCATTTTCAACAAGCTCTTTGACTACAGAGGCTGGCCTTTCAACTACTTCCCCTGCAGCAATTTTATTGGACAGCCACTCGTCCATAATTTGTATTTTTCCCATAGCGCATCACTCCTTTACTTTTTTGCGTTTACTAGCTGCTGCTGTAATTCGTATAAAATATTCATGGCTTGCATTGGTGAAGTGCCAAGAATATTTACTTTTTCTAAGTTTTTAAGCACTTCTGCCTCTGCTGGTGAGGCTTGTTCTTCCTCCGTAAATAGTGACATTTGCACTGGCTGTTCAGTTACCTCCTGTGATATGGCTACTTCCTTTCCAGCCTCAAAGTTTTCAAGCAGAACGCGTGCTCTTGTTAAAATTTCCTCTGGCAATTGTGCAAGCTGTGCTACATGAATACCGTAAGATTTATCGGCAGCTCCCTTTTTCACCTTATGCAAAAAGACAACCGTGCCATTTTTTTCAGTAGCAGATACGTGTACATTTTGCAGTCGAGGAAGCTCCATTTCGAGTGCCGTTAATTCATGATAATGAGTTGAAAACAGCGTATTTGCCCCAATTTTATCATGAATATATTCCATCATGGACTGAGCAAGACTCATGCCATCATAAGTAGATGTCCCACGACCAATTTCGTCAAACAACATCAAACTATTTTTCGTAGCATGCATAATAGCGTGCTGAGATTCTAACATCTCCACCATAAATGTTGATTGTCCCGCAGCTAAATCATCCGCTGCACCGATACGAGTAAAAATCTGATCTGTAATTGGTAATCTAGCTTTTTCAGCTGGCACGTAACAACCCATTTGTGCCATGACAACAATTAGTGCAACCTGACGCATATACGTACTTTTACCGGACATATTCGGACCTGTAATAAGCATCATATTGTTATTTTCCTCAAGTACACAATCGTTTGGTACATACATTTGCTTATTGAGCATTTTCTCTACAACCGGATGGCGCCCTTCAATAATTTCAAGCGAACGTCCGCCATGAAATTCTGGCTTTGTAAAACGATATTTCTCTGAAACGCTCGCAAAGCTTAGCAGCACATCTAACTCACTAATGCTTGCCGCTAACGCTTGTACACGCGGAATATATGCCTTTAACTCATCGCGTATTTCCACAAACAAGTTATACTCTAACGTTAAACTTTCTTCCTCGGCATTTAAAATTAATGCTTCTTTTTCCTTTAGCTCTTGTGTAATATAACGCTCGGCATTTGCTAAAGTTTGCTTTCGTTCATAACGTGTTAAATCAGCTAAATGGATATTAGATTTCGTAATTTCAATATAGTAACCGAAAATTCGATTGTAGCCGATTTTTAAGTTTTTAATGCCTGTTTTTATCCGTTCCTCTTGCTCGAGCTGCGCAATCCAATCTTTCCCATTACGAGAAGCATAACGTAGTTCATCTAAGCGCTCATCATAGCCATCTCGAATGACGTCACCCTCTTTAATCGTAATTGGCGGATTGTCTGTAATAGCACGAGCTAATAGTGCCTCTACATCCGCACACGTATCAAGCGCAGCGCCAAGCTTTTGCAATGTTTCTTTATTGGCACCAAGTAATTGTTGCTGAATGGCAGGTACTTGACGTAATGAATCACGTAGCTGCGCTAAATCACGTCCACCAACATTACCAAAAGCTACACGCCCAGCTAAACGCTCTAAATCATATACTTGTTTTAAAGAGGCTTGAAGCTCCGTTCTTACAAAATACTCCTCTAATAGATCAGTGACAGTTGCTAGTCTTTCTTCAATGGCAGAACGTGAAGCAAGAGGTTGGTGTAACCATTGCTTTAACTTCCGTCCCCCCATTGCTGTCACTGTGTCATCTAACAACCATAAAAGTGTGCCCTTTTGATCGCCACCGCGAATAGATTGAATAAGCTCTAAATTACGCTTTGAGCTAGAGTCAATACGTAAATAATTTTTCATTTCATTGTAAGTAAATGCTTGAATATGTGATAAAGAACGCATTTGTGTTTTATCGATATAAGCCAGCAAACGAAGGCAAGCAATCTGTAAATCATTTGGCACCGCATCTAAATAATGTGCAGCTTTATCCAATGTCATTTCACCTGTTTCAATAGAAAGGACGATACCTGCGTTTACTGCATGCTCTGCTAATAGAAGTTGCAAACTTTCCGTTACAATTAATTCACGAATACCATATGCCTGCATTTGCAATAAAAGTGCTTTACCGTCGCCCTCAATAGAGGAGGCTACTGCTTCACCTGTAGATAAGTCTAAATAAGCGTAGCCAAATGTCGTATCGTCGAATTGCTCCGCAGAACCAATAAAATGATTGGTTTTACCATCAAGCGACTTACCTTCCATGATCGTACCCGGTGTAATAAGCTGTACAACTTCACGCCTCACTACACCCTTTGCTTGCTTTGGATCTTCTGTTTGCTCACAAACAGCAACCTTATAGCCCTTTTGCACAAGTGTTTCAATATAATTTTTTGCCGAATGATGTGGAACACCACACATTGGGATACGCTCTTTTGCACCAGCATCTCGGCTCGTTAATGTAATTTCTAAAAGTTGAGAGGCATTAATAGCATCCTCAAAAAACATCTCGTAAAAATCGCCTAATCTAAAAAATAAAAAGGCATCCTTGTAATCTTCCTTTACCTGCAAATACTGTTGCATCATTGGTGTATAAGTTGTCATTTTCAAAATTCCCTCGCTCTAATCATATAGATATTTTTATTATAACAAAAGATACATGCGAAACGCTTAATTCACCTTTTTTAAGATGCTAGCGTTTCGCATGTATGAAAGAAATATGGCTTTTAGTATTATCTTGGTCTTTCACCAGGAAACGATGAGGACTCTAAAACATACCTGCCTTCTCCACTAGAGCTGGACGAAGAACTAGACGAAGAGCTGGAACTTGAGCTAGATGAAGACGAGGATGAGCTCTCCTCATCAAAGTTCCATTCTTCTTCTAAATCTAGTGGATGTACACTAATACAAATCGTCGTTTCTCCCATTACCTCTACAATGACTTCGCGTTCTACAACGATTTCAAATTTCGTACCACATGGAGAGATGATTGCCTCTATGCAGTTTGGCTCTTGAATGACACGTACACGAACATCATCACCAACACTCACTTCGCCTTCTCTAAAAGAAAGCTTCACTTTGTCTTTATAGTGAACCGTTTCAGAAAACACTGCTGTTTTCGAATGATTACTATAGGCATACCATACATTGACATCAAATTTACCTGATACCTCTACAAATTTACCGACTTTTTTTGCGGAGCAAGTATGATTGATGACCCAGCAACCGAGAATACTCGTCGGCTTATTTGATGGACTTAATGTTACACGTTCTTCCGTTCTCTTCTTCCCTTTGGCAACTACTGCTCTCGTCACGATTTGTCGTAAACGTTTCAGCGCAATTCCTCCTTCGACTCTTTTCACTCCATCATATGCAGGTAACGCCTATTGGGTGAACATATATTTTATAGAATCGAATTGCTGATAAAATTCTTTTTTCATATATTAAAGTGACATGCCAAAAGAGACATGATATGTGAAGTGGAGGTTTGACGACTCTTTGGGGATTAGCGTCACAGATGAGACCTTGGAGCGCAGCGGGTAGGGGAACGAAGGCTAAAAGCATCACGTCCTGTGATAACGCCTTCGTGACCAACATCTTGTCGCTGACGCTTCGCTTTCGCGCAAAAAACATCCTGCCGCTGACGCTTCGCTTTCGCGCAAAAAAACATCCTGCCGCTGACGCTTCGCTTTCGCGCAAAAANCTGACGCTTTCCCTTCGCGCAACATCCTGCCACTGCCGCTACGTTGCACTGCGCTTTCGCACAGAAAACATTTGTTGCCCCGACGCCCCCAGGAAGCATTGCTCTGTGCGAAAGCGAAGCGACAGCAACGAAGCGCCCAGTCGGAACGGAAATCACCCCCCGTTTTGCCGAAGAGCCATACTTTATTTAATAGGGCATCTTAATTTCATTGACACAATAGTTTTCAACAATAGGAAAAGCCCGAATGAAATCATTCATTCGAGCTTTTCCTTCTATTATTTTTATGAGCAGCTACCTGGTTTTGTATTTTCTACTTGTGAGCCAGTTTCTCCACGTAGCAAATCGCCACCCGTTGAACGAACAATCTCATTTGTAACATTGTTAGCAATTGTATTCGAAACTAATTGCAACAAATCATTTACATCCCCTTGAGATTCTTTAAATTGTTGTACCACTGGGATTGTATTGATTTCTTCTTCGATTTTAGCGATTTTATCTTCAATCAATTTCAGCGCTTTTTCTTTTCCTAAGTGCTGGAAGTTAACAGCTTGCTTTTGTAAGCTCTTTAGACTTGCAATACGCTCACGTACTTGTTGGTTTTCATTAATTTGTGCTTCTGCCTTTTTGAAAAATTCAACTTCTGGCGTATTGGCAATCATATGCGCAATTTCGTGTGACTTCTTGATTAAATCATCTTTTGTATACAATACTTGTGTCATTTACGCTTCCACCTTTTCATTTTTTACTACTTCTACGAATTCGCCACTTAGTGAATACGAAGAAGCCTCAACTATTTTCACATTCACTAATTGACCAGTTAGATCTGCTGGCGCCTTAAAGTTTACAAGACGATTTTTACGCGTATAGCCAGCTAACACATCTTCGCGTTTTTTACTTGTACCTTCGACTAATACTTCTACTATTTCACCTTTCAATCCCTCTAATGCTTTGCGAGAGTATTCTCCTACAACCTCATTTAATCGGTGAAGACGTTCTTTTTTCACTTCTTCAGGTACATTATCCACCATTTTGGCAGCAGGTGTACCTTCACGAGGAGAATAAATATAAGTAAAGGCCATTTCAAAGCCTACTTCACGGTACAAGGATAAGGTCTCCTCAAATTGTTCTTCTGTTTCGTTAGGATAACCTACGATAATATCTGTCGTTAGTGTTACTTCTGGAATAGCCGCTTTAATTTTCGCTACTAATCCAAGGAAATGCTCGCGTGTATATTTACGCGCCATAATTTTTAGCACATCATTTGAACCAGATTGTACTGGTAAATGAATATGTTCAACTAAGTTACCACGTTGTGCAAGAACTTCGATTAAATGATCATCGAAGTCACGTGGATGACTCGTTGTAAAACGAATGCGCGGAATATCAATTTTTCGTAATTCATCCATTAAATCACCAAGTCGATATTCAATATCCTCAAAATCCTTACCGTAAGCGTTGACATTTTGCCCCAGCAGCATAATTTCTTTATAGCCCGCAGCCGCTAGTTCACGAACTTCAGCAATAATTTCCTCTGGACGGCGACTACGCTCCTTACCACGCGTATAAGGTACAATACAATACGTACAGAATTTATCACAGCCGTACATAATATTTACCCAAGCTTTGATGGAGCCAAGACGTTTTTTCGGCAGATTCTCAAGAACATCGCCTTCTTTAGACCAAACCTCAATGACCATTTCCTTAGACATATATGCTTCTTTTAAAATGTTCGGTAAACGGTGAATATTATGTGTACCAAACACCATATCGACATGTGGATAACTTCTTAAAATTTTATTTACAACGGATTCTTCCTGTGACATACAGCCACAAACTCCGATCAGCATTTCTGGATTTTTACGTTTATATTTCAGCAGGAAGCCAAGTTCTCCAAATACTTTGTTTTCTGCATTTTCACGGATAGCACACGTATTCAGTAGCACGACGTCAGCTTCATCAATAACATCTGTAGGTGTATAACCAAGCTGCATAAAAATCCCAGCCATTACTTCTGTATCATGCTCATTCATTTGGCAGCCGTAGGTACGAATATAAAATGTACGTCCTGTGCCCATACCTGCAAACTCTTCTGCAATGTTAAAGTCCTTATGGTACTTAACTTCCTCTTTCCCACGTTTTTTAGCATCTTTTAATGAAGGTGCCGTAAAGACCGTTTCAAAATATTTACTATAATCCTTTTCAGGCTTGTCTTCTTTTTTTGGTTGATTGACTTGTTGATTAGCTAAGCGTTGTTCTTCATTCATCGCAATCAGGTAACTCCTTTCAAACGAATTCCATACATTTGAATTCCCATTTTACTATTATACTGAATAATTGCTATAACCTACAAGGTTTGCGTACTAAATGTCGTGGTTTAGACTTAATTACTCTTAGCTAGATGAATTTATTCGTCAGGTTGAGGGGCGTGTCTGTTAGTTTCGGGGGACTTTCCGTCGTTATGACAGTTCTTTCCGGCGCTTTGAATTCTTTCCGTCACTTTGACGTTTCTTTCCGTCGCTTTGCCTGTTCTTTCCGTCACTTCGACAGTTCTTTCCGTCGCTTTGAATTCTTTCCGTCACTTTGACGTTTCTTTCCGTCGCTTTGCCTGTTCTTTCCATCACTTCGACGATTCTTTCCGTCGCTTTGAATTCTTTCCGTCACTTTGACGTTTCTTTCCGTCGCTTTGCCTGTTCTTTCCATCACTTCGACAGTTCTATCCGGCGCTTCGAATTCTTTCCGTCACTTCGACCGTTCTTTCCGTCGCTTTGCCAGGGCTATCCACTTTGATGGTTCTATCCACGACTTTGACGATTCTATCCATCGCTTTAAATTCTATCCACGACTTTGACGATTCTATCCGTTACTTTGGCGGTTCCATCGGTCGCTTCGTCGTAGATTCCCTCCGCCACTTCGCCGAGCCTATTCATCGCCCTCTTCCAGATAAAAAAATCACCGAAGATATCCATCAACGGCGACATTTATTATAATTCTATATATTGTTTTTTGCGTTGATCAAACCCAACAATTGATTGAAGGCCATAGCTTTTTAGTAAATCTGTATTGGCAAAGGTGTGTTTGCCTAAATCGTCTGGGAAATGCGCATCTGAGGAAACTGTAAAGGCTACACTATGATCAATTAATATTTGTAAGAAACGAGGTCCGGGGCACATTTCCTTTACTGGATAGCGATAGTATAAGCCAGCATTTATTTCAGTGGCAGTTTGTGTTGCCACAAGTGCTTTTGCAATTCTTTCATACCAAGAGTCAAGAAAAGCCGTATTCTTCACTTGATAGTCAAATACTTTAAAGTTGTCCAAATGTGCCACAAAATCAAACATATTGGAGAGGATCATTTTTTCAACTGTAGCAAAAAATCGTGCATAGTTTTGTTGTAAAGTAGCATTGTCCATGTCCTCAAATATGTACTGTGTTTGAGGGTTATCAAAGCCCCAGCCATCCACAAAATGGACGGATCCGATGACATAATCCCATGGATATCCTTCTAATAATGAAGTTAATTCTTCCTCACCACCGACAAAATAATCGGCCTCGATACCAAGCTTTAAGGAAATACCATGACGACTCCACTTTTCCTTTGCTCGATTAATGGCTGACACAAAATCATCGATGCTTTCCGTCATCACACGATCAAGCCAGTAACGCTGCACTTTACCTACTTCATTGTCATCCAACTGCATATAACGCTCAAAATATGCTCGCGTCTCCTTAAAACGATATAGATGGTCGACAATGCCAACCTCGCGCAAACCAAGCTGTTTAGCCTGTTGTAGATATAAGTCTAACCATTCTTCACTATAACAGCCACTTTGTAACCGCTTTGACAACTGCTGCATTTGCAACTCCACAAATGCTTTAGAACCTTTTGCTGTCACTTCATCTTCATTAAAAAATCTAATTGCCTGAGAAGTACGCTCTAGCCAACGAAATGAATATGGGCCCTCCTCTAAATGTACATGATAATCAATCATCCGCTTTTCCCTCCATTACATACCGTCCACTTTTCCTCATATGCTTGCCACTCCGATGGACAAGCTATATCACAAAGAATTTCTGAGCACTCCTCTATGTGACAAATTTGATAAAAGGACTTCCCATTTATTTTAGATGCATCCGCTAGTAAAAAGTTCATTTTACTATGGTCAAGCATTTTTTTAGAAATTAACGATTCATCCAAATCGTAATCGTAAACGATACATTCGCTAATACCGCCGCATGATATAAATGCTTTATCAAAATTCATATTATTTAACACTTCTAATGTCATAGCTCCTGCTACTGAAGATTGCTTTGGATTTGTTGTTCCTCCAAGTAAAATGACCTTCCCCGTCATTCTCCGCTCTTCAATAGCCAAATTAAATTGTACAGCTGCAGCGATGGAATTGGTTACGACAGTTATATCATCAACTGCCAGTAAAAAATCTGCAATGTGTACGGTCGTTGTACCTGTATCAACGGCAATTGTATCCCCATCACATATACGTCTTGCTGCTAAACGAGCTATATTGCGTTTCGCGTCTTTTTGCATTTGAAGCTTACGCAAAAACACGGGTTCATTTCTAACGTGCGTATACTTTACAGCACCTCCGTGTACTCTCGTTAATAAATGCTGTTGTTCTAGCTCATCAAAATCTCTACGAATCGTTTCTGGTGCCACTTGTAACTCTTCCGCAATATGGGCAACAACAATTTTCCCATCAACCTCTAACTGATTTAAAATAAATTCGAAACGTTCAATTTTTGAATAGGTCATGATAATGCAATCACATCTTCTTTCGCTACATAACACTTATATTTCTTACCCAGCTCAAACGAATGCCCTCGTTGGTGTAGCTGCTCCATCGTAAAGAGACCTTCTCCCTCTAACGTTGTTCGAATAACATTACCGCTCATTAGTGACTGCTTCGCCTCTCCAGTAATACAAACATCCCCCTGTCTCTGATCGAGATGAATAGCTTCTGGTCGAATCGCGAACTTTGAGTATTCTTTTGGCAATGTCTCGCCAATCATTTTCTCTAGAGCTCGGCGCGTAAAGACATTGTAATGACCGATAAAATTAGCAATGAATTCATTTTCAGGACTTGTATAAATCGCAGTAGGTGTTCCACTTTGTGCAATCATCCCATTATTCATGACAAATATTCTGTCAGAAACGGCCATCGCTTCCTCTTGGTCATGTGTTACTAAAATCATCGTTATACCTAGCTTTTTTTGGATGGCTCGTAAGTCTGCTTGTAGTTTCTTACGAATTTGGGCATCTAGCGCACTAAGCGGCTCATCTAACAGCAACACCTTTGGCCGTACAATTAAAGCACGAGCAAGGGCAACACGCTGCTGCTGGCCACCAGACAATTCTTTCGGATATGCGTTTACTTTTTCAGATAAATGGACAAGCGCAAGCATTTCTTGAACACGTTGGTCAACTTCAGCAGGATTTACTTTTTGCATGCGTAAACCAAAGGCTACATTTTCTTTCACCGTCATATTTGGGAATAGTGCATATGATTGAAACACCATGCCAACTTGACGATCCTTAGGTTGAACACCCATCATATCCTTACCTTCAATGATAATTTTTCCTGCAGATGCATCTGTTAAGCCTGCTACAATACGTAAAATGGTACTCTTACCACAGCCACTCGGACCTAGAAGAGTTATAAATTCACCTTTTTCAATCTTCATATCTATATTTGATAAAACCGTCGTTAATCCATATTTTTTATGAAGTCCTTCAATCACAATATAACTCATAGATTTGTAGCACCTTTCGATTGTTTCGTTAATCTTGCAATAACGAACGTTAATAAGCCCATAAGAACGATGTAAATGAAGACAACTGCACTGGCAATATGTCCACTTGTACTAAGCTTTTTCATTAAATAAATTTGCACCGTTTCAAAGCGAGAACCGACTACAAGATTAATCAGTACAAACTCTCCAAAAAGCACGGAAAACGATAATAACGCACCTGCAAATAAGCCTGGATAAACAGTAGGTAACAATATTTTTGTAAATGCCTGCAATTTAGATGCTCCAAGTAATTGTGCTGCATCTAATAACTGTCGTGCATCTACATTCCGCAAACTATTGCGTGTCCCTTGGTAAATGTATGGTAGGATACCGACGACATAGGCCCCTAAAACGACTAAAATCATCGGCACACCAAATTTGCTATAAACACGAATGAGCCCGACTGCTAAAATAATTCCTGGAAATGAATACACCATAACAACTGCCATCTGAATCCATTTTTCATATTTTGGAAAATACAACACGATTACGAAAATGGCCGGTACGATAACGAGCAATGCGATCATTACAGCCCCACTCGACAATAAAACAGAACGTCCAAAAGCCTGAATAAATTCTGCATCCTGAAATAATGTAGCAAGCCATTTAAATGTTAATCCTTCTGGCAAAATGGTCTTATTCCAATTCGATGCAAAGGCATAAAGCATTGTTGCAATAACTGGCAACACTAAATACACCACTAACAGGAGGAAAAATAAATCAGCAAAGCCTCTTTTTTTCACTATAACTTCCTCCTTGTTTTTGAAATGCTCCATTCGCTTAACAGCATGGCCGTCACCATCGTTACTGCTAGTATTACAGCAATAGCACTTGCCAACTCTGGCTGGGCAAAAATATCTCCCTTAATAAGAGAGCCAATACGAATGGCCACTAGATTGTAATTACTGCTCGTTAACGCATAGGCTGAGGCATACGCTCCCATTGCATTGGCAAACAATACGCTAAATGTTCCAACTATCCCAGGAAGCATAATAGGGATCCCAATCTTCATCCAAAACTGCCATGTAGAAGCTCCGAGCAGGGCCGCTGCCTCTTTCCATTGTTGCTGAATTCCATCATAAATTGGGTATAAAAGCATTAAGGCTAACGGCAGCTGAAAATAAATATAAATCAGTAACAAGCCACCCCAGCTATAAAGAGAAAATGATGATAAAGCGCTGATACCCCATTTATCGAATAACAATGTAAAGAGCCCACTATTGCCAAGTAATACGATAAAGGCAAAAGCTAACGGAATACCTGAGAAATTTGACGTTAAGTTTGTCAGTATTAAAATTTTCTCGCGCACTGGCTGAGAAAATCTCATAATCGCATATACTGAGAATAAGGTAACGATTAAGGCAATGACTGCTGAAATAACAGACAGTGTAATACTATTTTTAAAGCCTTGTAAAATGTAATCATTCGTTAGTACAGATTGATATTGTGCAAGTGTAAATCCATCACTATTTTGAAAGCTTGTGATTAGCATATACAGTAACGGTACTAAGAAAAATAACAGGACAAGTACTAGAAAAGGAGAAAGCCAGGCAACTGTTTGCCGCTTCGAAATCAAAACAATCACTTCTTTCTATAGTTAATAGAGCCATTTAGATTAATCATTTTTATTAATTAGAAGGCTCATCACCATAATGTGGGGTTGATTTCCGTTCCGGCTCGCGTTGCTCGCTCCAGGGTCTCATCTGTGACGCTAATCCCCAAGGAGTCGCCCTGCCTCCACTCCAATCAACTAATACATTGCTTATATTTTAAAAATGTCATCCCAACTTTTAGTGATGAGCCAATTAGAGAACCTGTTTAATACAGGCTACTTAATTTCCCTGCTGGAAGCTTCCCTAACACGCCGGATTAATAATAATAATTAAACCTTGTTTAATGAATGCATTCCCTCTAATAACAGCGGAACCATTTCATCAGAGGGTTCGATATTCAATAAATGACAGCACAGCGGAGCAATTTGTAGCTGTGATACAATCTCATCCTTAATGCCTACTTTAACTTGATTCGAAATAACAAACATTGGTACATGACGATCCTCAGCTGTCGTGCCTCCATGATTACCATCACTCGTCATCCCATGATCAGCCGTCACGATAACTTCATAGCCCTGTGCAAGACATTTTGGAATAAATAAAGATAATAATGCATCAACTGCTAAAACACGATTTCGATATTGTGCTGAGTCTGCTGTAAATTTATGACCATCATCATCTACATTCATCGGATGAATATACAAGAAATCTGGTTGCTTTTGATCCATTAGCCATGCAGCTTCAGCAAATAAATGACTGTCTGGGTAGTGATCCTCAAAGTAGAATAGGCCATTCTCAATCGGCAATTGAGTATCTAATTGTAGCCTGTCCTCCATATGCACAAATGGTGCACGATTGTATAGCTCACTGACCCAATAATAGGCAGCTGCCGCTGTGGACAGACCGTTTTCCTTCGCTAAATGAAATAGACTATTTTGCGTGGATAAACGTACTGTCATATTGCTCGTTACCCCATGTACAATGGGTGGTGTCCCCGTTAAAATCGTTTCATATAAAGGTCTTGATAATGCCGGGACCTCCGAACAAACTTTGTAGCGTGCTGCAATCTTGCGTTCAACTAAATGGTGCATAAATCCCATATGGGTACAGGCTGTATCAAAACGAAGAGCATCTACGACAATTAACACAACTTTATTATTTTGCATGAATTAATACCTGCTCCTGATATAGTTGTGGAATTTGTTTTGTAGTTTCTTCCCATTTCTTTTGGTCTTTTACTGGCTGTGCATTTTTGTACATTTCTGCAGGTAATAATAGCTCCTCAACCTCTTGAGACAATTGAACCTTGTCGCGAATTGGGCGAGCATAACCCTTCGCTAAATTTTCTTGACCTGCATCAGATAAAATGTATTCACGAGCAAGCATTGCTGCATGAGGATTTTTGGCGTATTTATTAATGATCGTTGCATAGCCTGATGTTACAGAACCTTCTGATGGAATGACCACATCAAAACGTTTCTCATCAATTTGATGACGATAGCCAAGCGCATTAAAATCCCATAAGATGGCAACGTCAATTTCTCCTTTTTCTAAATTCGCAACAGATGGATCACCTTGTAAACGGCCTTGCTTTGCTAAGTCTGCGAAAAAGTCAATCCCTGGTTGAATATTCGATTCATCGCCGCCAAATGCCATAGCAGCTGCTAAAATAGCAAACTGTGCTTGGTTCGCTGTTAAAGCATCACCAATGCTGACAGTGTAATCTCCATTTTTAAGGTCCTCCCAAGAAGTTGGAGCGTTTTTGACGTTGTTTTTATCGGTTAAAAATGAAATGGTTCCCGTGTAACCGACGATCCAATGTCCTTCTTCATCCTTTGCCCAGTCAGGAATCTCATCCCAATAAGATGTTTTGTACGGTAATGTTAAATCCTTGTCCTTGGCAATCGGACCAAAGGCAATTCCTACGTCACCAATATCCGCAGTTGCGTCATCCTTTTCTGCTTCAAACTTTGCTAACTCCTCAGCACTCGACATATCTGAATCCTTATGCTTAAGGCTATATTCAGTACCAAGCTCATCCCAAGTCTCCACCCAGTTAGCCCACGTATCTGGCATACCGACAGAATTTACAGTTCCTTCTTCTTTTGCTTTTTTCGTAATCTCTTCAAGCGTCAAATCACTCTTTACCTCATTGGAACTAGATGAATTGTCAGAACAAGCTGCTAACATTGAAATTGCTAATGCACCGATTAGACCTTTCTTCCACAACTTTTGAATTGTCATGAGTTGGAACCTCCATTTGTTTATGTTTGTTTTCATTTGCCTTACAACAGTTATGTTAGAAAACAAACATTAAGCAAGTATGGAGGACGTTAAAATATTCAGTAAAAATTATGAAGGAATTATGAAAATCTATGAACAATTATTGATTTAAGGGGGAATTGTAAAGATGATTATTTGTTTGAGTGGGGATAAGAGGGAATCTAGTTTGTATGCGCACGTTTATGTATCTTCCCAAGACGTGCACACACTCTAGATTAATCTGATAAACCAAGAAAATCTGCATATGTATGCGGCTCGTTTTCCTTTAAAATTGTTAAAAATGTAAATGCAAGCTGTACAACTGACCACCATCTCATATTGTAGGACATCTCAAAACGAGCAGGCTCTAATGTAAAAACATCTTGAAAAATATCAAGTGGCTCAATTTGTTCATCTTTTAATATCGAGAGAAAACCTAAAAACAACGTATGGTCTTTGACCTCAATTATTTTTCCATCAACAAGTGCATCAATATTTTCTGGTTGATGAAAATTACATTGCGTCGCAACGTACCTCTCTAAATCCTGAGCCCGCTGTCTTTCTTCGCGTTCTTTTTTCTTTGCAATAAAATCAATGACGTTATCCACGTGCATCGCCTCTTCTTTTTTTCTTTTATTGTAGCATTTTTTACAATACTATTGCCCGAACACGCTCCCCATTTTTTCCCTTTCTACCAAAACAAAAAAAGAATGATATTAGCAAATTTGCCAAAATCATTCTTTTCTCAAGATATTTTATCCAGGTGTGTTAGCCAACCATTTTTATTAGTTAAAGGCTCGTCATCATAGCGTGGGGTTGATTTCCGTTCTGGCTGTGCGCTTCTTTGATTGGGATTGTAATGGTCACTTTTCCTCCACTAGTTGTTAAATCATTGCCAATTAGCAGTGTGCCACTATGACTCTGAACAATTGATTGAGCAATATAAAGTCCCATGCCATGGTGATTTCCTGCATTCCTACTTGGATCTCCGCGATAAAATTGTTTGGTAGCCTCATTTAAATCTCTCGGAGAGAATCCACAGCCGCTATCAGTAACGATAAATTGGATAAAATCAGCAGCGCCTTGCACAGTGAATGTCGCCTTACCATTTTCAGGTGTATGCTCCACAGCATTGGCAATAACATTTAAAATCGCTCGATAGAACTGTTCTTCATCGATAAACATAAATGCAGGAATCATTTCCTTCTTTACATCCACTTGTAGCCTTTTTTCCAACGAAAGAGCTCTCATTTGATTCTCTACTTCTGTCATAAATGCATCCGCTTTAACATTTGTTTTTTCACGAACGATATTTTTCTCCATTTTCGATAAATCAATTAGCTCTTTCGTGAATTTTTCTATTTCGATTGTATTTTTCAAAATATAGTTATTATATTCTTTTTGAATGTCATCTTGAACAGTATCCTGTAAAAGCTCTGCATTCCCTCGAATAATTGTAAGAGGTGTTTTCAGATCATGGGCAAGAGCAGAAATTTGTTCTCTACGGGTCTGTTCTGATTCCCATTGTTGTTTTAAGGAGCTATTTAAAGCCTCTCTCATATGCTCAAGAGAAATGGATATTTCATCTATTTCACGAATTCCTGAAGGGCTTATCGTAAAATCTAAATTTTGATTTTGTATTTTTTCAATCGCTTCCTGCAAACCAAACATTTTTTTCTTAAGCTTTCTTCCAAAATGGATCGCAAGGACAGTTACTAGCGTTATTATTCCTATAATAAATAATAGAACATCTAACAGTTGTGGATTTGGTAAATATTCCCTCATATTAGCCGAACGATACTGTGGCAATATATAATACCGTAATATACAAATCTCATTTTCTCGCTCTATAAACGAGTAAAATTGGGAGATACCTTGAGTTTGCTCTTTTTTCATTGCATTCCAAGCTTTATAGGCTTCCTTCTCTGAAAGATTTCCTGCAAGAAGTTTACCTTCTTTAGAAAAGACTGCGTAATCAACAAGGTCTGGGATCATATCAGCTGTAACCGTACTACTAGACGCAATACGATCTCTTGATAATGAAATTTGAGTTTCTGCATAATTTGCTGGTAATACGATGTTGGTAGAAAAGGCAAACATCGTTAAACCGATCAGCAACACTACTAACAGAATGGTGCCTAAACTTAGGAAAAGGAGATATCGAAGAAAAAAAGTATGAAGGCGTGTTCCTTTATTGGGCTTCATTGTCTCCATTTGTATCCAATCCCCCAAACAGTGTCAATGACGTCAATCTCAAAGGCATGTAGCTTTGAACGAATATTTTTAATATGCTCAGTAATAGCTGTACTGTCACTCTTCCCATCAAATCCAAAAATAGTTTCATAAATCTTTTCTTTAGAAAATACCTGTCCTCGATTTCGAGCTAGAAATTCGCATATTTCATATTCGCTTTTTGTCAGCATTACCTTCACTTCATTTACAAACAGCTCTTTACCTGATAGATTGAAGTGAACATTATCTACAAAAAGAATGCTACGTCTTTCTCTTTTTTCGCGTCTCAAATGCGCATTCACTCTTGCACGTAGCCCCCCAATTCCAAACGGCTTGATAATATAATCATCAGCACCAAGACCTAGACCATACATTAGATCCTCCTCCAATGATTTAGCCGTTAAAAAAAGGATTGGACAATCAACAGCATGACGTATTTGGCCACATAGAGTAAATCCATCAATTTCGGGCATCATCACATCCAGTAAAATTAAATCGAAGGCACCAAGATCCATTTTACTTACTTCTGTTGCATCAGAGACTGCCGTTACTAAATGTTCATCTTTTAGTAATGCATTTTTTATTAATACTAAAATGTCTCTTTCATCATCTACTACTAATATTTTTGCCATATTTCTACCCTCATCATTTCTTCATACCCTAATTATCAGACTTTCTTCCTTCCCATTTCCAAAACCATAAACAAGATAATACTAACGCTAGCAATGTTCCGCAAACGGAAGCAATAATACCTTCCTGTAGTCCTATTTCCACCGTTGATAGGTCAAGCCCTGACGCCTTCATTGTCCATAACGAAACAAACTGACCGCCCCAACCATAAGGTATAAATGACCAAATACCTTCACCTAATCCAGTGAGTAGTAAGGCTACTAATAGTGATCCCACAATACCTAATCCTATGGAGGCGCCTTTACCAAAATGAAGACTAACAAAAAAATGTAAAATATATAAAAATGCAAAGCTTACAAATAGAATGCATCCAGCTATTACATAAAATTGAAAACTAAAAGTATCCTCATGTAAAAGTTCAATAAAACCAAAACTAAAAATACCGATGGACAGTAATATTGCTCCAAAACTAAATAACAATAACAGTAGCAACTTGCTTAAAAAGGCCAATATTTTTGTTTTAGAAGCTGTTAGCATCTCCTGAAAATGGCATGCAGTAGCTTCTTGCTCCGACATCATTGAACAAACTACTCCAATTATAATCGGAAATCCACACGCGAGAGCCTGAAAATAGGTTGATACTTTCCCATTGAAATCCCATGGCGAATATGTGTAGTATGCTAAAAACAGACCAGAAATAATAATAGGTACAAAGAGATGAATTAGTAAAAATGGCGTTCTTTTTGTTTTAAGAAACTCTGCTCTCAGTAATCTTAACATTACCATATACTATTTCGCCTCTCTTTTCTGAAACCAACGTGCAGTAAAGTAGCTAATTAACGCAAACCAAGCTAAAGCAATCAGTAAGCCCGGAACTATAACCGACATACTCAATAATGGACTTCCTTCAGGCACTAGCAGACCATTTGGTAATATCCCTAGTGTTGGACAAATTAATCTTGCTGTAATGGCATAAGGTACGCTATACCAAAACTCTCCATCAGCAAATGCAACCACGCCAAAAATATTGCCAACTAAATTAATTAAAATAGCCATATAAGTGCCTAATTTTGTCGCAAGAAATAGACAAAATGGAATTTGCCATAATAGCGTTAAGAAAATTAACGAACTACCTGTAAGACTACTTGTTAAAGAATAGCTAGTGCCAAAAAGTATTCCACTAGCAGTTATACTTACAAAGAAAATAAGCGTAGTTACTAACAACCAGGCACTACATGCTAGTATTTTGCCAAACCAAATCTTCTTCAGATCAATCGGCATTGCGAGAATACTATGATATTTCAATTTAGCATCTTTTTCCACAGCTAATGCACAACATATCGTCAGAGCACCTGGTAGGAGCATTGTATACCAAAAGTTATAAGCACCACTTTGAAAAAACTTTCCTCCCATTAATACTGCAGTTAGTAATATCGCAACAATAGGCGCTAGCCAAACTAATTTAATAATAAAAGTCTTTTTCCATTTTAATCTTTCAGCTTTCATAATTGAAATCATGTTACATGCCTACCTTTCTATTAGCAGACACTACTTGCATAAATAATGATTCTAATTCCTGACCTTGTGGGGCAACTCCCTGATAGCCTAATTTTCCTCCTGCAATGATGCCAATTTCATCAACGACCTGCTCTACCTCTGACAGGATATGGCTAGATAAAATGACTGTAATGCCTTGCTCTGGAAAAGATCGGATCAGCTTTCGAAGTTCTTGAATGCCGATTGGATCGAGACCATTTGTCGGCTCATCAAGAATTAAAAGCTTTGGATAGTTTAATAGCGCAATAGCAATTCCTAGACGCTGTTTCATCCCTAAGGAAAATTGTCCTGCTCGTTTTTTTCCTGTATTGGTCAAGTCTACGATTCTTAATACTTCATCAATACGTGACTGTGGCAATCCGAGGGCAATCGTTCGAACCTTGAGATTTTCTCTTGCCGTTAAATTTTCATAAAGCGGTGGTGTTTCAATTAATACACCAAGGTCATTTAAATCATTACGATTCCATTCACGTCCATTAAAAAGTATCTTTCCTGCATTCGGACGCAGCATCCCTGTTATCAATTTTAACGCTGTTGATTTCCCAGCACCGTTAGGACCGAGTAAACCGTAAACAGTATTGCGAGGTATCGTCAACGACAAGTCCTCTACAATTTTTTGCCCCTTAAAGCTTTTACTAAGATTTTCAGTTTGTAAAATAATATCTTCCATCTATAATCATCTTCCTTTCGATGATTATAGTGTAGAAAATGATTATAAGGATTTTATAAGGATTTCGAGAATTTTTTGAAGAACAACCCTATAAAAATCAAATTGGTTGGCAAAACGAGGGGGTTGATTTCCATTCCGACTGAGCGCTTTCCTGGGGGCGTCCGATGAGCCGCTTCGCTGCGCTGCAGGGTCTCATCTGTGACGCTGATCCCCGAGGAGTCGCTCAGTCTCCACTCCAATCAACCACTTCACAGAGCATATATCTACTCATTTATAAGGATAAAACAAAACTTTATCAATGTTTCAAATGTGCGAAAGCGTAGTGCTAACGTAGCGACAAAATAATAATTTTTTAATATCTTAATTTCATTGACATAACAGTCTTTCAAAAACACGAAAAGCATTTGGAGGAATCCCAAATGCTTTTTTAATGTTATATAAAATTGAATTTACATAAATTCTTTCACTAAATCATTAAAATCATTTTCACTCATTTTAATATCAATATCCGTTAATGGTAGCTCTGAATAGCCTGGTACTTTTTCTTGATATGAAGTTGTTTCAGTATCTTGATAAATAATACCTGTTACTAAACCTTCATGCTCCATCACTGTACGCATTGCCATACTACGGTCAGAATTATCATAGCCTTCGATATCAGCAAGCTTCGTTAAGTTTTCTTTAAACCAATCGTACGTGTTCACTTTGTTATAAGTAACACAAGGTGAGAATACGTTGATGAATGAGAAGCCTTTATGATTAATGCCCGCTTCAATTATAGCGGTTAACTCTTTAATATCTGTTGAGAAACCTTGTGCTACAAATGTAGCTCCGCTTGTTAAAGCGACTTCTAATGGTTTTAATGATGGTTCAATCGCACCACCTGGCGTAGATTTTGTAATAAATCCTGCAGCAGAGCGTGGAGATGTTTGCCCTTTTGTTAAACCATAAATTTGGTTATCCATAACAACGTACGTGATGTCAATATTTCGACGGATAGAATGAATTGTATGACCCATACCAATCGCAAAGCCATCCCCGTCACCGCCAGAAGCAATAACGTTTAAATCACGGTTAGCCATTTTTAAGCCTTGTGCAATCGGTAATGCACGACCATGAATACCGTGGAAACCGTATGAATTAATGTAACCTGAAATACGACCTGAACAGCCAATCCCTGAGATAACAGCTAGTTCGTTTGGTTCAATACCAACGTTAGCCGCGGCGCGCTGAATCGCTGCTTGTACAGAGAAGTCACCACAGCCTGGGCACCAGTTTGGTTTCACTGTATTACGAAAATCCTTAAATGTTGCCATTAGCGAGTCAACTCCTTCACACGATTTTCTAATTCACCTGGCAAGAATGGTGTACCATTATATTTTGTAATAGTCTCGATTTTATCGTGACCACCAATATTCATCTTCATAATATTTGCTAATTGACCTGTGTAGTTATTTTCTACAACGATTACTTTTTTCGCTTTTGCTACAAGTGGTGCCACCTCAGCAGATGGGAATGGGTGAATTAAACGCATGTGTGCATGGTTCACCTTCATACCTTGAGCATTTAATCGCTCTTGTACTTCTTCAATAGCTCCACGAGTTGAGTTAAAGCCCACCAATAAAATATCTGCTTCTTCGTGTGGCGCATTTGAGTACACTGGAGTATCAAATTTCAATGCAGCTAGCTTACGGAAACGTTTATCCATTTGTACTTGACGGTTACCAGTTGCTTCAGATGGTTTACCTGTTTCATCGTGTTCAACCCCTGTTACATGGTGAATACCGTTTAACGTACCAGGTAATACACGCGGTGAAATGCCGTCTTCTGTATTTTCATAGCGTTTGAAGTATGCTTTATCAGTCACTTCTTCAATGTCGTCAGTGACAATTTTACCGCGACGAATTTCAATTTTATTGTAATCAAATGGTTCAACAGATTGTTTACCTAGAGATAATTGCAAGTCAGTCATTAAAATAACTGGTAATTGTAGTTCCTCTGCAATATTAAACGCTTGGATTGTGTCAAAGAATGCTTCCTCCATTGTAGAAGGTGCAATCACAACTTTCGGAATTTCACCATGCGTACCATATAACATTGCCATTAGATCTGATTGCTCTTGCTTTGTCGGTAAACCTGTTGATGGACCACCACGTTGAGTATCAATAACAACTAGTGGCTGCTCCGTCATACCTGAAAGACCTAGTGCTTCCATCATTAATGAAAGACCAGGACCAGCAGAAGCTGTAAAGGAACGAACACCACCAAAGTTTGCCCCAATTGCCATTGTCGCTGCAGCAATTTCGTCTTCTGTTTGAATAACCGTACCACCGAATTTCGGTAATTTTTTAATTAGGTATTCCATAATCTCAGAAGCTGGTGTAATTGGGTAGGCTGCCATAAAGCGTGTCCCAGCTGCAAGTGCTCCAAGTGCAACTGCATCGTTCCCGATCATGAACATACGACGTTTACCATCTGCTGGTGCTAAAGCCCATTCACCTACACGATTGCCTAAAAGCTCATTCATTAATTCATGACCGCGTGCGATGGCCTCCATATTTTTCTGAACAACTTCTTCGCCTTTTTTGCCAAAAATATCATCTACAACATTTTGGAACACTGCGTCCTCTAAATTCAGCAATGAAGCTGTTGCTCCGATTGCCACCATATTTTTCATCAACGAAGTGCCAAGCTCTGCCGCTACCTCTGTAAAAGGTACCGCAAATAATGGCGCTTTTGAATCTTCTGGCTTCACTGGATCAAATTTTGAATCAGCTAAAATAACGCCTGTTTCTGTTAGCTCTTTATAATTGACGTCGATTGTTTCCTGGTCGAACGCTACTAAAATATCTAAATCATCCGCAATTGAACGCACTTCTGTTGGACGAACTGTAATTTTATTATTCGTATGGCCACCTTTAATTCGAGAAGAGAAATGACGATAACCGTATAGGAAGTAACCTAAACGATTCATTGCCATTGAGAAAATTTCCCCTGTACTTTCAATCCCTTCACCCTGTTGCCCACCGACTTTCCATGAAAGCTGATGTAACATGTCAACAACTCCTTAAATCCAATGTGTACTATTTATTTTTCCTTCATAAGTTTAACACGAAGAAACGGTCTGCACTATTGTTATTCCACGTTTTAAACGAAAATCAGACCTTTGACTGAAAATCCTGTTCAAAAAGTTGTAATTTTCAAATCAGCTAAATAATCAATTATGCCTCGGCATAATTGCGTCCGGAATCGGCTACTACTATACAAAACGAAAAAATGCCTTGCAGCTTATTATGTGCAAGGCATTTTACTTCATAACTTTTTTATCGAGTACGCTTTTCTACAAGAAGCTTTAAGGCTGTACGTTCCTCACCAGCAATTAAAATATCGGCAAACGCCGGTGCGCAAATTAAATCTGTGCCACTTGGCGCTACAAATCCGCGTGCAATGGCCACTGCTTTCACGGCTTGGTTAAGTGCACCTGCCCCAACTGCTTGCATTTCTGCTTGCCCTTTTTCTCTGATTACCGCGACTAATGCACCTGCAACTGAATTTGGATTAGAGCGTGATGATACTTTTAATGAATCCACAATTATTCCTCCCCGTTTCGCGAATAGTGTTTACGCTCAACAACTCATGTCCCCCTTTTTGGACCTCAAGTTATTGTCCGTAGGTCATTTTATGCTCGGCAAGAAGAAAATAGACTATTTTCATTTCTTATATATTGAAACAATCGAAAAAGACTGAAAATTCCCGTTAGAAAATTACTTTGTCAATGAAATAAAGGTGCCATTTTAAATAACTTGGGCTCCTTTGCAGAACGAGGGGATGATTTCCGTTCCAGGCTACTCGCTTTGTTGCTGACGCTTCGCTTTCGCACGGAAAACATTCGTTCCGTGCAGGGTCTCGCCTGTCTCGCTATCCCACGGGAGTCGAGTAGCCTTCCACTGCAATCAACAATAGTGTAGAACTTTTATAAAATTTAAGAATTCAAAAGTGAACCTTGATGGTTACTCTATTCAGAATAGAAACTTATAACAGTTAAGGTAATTGTATATATGTCTTTGCTGCCGCTTCGCTTTCGCACAAATAACGACATCTTGTTGAAGCTTGATTTTATCCCTATAAATTAGATTAACATGCCAGAAAATACATGCTAAGTGAAGAGGTTGATTGTAGCGGAGACTGGGCGACTCCTTGGGGATTAGCGTCACAGATGAGACCCTGGAGCGAGCAACGCGAGTGAAGCGGCTCATCGGACGCCCCCAGGAAAGCGCCCAGTCGGAGCGGAAATCAACCCCTCGTTTTGCCGAAGAGTCATATTTTATTTAATACGATAGTTTATTTTTATTGACACAACAATTTTTTAAACAAAAAAACTATTGTGCATTTATTAATACACAATAGTTTCTCTTCTTATGCTTGGAACGGATAATCTTCGTTTATATAAACTCGCTCACAATGTAGAGCTTTTCCTGTTTTATCATCAATCTCTACAAAGAAACCACTTAACACATCACGTCCCTTTTTAGGTACTTCAAAACGAGATGGCATATTTGTTTGGAATTTATAAATGACACTTTCCTTCGTCATCCCTAAAATTTCATCGTATGGACCTGTCATACCAACGTCCGTAATATAGGCTGTTCCATTTGGATAAATACGTGCATCAGCTGTTTGCACATGTGTATGTGTACCAACGACTGCCGAGGCCTTTCCATCTAAATGCCATCCAAGGGCAATCTTTTCACTTGTCGCTTCCGCATGAAAATCCACGAATACAAGTGGTGACGTTTTATGTGCTTCTTCGATCAATTTCTCTGCCATCGCAAATGGGTCCTCATGAGGAGGTAAAAACACTCGACCATGCAAATTAATAACAGATAATGTAACGCCTTTTTTTGAAATTTGCATCATGCCTTTACCTGGTGCCTCACTTGAAAAATTTGCAGGGCGTATTAAATAATCTGCATCATCTATAAAATCAAAAATATCTTTATTATCCCAAGTGTGGTTACCCATCGTAATAACATCTACACCCATTTGCAATAGGTCATTATAAATATTACGCGTAATCCCACGTCCCGCTGCTGCGTTTTCTCCATTTGCAATAACAACGTCTGGATTGTACTTTCTCTTTAAGCGGGGTAAATATTTTTCCACCGCATCTCGACCAATTGAACCTACAATATCTCCTATAAATAAAACTTTCATTTTCCAAAACCACTCTTTCATTAATTAGCACCCTTTAGTTTAGCACTTTTCCACGGTGAACTGCAAAATATAATCCAAATTCCCAATTGAAAACTGCTATTAATGATTTGTGCAAAGGATGCTCTTACTACTTTTAAACAACAGTTTCCGATGAAATTCTATAATCGATACAATGTTTTAGCTGTTTCTTGTACCACCACTTACCCTTCCTACTATATAAGCACCAAATCTCCACTTGTTCAATAGATACGTAAGAAGAATAGAACAAGTAACACTTACAATAAATGACATCATAATGGCAAAAAAAATGTTCACGTTTTCCGTATGGTTCTTTAAAATATCACTCACTAGTAGATTGAAAAATGGGTGTAATAAGTAAATACCAAAGGAATAACGACTAATCAATAGAACAAATTGAGGCATTTTACGCATTTTACTCGCAATAAAAAACAGGCAACATGCAATACTTAGTGTATAGAAGATAACATCCACTCTCTTTGAATACATTTCACTTATTAAGCCAGAAAAATGGAAAGCGAGTAAAATGATCAGCGTCATAAAAAAGGAAATGAATAATTGTCTTCGGAAGCGCTGCAATAAGGCTAGGAACGTCTCATAGTTTTTGCCGCAATAATAAGCAACTACAAAATAAGCGATCCATGCAGGAAACGGCATTTTATTTAAAAATCCCCATTCCAGTTTCACATGAGGAATAAAATAAAGATACTTCTCTGGATTTAAAAAATTAAAAAAAGCTAAATATCCAAAATTAATGAAAAACGCGGTTATTATTACTTTACTAGCTGAAAATTTCGATGCAATATTTTTCACAAACCATGGGTGTAAAAAATAGAACTGAAAGATAATGACGATAAAGTAACCATGAAAGTCACCTTCAAAAATATTTAAAATGATTTTCTTTTCAAATTCAGTATTATTATGAAAAGCTGCGTCAAGAATACCTATTATTAGAAAAGGGATAAAAATATAGTGAAAACGTTTTTTATAAAACCCCTTTGGCATTTGCTCCGGGTAGGAATAAGCGATAACAAACTCTGATATAAAAATAAAGATGGGTGTTCCAAACATTAATGCTAGTTGAACAGCTGTCAGTCCAATGAAAAGTTGACTTCCTTCAATTTCATACATGTCCAATGCTAACGTGATTGCATGCATGAACACAATCCCCAGACAAGCTACAAATCTTAATAAATATATTTCTTTTACAACTGGCTTCAATTTTCCCACCCACCATTTCTAAGCAATCAATGTGTCTTTATATAAAGTGCTTCTATTCTCTACTTAAAAACGATGGGAAATTTGGCTCTTCACCAAAATATGTACTTGACTGCACATTCCACAGCAGGAGTGACCTGAGCCTTCTCGTCGCTCATCTTTCGCTCCTGTGGGGTCTCAACTGCCTTCGCATCTAAATGCCAGCCGAGTGCAATTTTCTCACTTGTGGCCATTATCGTGGAAATAAACGAACTAACGGTGACGTTTTACGCGCCTCTTCGACTAATTCCTCTGCTCTTGCAAAAGGATGTTCATGAGGTGGCAAAAAGACAGCAAAAACATGGTGTTGGTCACTCAGTCGTGTGTTGTTGTTGTTGTTGCTTCGCTTTCGCTGCAAAAGACATGTGCTGAAAGAAGTTAAAGTAAATCATTGGAGCTATAGTTTAAGAGAATAAATTATGCATTTTGCTTATTCCCGTTCCACTTTTCTTGTTAATAAGTTCGGAATTTTACTTTTTGCAACATGGATTAGCGTTTTTCTTTGTTGAGCATTTATTCCAAACACAAAGAGAGTTAGAAATAGAAGTATGCCATATAAAATTATATAACTAATGAGAGAAACCCATGTAATATTCGGATTAAATATAAATAATAGTAACTTCATGGTAATTGTTGAGGAAAAGAGAGCGATCATTAATTTTGATATATTCAGCCAAAAACCTTTGATATCTAATTTTAATTTTTTGTGATAATACACATTCATAATGACACCATTACCCACTAACAATGATAATGCTGTTATACTTGCTGTTCCTAGTAAACCAAAATATTTAATAGCGGGAATTGATAACATCAGATTTAACAAAGCAATACAGATTAATAGAATTGTTCTAAATCGAAATAAATTTTTCGCTTTTAAGACACTCAATCCTAAATTCTGAATAAGGTCCACTGTGAAAGGGATCATAATGATCAATACAATATAATAAACTTGTAGAAACTCTTTTCCGACCCATAGCGCAATAAAATCTTTTCCAAAAAGTATGAACCCCCCCATAACATATCCAACTATTAAAAACTGAATCGATCCTACTTTTTTAAATAGATGATTAATATGCATTAGACCATCTTCTTGCGTAACGAGTATAGATATTCTAGGCAAATAGAGATTGCTAATAGCTAGTGCCAATGACATAAAAATCATAACAATCTGGATGGCAATCGCATAAATAGCCACATCTACAGTGCCTTTTAAAATACCTAAAAGTAGTTGATCCGTTTGCCAATAAATTTTATCTACAATTACAGTGACAAAAATAAAAAATGCATAGAGACAAATCTCTTTTAGCAAGTTCTGATTACTATTTGTAAAAGTAAATTTTACATCAAGAATTTTCATACAAATTAATGCATCTACTAGGATAAATAACGTATTATAAACCGCAACAATACCAATCAACGTAACAGAATCAGCACCTTGTAAAAGGAAAATCAGCATCGTAATTGGTTGAATGATCACCTGTATTAAAGATACTAGTTTAATAAAAATAAATCGTTCATACGCTTGTAGGATTGAAGAAAATACGCTTAATGGAAATTGCACTGCTAAACTAATGGTCATAAAAATAATCATCATTTTTACTTTCCCCAATTGATGATCGGATAAGCTGCCTCCAAAAATATTGTCGACTTGTGAATATAAAATTACTCCAATTCCAATTGCAATCAGACCAATTAAGATAAATAATTTCAGGAAAAATCCATTTAATTCCGCTTCACTGTTCTTGTCACCAAGAGCACGATTTCTCGATATATAACGAACAATCGCATTACCGAATCCTAAATCTAAAATCGAGAAATAGCCAATAAGTACCATCATTAATGAGTATAAACCATACTCTTCTTGCCCTAGTATGCGAATCATAAATGGTGTATACACTATAGAAACAACAAAAGTACAAAAGATAGTTACATAGGAAAAAATCGCAGCCGTTCTTATTTCGTTCATTTTCCCAGTCCCTCCTTTTGCGCTCACTCTATGATATTCAATCACTTATTATATTAATTTAATCTATTATTTATTCATTAGTAACTTAGAAATATCAATACTCACCTATTTCGTCATTTGATTTTTAAATTTGTCCATGCTTAAAACAACCTTAGCTTCTGCTAAAGCTTATTATTAAAAGTCTATTAGAAAAACAACTTGATCACATGAAGACATGTATAAGCAGGGAGTTTATTGATGAGGGCTTTTCGTCAATGATAACCCACATTTATTTAAGAAAATAAGACATCCATTATGCCTCGGCATAATAGACGTTCTGACGTTTCACTTTCGCTACGAAAAAAATTTGCTATAAAGAAGTTAAAATAGAACTTAATTTTTAAATATACGCCTCCATTTCTTTGGAATAATATCCTCTGGTTCATAAGGTATTATTCGCTCATTTCTTACTATCTTTTCATTATTTCCTAGTAAATAATCAACAGCTTCAAATTCTTTATGTTTCTCTAAAATTTTTAGCCCTTGATTAAATAGAAAAGGTCGCGTGCTTAAATTATGTACATCTGACCCATATGTGTGAACAAGATTGGAGCGCACTAATTCCATTGAAAAATGTTGAATTTTTCTACCGAATTGTCCTGTCAAGCTCCCTGCAGTTATTTGAGAAAGCGCCCCTTCACGCACTAAGATCTCTAGTCGCTTTGGATTTTCAATAATTGCTCGATTTCGTTCAGGATGTGCAATAATCGGTGTAATACCTGCCCCCACTAGTGATACAATAAGCTTCTTTGTATAAAAGGGGATCATATTATTAGGCAGTTCAACTAATAAATACTTTGAGTTCGCTAATGTGTGGATTTGTTTCATCTCATAAAGCTCCAACATATTTTCTGTCAATCTTACCTCATGGCCAGTATAAAGGTTTAAAGGTAGTTTTCGTTCCTCTACTGTTTCCTGTAAACATTCAACCTGCTCCTTAACAACCTCATAATCCACACTATATAGAGGATGTTTGATATGTGATGTTGCGATTATAGTTGTAATGCCTTCTCTAGTAGCTTGCTCTAACAATTTGATTGCTTCATCAAAATCCTTTGGCCCATCATCTACACCAAATAAAATATGACTATGCATATCAATCACCTTCAAATCCCCCTATTCTATTGAATTGTAATATTGATTAGAATGATGATTACGAGGAAATACATAATTATTTAAAACGACACCTAGAATTTTTGCTTGAGCATTTATGAGTATTGATTTCGCCTTTATCACATTTAATTTTTCTACAACACCTGTATTTACTATAAGTAAAGTACCATCACATTTATTTGCTAGAATTTGTGCATCCGTAACAGATAACAGCGGAGGCGCATCAAAAATGACGATATCGAATTCTTTTTTGACTGTTTCAAAAAATTCATTCATAGCTTTAGATGCTAATAATTCTGCTGGGTTGGGTGGGATTGGGCCACTCGTAATAACAGAAAGCCCTTCTACAGAAGTGGTTTGAATGATAGTTTCAAGGATTTTCTGTCGAATTAATAAACTAGATAATCCTACCGTATTCGTTAAGTGAAAAGTATGGTGTATTGTTGGCTTACGCATATCGGCATCGACCAACAATACTTTTTTTCCTTCCTGAGCAAAAACAATACCAATATTTGCAGCATTTGTTGATTTACCTTCACCCGGTATAGATGATGTAATAAGCATTGTTTTTTCATCTTGTTCGCATAAAGAAAAAGTAATATTTGTTCGAATTGTTCTGAATTGTTCAGATAAAATTGATTTAGAATCATAAACAGTAACTAATTTACGTGCCAAAGTTAGCAGCTTTCTCTTTTTCTTAGTACGAAACATAAATAGTTCCTCCTCCACATTAGTATAATAAATTCGATTTTTAGAATTTCAGAAAGGATCTATCTCCATTTTATATATGAGATAGTTTTTCTAAACAGTACTCATTATCAAAAAAATATCTAACAATAAAAAAACCATGACTAGTGTTGATCATTTCTTATTTTTCGTCCAATATTTTTTGGTATATTTCAGTCATAAATTTTTCAGTATAGTTTTCAAAGGCAGTCTGCCAAATTGCTTTTGTATTCTTATTTTTCTGTTGAACATCATCAATATTAAATTGATTTAGAAAGAATGTACTGATTGATGGAAGTCCTTCTTGAATAACAAAGCCTGTATCATGCTTTATCGTGTTTTGAGCTAACAATGTATCATTATTCGTTAAAATAGCTTTCCCTAAAAACAGACCCTCATAGTATTTATTAGGTGCTGCATAAAAATGGTCATCATCCTGACAGTAATAAAAAGCGATAATCATATCGGAATTTTTCATCATATTTAAGCCAGTATTATAATCTACTTTCCCCCAGTAAATTACATTGTCATATTTTTCAGAAATTTCAAACACCAAATTTTCCAAATAGCCATATCCCGCAATGTTCAAACAAAAATCTTCATTTTGAGATACAAATTTTAATATATCCTCTAAACCTCGAAATTGATCAAATACACCCACATAACTTAAAATATATTTGTAATTTAATCGTTGACTATTTACCTTCTTATAAATGTCTTGATCATCTTTTAATTGAATAGATGGAATATTTGGTAATACAAAGAATTCTCTTCTGTATTTAGGGTTTACTTGGTTAATACGGTATTTCTCACAAATTATAGCGAAGTCAGTTTTCTTAAATAGAATATTTTCAATTCTATTTATCGTACACTTTATAAATCCTTTAGGTTGAGGATTGGAGAACCAGTCAAAAACATCAAAAACTATTTTTTTTCTAGTAAAAATTGTTGAATAATATGCTGGGAGCATTGTATCGAAATCACATGCATGTATTAAAGAATACGATTTTCTATTTCGAATTAAATAAATAAAAATAAAAATAAACCAGGCTATTTTATACGGAATATTTTTGTAAGCTAACCCATATCCTGTTTGCAAATTAAAATATGTAAAATTAGCCTTCTTAATGTTTTCTTTTCCTCGATTCCATGCTAAAACTTTATAATTTTGATGACTACTTTCTAAATAATTTATATATTTTTGTAATCTCGGATCTGGATTTGCCTCGTTACTTCTAATAAGAATTACCATTTGCATCCTCGTCTCTTTTTATAATGTTAAGCCTCAAACATGTTCTTCTGATAAGAAATTTGTTTGTTGTATGTGCTTATTTTCCTCTGCATACTGCCTTCTTTTTTATGGAAATTCAACATTATAAATGTTAAAACATAGAAAAAATTACCGCCATAAATTATACCGTCTACAGCAGCTATTATTAAAAATAAAAAAATCAGTAGCTGACCTTTGCCATTCGATTTAAAAAATAAGAAAACCATTGCTACAATGAATAGTAATAACCCAATAATTCCGTGATTAATAAGAAGTAGTACGAATGAATTGCTATAATTATACAAATCATACCCTCTAAAATAATTTGCTAATTGATGAAAGCCAACCCCTATTAATTGATTAGGAAAAGGTAATTCAAAAAAATAATCTATATAACCAACTAATCTCATGCCACTTTCGTCATTAATATTCGATATTTTCCTCATATTATCCGTGAAAATCCACTGCCAATCTAAAAGAAATGCTAATAGAATGCCTCCTAAAATAGTAAACGTCGAGATCTGGAAAGCTAATTTATATTTTTTATTTTTAATAATATAGAAAGTAAAGATTAAAACGCCTCCTAAAATACCTAAAGATGAAGTTGAAACAAATAAGCAAATTAAGCAAATTAATGAGGCAATAATTTTTCCATTATTTAAATATAAACCTAATATCGGTAATAAAAATATAGCAAAGTATGAGGGTTCAGAAAAAAGGACATTTGGTCTTCTATATGTAACCGATGTTGCCCACTCATATCCACTAGCTAAATTCGAAAACAGCTGACCATCAAAAGGAATTTTACCTGCACTAATCCAAACCACTTGATATAGTAGAAAAATACCAGTAATGGCTACAAAATAATAACTTACTATTACTAGTGTCCTTTCCGTTATAAATCTTATTAATTGCATAGTGCAAAATAAAATAACGGTTGACGCTATAATACTTTTATACATGCTGTACATGCCTATATTGAAGGGCGTGAAATAAATGACGAATAGAGAGAGTAAAACATGTCCTGTAAATAAAAAAACAATATATTTATTAAAAATAAATTTTTTAGTAAAAAATACAACAAGAAATGAAAACATAATTAAAATAAAGCTACTCATAGATAAAAACCCTATAAAGCTATAAGGAGCTAAAATCATAGTGAAAAATAATATAATACAAGAAGTATAATCCAACATGATATTATGTTCTTTTTTATTTTGGTCCATCAACACACCCTCAAACAGTGTTTTTTATTTTGAATAAAAATAGTACAATTCCTATATTGACCTTTCTTATGATATTGTATTTTATTTTTTCTATAGTTAGGGGCACAGTCGAGACATCAATAACATATTCAAATCGTTGCTCTTTTAAAACTGTTTTCTTTTTATTTTTTGAAATTTCTAATGTTAACAATTTACTGTTAGCTAAAAGATAGTCCCCCATAAAATACCTATTAAATAATGATATTGTTTCAATAGAAGAGTTCTTATTCATAAAATAACACTCTAATATGTTTTTTAAATGCAGTGTTTTTTTATAAAAATAAGGATCTGCGACTCTCATTGAAGAATTTTGCCTTTCTTCAACTACATACATGTTCTTATTAAGAAAAACCACTTCATCAATTTTATGACAATTTAGATATTTCAATGTAAAGACCATGTCTTCTCCATATTGAATATCTTCATCAAAAGTTAAATTAAATTCTTCAATTACTGCTTTCCGAAATAATATTCCACACGCTGTCCGATCGAAGGATCCTTCTAAAATTCGATTAAATGCCTCTTCTGCCTTTAACCTTTCCTTCTCTGTAGCATTGGATTTCGGTAGAATATTCGTTATTATAGCCAGCACATTACATGAATGTATTTCTTTACATATCTCATATAGGAAATTTTCATGTACAAAATCATCTCCATCTATAAAAATAATGTAAGTGCCTTCTGCTAAAGCTAAGCCCTTATTTCTTGCAGAACTTACTCCTTTATTTTCTTGATAATAATATTTTATTCGATGATCCTTTGTAGCAAGCTGGACTATATTATTTTTCGAGCCATCCGTTGAACCGTCATCAATTACAATGATTTCAAAGTGTTGTATTGTCTGTTTTTGAAGTGATTGTAGACATCTCGTTATATAATTTTCTATATTGTAAACAGGGATAATAATACTTATAAAATCATTAGGAGCACTCATTGCTGCATCTTCCTTATAAGTTCATGTCCGATATACGTTGGTGCAAACTCTCTCACTGTTGGATAGATTATTTTTTTATAATTTTCATTTATAAATCTTAGGGCTTCTTTTATAGATTCAACGTTATTTTCACAAAAAATATAACGATTATATTGACTATAAAATTTTCGGAGTTCCTCTTTTTCGCCATCTAATATGAAGAGAATAGGCTTTTTCGATCCAGAATAATAATATAATTTAGCTGGTATTTGACTACCTTTAAGGTTACATAGATGAATATAAATATCTGTATTTTTTTCTAGTTCTCTCAACTTTTCTAAGTTGATGCGTGGTCCTATATCAATCATTTTTGTGCTTTTCAGTTTAATATCAGAATCTCCTCTAACAACAAAGTTATAGTTTAGTTCATTCATTGCATCATAACATGGCTTTAAATTTCTAATATGGGAGCTATAATCCCCAAAATATCCAAATGTTATCTCCTTATCATTTCCACTTTTTTGATCGTCAGTAGTTAAATAAGGGATTAAAATAAAATCAATTTTATGATTTAGTTCCTGATAAAGAGCTTGATATTTTTGAGCTGTAAAGGGAGATACAAATAAAACTTTATCTGCACATTCAAATAGGTATTTTTCTTCTTTTCTCATTCGATTAATTACTATTGGGTTTCTATTCGTAATATCTAAACTAAAAGGATCTCCCCATATTTGAATCCACTTTTTATAATTCACTTTTTTTTGTTGAATCATTTTTAATGAAAATAAATGAGCATGCTTTGGATCAGAAGATGAAATAATATAATCATAGTTAACATTATTATTTTCTATATTATCTACATTGTTAATCCACCTAAGTTGATGGTCATATATGGTAAATAATGAGTAAGTATACTTAATTGAATCTTTTATTAACCGTGTTATACTTTGAAAGATTTGTGGAGTGGCGGAAGATTTCTTGCTACTAAAAATGTTATATGCTCCTCCAATAGGATATGCCGTTAAACTATTTATATCAGGCAATTTAATACCTTCATCCTGCGAAATATGCTTTTCAGGCAATTCAGAAGTGATGACATCGACTTTACAGCCATTCAATATCAAGGCTTCAATAAAACCTAAATTCATTAATGTTACTGAAGAATTTGAAAATAACGACTGTGCAGCTATAAACAATATTTTCATTAACTTCTGTCCCTCCTATCCATTCATTTTTGTATGAATTATGCGGATATCTTACACTTATCAATTAGGTCTTGATGGTTTATTTTTCTTATGTCGTTTCATTCACTATTAGCCTTCGCGCATATTACTTTTAAATAAATAAATATGTTAAAATGATCTACTTCTACTTCTAAAAACCTTTTTTTGACTTTTATTATCGGGGATTGAGCACACAATTCCTATAATCGGTAAATCCAAGGTTTCCTCTATATATTCTTCACTTTTAATAGTTGTATCAATATAATCTAATATGAAGGCTAGTCCTATACCGATAATAAGACCTATTACTACTGCAATCGTTATATTTAAGTAAGTATTCGGAGAGACGGGTGTTGGGTTTTTTGTTGGTTGAGCTGAAGAAAGAACATTTACATTATTAATATTCATTAAAATTTGGATTTCGCTTTTGAATACTTCCGCAACTGTATTGGCAATGGCTATGGCTTTATCATAATCTTCATCTCTAACACTAATATTTACTACTTGAGAATCATCAGTATTTAATACATTTATTTGTTTGGTAAGTTCTTCTGATGTTGTTTCAAGGTCAAGTTTCTCAATTACTTTTGTTAAAATAACTGGGCTTTTGATAATGACGTTATAAGTGTTAATTAATTGAAGATTTGCCTGTATTTTATCAACGCCTACATATTCACTGTCTTTTCCTTTTTGATTTACTAAAATCTGAGTAGAAGCTTCATATTCTGGAGTTATATAGAAATAATTTAACACTGTAGAAGCAATGATAGCGAGCAATACAATGCCTGTTATTAACCATTTTTTGTTTTTTATAATCTGAAATACTTTTTGTAAACTAACAACCTCATCCATTTAATATCCATCCCCTTTTATTGGTACAAATCCTATTAGAATTCCACTTGTGTTAATTTCCAAATTTATGTAAATCGCTATATATACTCTCTACCTAAATAAAAATGTCCCTTTTTTAATCTATGTTGAAATTTTATTAAAAATAACCAAATCTAAAATACTAAGAAAATGAATTTGTGGCTGTCTACAAATGAAAGTGGCTTCTGAAGTCTAAGTCTCTAACACACTCTCACCTGAGGGAGCAGACCGTGACTTCAAACTTGGGGACAGATACTAGATTTTGATGATAGGAACTTTATTTTTTTGTAATAAAAAAGCTTCCTTTGACCTATGTCAAAGGAAGCCTTTCATTTTCTTTTCTATTTCGCATATTCCACGGCACGTGTTTCACGAATAACCGTTACTTTAATATGACCTGGGTAATCAAGTTCTTCTTCAATTCGCTTACGGATATCTCTCGCTAAGCGATGTGAAGCCAAGTCATCAATTTTTTCAGGTTGTACAATAATACGGATTTCACGACCAGCCTGAATTGCAAAGGATTTTTCTACACCATCATAGCTTTCGGAAATTTCCTCTAACTTTTCAAGTCTTCGGATATAGTTTTCAAGTGTCTCACTTCGAGCACCTGGACGAGCTGCTGATAATGCATCCGCTGCAGCTACTAAAACGGCGATTACAGATGTTGCCTCTGTATCACCATGGTGAGAAGCAATGCTGTTTATTACGACCGGATGTTCTTTGTATTTTGTTGCTAACTCCACACCGATTTCGACGTGGCTACCTTCAACTTCATGGTCAATTGCTTTACCAATATCATGTAATAAACCTGCACGGCGAGCTAATGCTACATCTTCACCAAGTTCAGCAGCGAGCAAGCCTGCTAAATATGCAACCTCTATTGAATGTTTTAGGACGTTTTGTCCATAGCTTGTACGATATTTCATGCGGCCTAAAATCTTCATTAAATCTGGATGTAAGTTATGAATGCCAATTTCAAATGTTGTTTGCTCACCTGTTTCGCGGATTTGTTCATCCACTTCACGACGAGCTTTTTCCACCATTTCCTCAATTCGAGCAGGGTGAATACGGCCATCCTGTACAAGTTTTTCAAGTGCGAGTCGAGCCGTTTCACGACGAATTGGATCAAAGCCTGATAAAATAACCGCCTCTGGAGTATCATCAATAATTAAATCTATACCTGTTAGCGTTTCCAGCGTACGGATATTACGACCTTCACGACCTATAATACGACCTTTCATTTCATCATTAGGCAAGTTCACGACAGATACTGTTGTTTCTGCAACGTGGTCTGCTGCAAAACGTTGCAGCGCCAGTGATAAAATTTCACGTGCTTTTTTATCTGAGTCTTCTTTTGCACGTGTCTCAGCTTCCTTCGTCATCACAGCAATATCAGTCGCTAGCTCTTTTTCTACTTCTCCTAAGATAATAGCTTTTGCTTCATCTCTAGTTAAAGCTGAAATACGCTCTAGCTCTGTTTTTTGCAAGGCAACGAGCTCGTCCACTTTGCTCTCCATCTGTTCAATATGCTGTTGTCTTTCAGCTAGAGCTTGTTCTTTACGCTCTAAGCCTGCTTCTCTCTTATTTAGAGCATCATCTTTGCGATCAAGATTCTCTTCTCTTTGCAATAAACGGTTCTCTTGTTTTTGAAGTTCTAAACGACGTTCACGAATGTCATTTTCTGCTTCATTACGAAATTTGTGAGTTTCATCTTTGGCTTCAAGTAGTGCTTCTTTCTTCAATGCCTCCGCTTCTCGTTTTCCTTCTTCAACGATTGTTTCAGCGACATGTTTAGCACCAGTGATTTTTGAGTCATTCACTTTTTTCATGTAGATATAGCTAACAGCGGCACCAACGATGAGTCCAAGCAAAGCGGAGATGATAGTAATTCCATCCATATGAACACCTCCTCTTGCTATTTGGGTAATACAGTTTCAGTCGGCGCATACAAAAATTGCAGTGCCTATTTAAAGTCATAATTCAGAAATTATACATATTTAATTGTATAACTAGGCTTAAACTCTGTCAAGGATAGTCGGGCATCTGTTCGCCCTTCGAAAGAAAAAAAGTCAGTCATATCCATTAAGAGAATTAATTCCCTAATACTTTTACACTAACCCACATTTTACTTTTTACAAAAATAAAAGAAAAGTAGTGCTTAGGAAATATTTTACAGACTATTTATTTTTGCTAAAAGCCTTATATCCTCGGCGTACATAAAAGTTCGGGTGGAGGAACAATGTAAACTTCCCTCCCCTCTCTTGATGACGTTCAAACCGTGATTTCGATGAGGCTATCCGTCGCTTTTCTATTAGAACAATGCGTAGCTTACAGGAAACGTTCTGGCGACTCCCCCTCCCTTTCCGCCGACCAACTAAAAAGCCAGTTTTTCGGCAAAAGTGCCGGGGCATTTGCCTTCATCATAAATCGTATGGATTTCCAACAAATTTTATAGAACCGAATTTCCTAGTATATGTAAATATAAAAGGAAAATGCATTGCTCTCACTCTAAGAGTGGGAACAATGCATTTTCCTTTTAAAGCCTCCGGCGGATGTTACGAATTCGGAAAGGAGTGCTTTGTGCAAGTGCAAGCACAAAGCCAAATCCGAACGCAATTATGCCGAGGCATAATTGATTTATTTATTTTTCGTCTTCAAGAAGAAGCTTTAATTCATCATCCATTTCTTCCTCTTCACCATGAGCCGCAATAGTATATGAAGAAGATGCAATACCGTAAGAAGCACGGATTTTATTCGCAATGTCGTCAAGTACTGCTGGATTTTCTTTTAAATACTGTTTGGCATTTTCACGACCTTGACCTAGGCGCTCATCACCGTAAGCATACCAAGAACCGCTTTTTTGAACGATGTCTAGTTCAACACCTAAATCGACTGTTTCGCCCTCTTTTGAAATTCCTTCACCGTACATAATATCGACTTCAGCTGTACGGAATGGTGGTGCTACTTTGTTTTTCACAATTTTAATTTTTGTACGGTTACCCATAATGTCATTGCCTTGTTTAATAGCTTCTGCACGACGTACTTCTAAGCGAACGGAGCTATAGAATTTAAGCGCACGACCACCAGGTGTTGTTTCTGGGTTTCCGAACATAACACCGATTTTTTCACGTATTTGGTTAATGAAAATAGCAATCGTTTTTGATTTATTGATAGCACCTGAAAGCTTACGTAATGCTTGAGACATTAAACGAGCTTGTAGACCGACATGTGAATCACCCATATCCCCTTCAATTTCAGCTTTTGGAACTAATGCTGCTACAGAGTCAATAACGATGATATCGATAGCACCACTACGTACTAATGCTTCTGCAATCTCAAGTGCTTGCTCTCCTGTATCTGGTTGCGATAATAGAAGCTCATCAATATTGACGCCCAATTTTTGTGCATAGATTGGATCTAAAGCATGCTCAGCATCGATAAAAGCAGCTTGTCCGCCATTTGCTTGCACTTCTGCAATAGCATGTAAAGCAACCGTTGTTTTACCTGATGATTCCGGGCCATATACTTCAATAATACGTCCACGTGGATAACCACCAACACCTAATGCAGCATCAAGTGCTAACGAACCACTTGAAGATGTAGCGATTTCTAAATCGGTTTTTTCGCCAAGTTTCATGATAGAACCTTTACCAAAATTCTTTTCAATTTGTTTTAACGCCTGTTCTAAGGCTGCTTTACGATCACTCATTCATTTTCCTCCTTCGAAAACTGTTCACTGTTTTTCTCTTTCTCTACTATACTTGTTTTTAAGAGAACACGCAAGAAAAAAGCGAACATTTATTCGATTTTATCCAAAATAAAAATTTGGGTATCTTTTTCAACCCAAATTTCTATTTTCATATCTATTAATAGCGTTTTGTAAAGCCTCGTTCTTCCAAAAGTTGCATTAAATAATGACATGTAAACTTCACCGCGCGAAGTCGATTCGTATTGCGCATGCCCGATAAATGAAGCAAATACGTAATTGGTTCTTCATCGCCAATAGCAATACCAATCCAAACCGTCCCTACTGGCTGATGATCGTGTGCTGTAGGACCTGCTGCACCTGTTAATCCAATACCAATAGTAGTACCGATTTTTTCACGCACAGCACTAGCCATAGCGGCTGCACACTCACTGCTTACAATACCATGTGTATCTAATAATTCTTTAGTAATACCGAGCTGCTTAATCTTAGCCTCTTCTGTATACGTAACAACGCCACCAACAAGGGCATCTCCTACACCCGGTATCTCAGCAAGCTCTGACTGAAATAACCCTGCTGTTAAACTTTCTGCCGCAGAAATTGTTAACTTATTATCTAGTAACATTTCTACAGTTTTAGAGGCAAGAGAATCATCATCTATACCATATTGAAAGTCACCAACAAGCGCTTGAATCTCTGCTACCTTTGTGGCAATAAGCTGCTGCGCTTCTTGCTCGGTTTCTGCCTTGGCAGTTACACGCAATGTAACCTCGCCGTCCGAAGCAAGAGGAGCAATAGTTGGATTTGTTTGAGCATCTAAAATATCTTGGATCCGTACCTCAAGTTCCGCTTCTCCGATACCGTAAAAGCGCATAACATGTGATGCAATAACCCCTCCGGCATTCAACATCACACCAAGCTTTGGTTTTGCTTCAAATTGGAACATTGGCTCAAGCTCTTTGGGTGGCCCTGGCAGCAAAATATACGTACGCCTATCTTTTGTTAATATCATGCCAGGTGCCATACCGTGATGGTTTGCTAATACTTCACTACCTGCTAATACTAAAGCTTGCTTACGATTATTGTCCGTCATTGGACGTCCTCGTTTTGCAAAAAATTGCTCAATATATGTCAGTGCGATATCATCAAATTCGAGAGGAACACCAAGATGACGAGCAATCGTTTCCTTTGTTAAATCATCCTTTGTAGGACCAAGCCCACCAGAGAAAATGATTAAATCAGCACGAGTCTCTGCAACGGAAATAGCCTCTTCTAAACGTTTTGCATTATCTCCAACAACAGTGTGATAAAACACATTTATCCCTAACTCCGACAACTGACTCGAAATAAATCTCGCATTTGTATTCGTAATCTGACCAAGCAATAACTCTGAGCCAACTGCAAGAATTTCAGCATTCATGATCCCCAAGACCTTTCTTATTTAGACTCAAGTAAGACACGTCGATTTAGATAGAAATAATCCCATCCAGACCACAGTGTGAAGAACAATGCAATATATAGCATAATTGTATTAAATGGAATACCAATAAGTGTAAAGATTGTATTGTGTAAAAGTGCTGCTGCGATGGCCACTATTTGCGTCCATGTTTTTATTTTACCAAGCTGGTTTGCTGCTACGACTTCGCCTTCTCCAGCCAAAATTAATCGTAAACCAGTTACCGCAAACTCACGGCTAATAATTAAGATGACTATCCAAGATGATGCCATATCGAGTTCAACCATTAAAATAAATGCTGCTGATACAAGTAACTTATCAGCTAGCGGGTCTAAAAATTTCCCAAACGTCGTCACAAGATTATACTTACGTGCATAATAACCATCCACCCAATCAGTTGTTGAAGCAAAAATAAAAATAAGTGCACCTACAAAATGATGAACAGGCATCTTCGCACCGAATAGTGACATTGTTCCCCAGTTGAAATCAAACATCATAACAATGACAAAGAACGGAATAAGTATGATTCGAGAGATGGTAATTTTATTTGGAATGTTCATTTTTCTAACACCTTTCATGATGAAAGAAAGTAGCCATCACTAGATGACTACTATTCTTTATTGAAATTGATGACGATGTTTTGCGTTACAATTTGCTGTGCATACGTTAAAAGCTCGTCATTAATGTATACCTTAGCTTGCGTTGAATTACCTAAACGGATACGAGCGTAGTTTTGAGATGTTGCGTCGAATTCTACAACTTCTCCTGCATTATATACACGTGTTTCTGTTAATACTTCTTGTTGCTGTTGGTTTCGAATACCGATAAATGTAGGACCTGATACCTCAATACGTATTTTAAGAGAATCTGTACCTGTTAACGTATAAGAAGTTGTTGCCCCATCTGCTTCAATAGTCCCTGCTGAAATCGTTTGCTTAACCTCTTCAGCTTGCTTTTCATCAGGTGTTTCCTTTGCTGAATCTTTTGAATCTGTTGAGTCTTGTTTACCAGTTGTTTGAGCTTTTTTATCTTCATTTTCTTTATCTTTTTGACTATCGATTGGATTTGCTTTTGTATCATATTCCATTTCTGGTGGGGTATCGTCATGATCGTCTTGCCCCGATTTAATTTTAGATTGCCCTAGCACCCAAATTGCCACAATAATAACAATAATAAATAAACCAACGATTATTTTCGGCATTGCCTCCATCATTTTATTGGAAGGGCCCTTGGAAACTTTTCTTCTGCTTGGATTATTCGTCAACGATTGGTTTACTTGCTCGTTTGGCGTACCTGGCAGTTCGTTTTTATAAGTTTCTAAAATTTCCTCTGCGTTCAAACCAACAGCGTCTGCATATTGTTTAATAAAAGCTCGTACATAAAACGAACCAGGCATAATCGAAAAATTGCCCTCTTCAATACCTACTAAATAACGCTTTTGTATTTTCGTTATTTCTTGCAAATCGTCTAAGCTGTAGCCTTTAGACAGTCTCGCCTCTTTCAGTCGAGTCCCTAATTCTGCCACTCATAACACCTACTTTAATATCAAATTAAAAATTAAATCCTCCAAATGAATTGGATTCGGACATCATGTGATTTTTTTCCATTATTTCGTACGTAATTTCTTCATCTGGGTGATGACGTAATTCAATGATATAATCAAAATCCTCAATCTTATATTCTGAATGCTGAACAAACATATCTGGATGCTCGACGACCTTAATGGAAGGCATACTCATCATTTCACGCACTAGTTGCAAATGCCGTTCATCAGATGAACGTCTTGTCACAATACCATCTAATATAAAAATATTATTGTCACTGAATTCATCACCAGCAAGTTTATTGCGAACAGTCTGCTTGATCATTGTAGATGATAAAAAAATCCATTTTTTATTGGCACATACACTTGCCGCTACAATCGACTCGGTTTTCCCAACACGAGGCATTCCACGTATTCCAATGAGCTTATGCCCTTCTTTTTTAAAGAGCTCAGCCATAAAGTCAACTAAAATACCAAGTTCATCTCGAACAAAGCGGAAGGTATTTTTTTCATCTGCATCTCGAGGAATATAATGACCGTGCCTAAGGGCTAAACGATCACGGAGTTTTGGTTGTCGAAATTTGGTCACGTTAATATGTTCCATTGTCGAAACAATTGTACGAAAACGCTCAATTGCTCCATCATTGTCTGTATGCACTAACATACCACGTCGATCCTCATCGACACCATTTATTGAAATAATATTGACACGAAGCATCCCTAAAAGTGAAGCAATATCTCCTAATAATCCAGGGCGATTCACCTGAATTTCATATTCAAAGTACCAATCGCTCAAACACACTCGTTCCCTTCCTATTAGTTAACGTAAAAAATCCTTTATAAGTTCCATCATAGCTGATTTTTTATGTAATGGAAAGTTAGAATATATGGAATTATGGTGTTATTTTTAAAAACTTACTATTTTTTTTTTGAGAGTTCAAAATAAGGCTTACATACGTTCCCTTTTTCATACAAAAAATGCTTTTTATATAGAAAAAAGAGGAGATGGGCTCTCCTCTTTGTTTTACTGCACATGCTTATTTTGTACAAGTTTAACGACACAATTCGCCAATGCATGTTTTTCATCTTCAGAGGCAACGCTCCATAAATCCGACAGCACTCGCTCTTGTTCATTTTTAGGATCGACATTTGTCGCCAAATATTCCCCAATTTGTACAGCAGCTTGTTGAATCATTTTCTTTGGCATACCGCTTGATTCTGCTTGCATAACATTTTGTCCTAAAAACGATGTCCATTTTTGCCAGTTTTCTAAAATGGTCATATGTTCCTCCTCCTTTACACATGTAGTATGTGCAAAAAAGAATATTATATGTACCAGCCTCCATTTAATCGAATTATTTGCCCCGTTACATAATCTGCTTTTCCAGAAAGATAGAAGCGCACCATTTCAGCAACATCCGTTGTTTGTCCTATTGTACCTAACGGAATGTCCTCTAAAATATATTCAAGCTCATCTTCACTTAAATGACTGTTCATCGAAGTATTAATAAAGCCTGGTGCAATGGCATTGACACGAATTCGTGACAATGCCGCTTCTTTCGCATATGACTTCACAAAGGCATGTTGGGCGCCCTTCACAGTGGCGTAAAGTGCTTCACCTGCCGATCCAGCCTCTCCCCAAATGGAACCGATAAAAAGCACGTAGCTGACATCATGAGCGCGAAGCTTTGATGAAAGCAATGCCGTTAGACGCATTGGATTTTGCACATGGACACGCCATAATGCATCCATATCCTCCACCGTAGTATCTTCAAGTAGAGAATAATGTGCCTGACCATTTGCAAAAACAATCGCTTGTACATTAAAAATTTGCGATGCTAGCAATTGTGCCCCAGATACTTTCGAAAAATCTCCCTGTACAAGCATAAACTCCTGTGCAGGGAAGTTTTCTGAAAGAGAACAATATAAAGCCTGTGCCGCTTTCTCATTGTTTGAAAAGTGTATGTAGATGGACCAACCATCTTCTGCCAGACTCTGACAAATAGTACGGCCAATCCCACCCGATGCACCTAACACGAGGGCAAACTTTTTCACTGTACACCCTTCTCTGTAGGTAAAATTTTAAAGACAGTTTGTTGAGACTCGCCTTGAATCGAAGAAAATGCTTTTTTCAAATCTTCAATCGTTAGTTCTTCTAGTACAGGCACGACATCGAACAAATTCATATCATTAAACGAATAACGTGTAAATTGATTAGCAATAAATTCAATAGAGTTTAGTGCACGTAAGAAGAAACCAATTTTTTTACGTTTCACTCGTTCTAAATCGGCACTTTCAAATTTTTGTGCATCTCCATCATACTTTGCTAATTCTTCCTTAATAGCTTTTTCTAATGCAGCGGGTTCTGTAGTATCTGAGCCAATTAAAGCAAAACCAAAACCATTTTCTAACGTAAAATCAAATGCATACGTTTCATCAATCAAGCCATCTTCATAGACACGCTCATAAAAATTAGATGTACGTCCAAAAATAAGTTCAAGTGCAATTTGAACAGATAGCTCATGCTTTAACATGTCACGACCAGAAAGATTTGTTTCTTTTGCTTTTAAGCCAATATATACTTTTGGCTTTTGTACATCCATATGCAATGCACGATCTTTGATAGCAACCTCTGTCGGCTCTTGATCAAAGAAGCGTTGAATTGGTGTTGGTTCAGGGAATTCTTTTTTGTTTTGATTGTCACGAATAAACGTCATCATTTCATTAGGATCTACTGCACCAATGACAAATAATAACATATTGGATGGATGATAAAATGTATTGTAGCACGTATATAAATGGTCCGCAGTAATACCGTCAATCGATTCTATTGTACCAGCGATATCAATTTTTACTGGGTGATTATGATACATATTTTCGATTGCTCCAAAATATAGACGCCAATCTGGCTGATCATCGTACATCGTAATTTCCTGCCCAATAATGCCCTTCTCTTTATTGACTGTTGCTTCTGTAAAGTAAGGCTCTTGGACAAAATTTAATAATGTATCTGTACTTTTATAAATATTGTCTGTTGATGAAAATAAATACGCTGTACGTGTAAACGATGTAAAGGCATTGGCTGAAGCGCCGAATTCACTAAACTTTTGGAATACATCGCCATCTTCTTTTTCAAACATTTTATGCTCTAAAAAGTGGGCAATGCCATCTGGTACTGTAATGCTTTCCGTGTCACCCATTGGCACAAATGTACGGTCAACAGAGCCGTACTTAGTTGTGAACGTCACAAACGTTTTTGAAAAGCCTTTTTTCGGTAAAATATAGACATCTAAGCCATTCTCTAGTTTTTCATAATACAATGTTTCATCTAATTGTTTGAATTCAATTGTTTTCATTGTGCGGCTTGCTCCTTTCCACATAAGAAATAGACCGCTTCTAGCTGTACTTGCTTCGCCATCTCAACAACATCTTCCTTCGTAACAGCTTTCCATTTATTGGCCCAAGCTTCAACAGAGAATTCCTCAGGTAAATCTTTATATTGGTCAAAAATTTCTATTTGTCCACGGGCAGAATCTAATGCTTCTTTTAGCTGATTTGTCAGCATTGCCTTTGTTTGTTCTATTTCCAAATCTGTAATATCGCCCGCTTGCATAACAGCAAGTTGTTCCTTAATAAGTGATAGCGCTTTTTCTTCATTCTTTGGTTCAATCCCTGACACAACAAAGACTAAACCATAATGTGATGCATATGAGCTTGACGCATAGTAGGCTAAACTTTCCTTTTCACGAACATTCATAAATAATTTGGCATGTGGATAGCCACCGAATACGCCGTTAAAGATTTGCATTTTTGCGAAGTCAGGACCGCCAAATCGTACTGGTGTACTAAAGCCAATATGCAGCTTTCCTTGCTTCATTTCTTGTTGTTCACGTACATAATCATTTTGTGGATGCTGTTGCGGAAGCACAGCAGGGATTTCTTCAAATGTACGATCATTAAATGGGAGCGCTTCTTTCAGTTTCGCCACGATTTCACCTTCATTTATATCACCTGCAATATAAATGTCTATTTTATCGTCAGCAAGCATGGATTGATATGCTTCAAACAATGATGTAGAGGTAATTTTTTGAATGTCCTCTACAGTTCCATTAGCAGAAATAGAGGCCGGTTCATTCGGACGTAAAATTTGCTGAAGGCGTTGCTGTGCAAAACGAGATTTATCGTCAAAAATGGATTCGATACGTTGGATGACCGTTTTCTTTTCACGTTCTACAATAGATTCCTTAAATACACCGTTTTCTAGATTTGGTTCAAATATTGCAGTGTGCAATAAACCAAGCACTTCATTTAAAACACTTGTATTTGCCAAATAATGATCATTAACAGCTTCTACATTCATCAGTACTGTATGTTCATTACCACGTTTGGATGTGTCAAAATATAACACTGTGCCATACATGTCATCCAAAAAACTTCGGAATGCGGCTGTTGTCGTATATTTGGCATTGCTGTGTTGCAAGACATTTGTTAACACTGTGCGTTCAGACGCATTTGTGGCCGTTAATGCTCTTCTCCATTTAATTGAAAAATTTACGGTTTTAAATTGGGTCGTTTGTCGGATATGCAAATTGACACCTTTTGCAAAAGGTATTGTTTTAAACATATGGAACCCTCCTATCTTTCTTAATATAACAAAGTACTACACATACTATACATGTCTATTGTCTATAATTGCAAAAAGAATCCAAAGTATGTATATGAAAAGTGATTATGTTTGTTGATTAACCTGTTTGAAAAAAATCAATCTCCAACTATCATTTTCCCAAACGCTTGAGATATGTACAAGAAAAAAGACTGAGCATTTTCGCCCAGTCTTTGTATATGTCTAACTTGTTTTTAGCGTTTCCCCTTAATATAAGGTTGACCACTAGCTTTTGGCGCATTTGCTTTACCGATAAATCCTGCTAACGCAAAGATTGTTAATACGTACGGTAAAATTTGTAGGTATACAGCAGGAATATCTTGAATGTAACGAATGTCGCTTCCTGCAACACTTAACGTTTGTGCTACTCCAAAGAATAACGCTGCGCCTAATGCACCGATCGGATGCCATTTCCCGAAAATCATTGCAGCAATAGCCATAAAGCCTTGACCAGCAATTGTTGCATGTGAGAAATCGCCTGTAATTGATTGCGCGTACACTGCACCACCAAGACCACCTAATGCCCCAGAGATGACAACAGCAATATAGCGCATTCTATTAACATTTACGCCCATCGTATCTGCAGCCATTGGATGTTCTCCGACAGCGCGTAAACGTAAACCGAATGGAGTTTTATAAATGATAAACCATGCTCCAATAGCTACTGCAAAAGCTAAAATTGACGTACTATAGACATCACGGAATAATAATGGACCAAAGAACGGGATATCCTTTAAATAAGGGATAGCGAAACGAGTTATTGGTTGGGCAATCATATCTGTTTGACCTTTACCATAAATCATTTTTACTAAGAATACAGTTACCGCTAAACCTAATAAATTAATAGCAACCCCTGATACCGTTTGATCAGCACGGAAGGAAATTGAAGCAACAGCGTGGAGAAGTGAGAAGATTCCTCCAATAATAACAGCTGCCAGCATAGCCACCCAAATTGTTGCTGCACCAAATGTTGAAGCAAATTCTAAATTGACATAAATACCAACAAATGCACCAACAATCATTAAACCTTCTAGCCCGATGTTTACAACACCAGAACGTTCAGAGAATACACCACCGATTGCAGTAAAAATTAAAGGTGTTGCATAAAAAATTGCAGAAGGGATGATGAAATATAACATTTCTAAAAAGCCCATGTTATTGTCCCTCCTTTTTCTTGCTTAACTTTTGTAAAGCTACTCGAATAATATAACCTGATGCTACGAAGAAAATAATTAATGCGATAATAATAGATACGATTTCCTCGGGAATACCTGCAGCATTTGGCATATTTAGTGCTCCGTATTTAAGTGAGCCGAATAATGAAGCCCCAAATACTACCCCTAGTGGCGTGTTGGCGCCGAGTAAAGCAACGGCGATACCATCGAAACCTATACCTGTAAAGCCTGCTTTAATAGAAGCATTTTGGAAAGTACCTAGTGCCTCCATAGCACCACCAAGACCTGCGAACATACCTGAAATCGTCATCGCTAAAATAATGTTTTTGTTGACGCTCATACCAGCATAGTCTGCAGCATGCTTGTTAAATCCTACCGCTTTAAGCTCATATCCACGTGTTGTTTTTTCTAAAATGAACCACATAACAACTACCATCAACAGTGCAATAATGATGCCATAGTGAAGACTTGAATTGTCTGTAAGCTCTCTTAAAAACGGAGAACGTAAAGAAGCTGATTCATGAACGCGTTCTGTTTTAAAGCCACCGTCAGACAATTTTTTGATCACTGCATTCGCAATATAAAGCGCAGTGTAGTTTAACATAATTGTCGCTATAACTTCGTGAACTTTAAATTTCGCTTTTAAGAAACCTGCAATAAAGGCCCAAAATGCACCTGCAGCAGCTGCCGCAAGTAATGCTAATGGTAAGTGAATAACTTTAGGTAGTTCAAATGCATATCCTACCCAGGCTGCTGCTAGCCAACCTAAAATCAGCTGACCTTCAACACCGATATTGAATAAACCTGTGCGGAAGGCAAATGCCACTGCAAGACCTGCCAATAGGTACGGTGTAATTTGACGGATTGTGTTCCCAATTGAATATGAATCTCCAAAAATACCTGTCCAAAGGGCAATATAACCTTGTACTGGGTCATAGCCGCTGACTACCATTACGATAGCACCAACAATTAAACCGATAATGATAGAGATGATAGGAACGAGTATATTAATGACACGATTTGACATTAGTCGTTCCCCTCCTTCGCATCATTTATGTTATTTTTATTACTTTGTCCTGCCATTAATAGGCCAAGCTCTTGTTCTGTTGTTTCTTTTGGGTTTAATTCATCCACAATTTGACCATCATATATAACAGCAATACGGTCCGAAACATTCATGACCTCATCTAATTCAAATGAAATTAACAGTACTGCTTTTCCTTTATCACGTTGCTCGATAAGGCGAGAGTGAATAAATTCAATTGCCCCTACGTCAAGACCACGTGTTGGGAGTGCCGCAATCAATAAGTCTGGATTACGATCAATTTCACGACCGATAATCGCTTTTTGTTGGTTCCCGCCTGAAAGGGCACGAGCCGGTGTCATTTCACCATTACCAGTACGTACATCATACTCTTCGATAACTTGGCGCGCTTTTTCAGACACCTTGTTGTAGTCCATGACAAAGCCCTTAGCAATTGGAGATTGGTAATATGTTTGCAGTACGATATTATGGCCAATTGGGAAATCTAATACTAAACCGTGCTTATGGCGGTCTTGCGGGATATGCCCAACGCCTTCCTCAGTAATTTTTCGAGGTTTCATATTTGTAATATCTTTGCCATTTAATTTAACGTTACCATTCTTTATTTTACGTAGGCCAGTAATGGCTTCGATTAACTCAGATTGTCCGTTGCCATCGATACCCGCAATACCAACTATTTCACCTTTACGTACTTTTAAGTTCAAGCCTTTTACTTTATCGATATTACGGTAGTCTGTAACAACTAAGTTTTCGATTGTAAGCACTTCATCAGTTGGTTTTGCTTCTGTTTTTTCTGTTTTAAATTCAACTTGACGACCTACCATCATTTCAGCTAATTGGTTAGGGTTTGTTTCAGCAGTTATAACCGTTCCAATCCCTTCACCTTTTCGGATAATCGTCACACGGTCAGAGACTTCCATAATTTCCTTTAGCTTATGGGTAATTAAAATAATTGATTTGCCCTCTGCAATTAAGCGGCGCATGATCTGAATAAGCTCTGTAATCTCCTGTGGTGTTAAAGATGCAGTAGGCTCGTCAAAGATTAAAATTTCGGCACCACGGTATAGTGTTTTTAAAATTTCAACACGCTGTTGCATCCCCACAGTAATATCCTCGATTTTGGCATATGGATCAACATCTAAACCATATTTTTCAGAAAGTGCTTGTACTTTCTTTGCTGCATCTTTAATGTTGATAATTCCCATTTTTGTAGGTTCAGAACCTAAAATAATGTTCTCTGTCACTGTAAAATTTTCCACTAACATAAAGTGTTGATGGACCATACCAATCCCTAAATCATTGGCCACATTTGGGTTTGTAATTTTAACAGCCTTCCCACGAACTCGAATTTCGCCACCCTCTGGTTGATACAAACCAAAAAGTACGTTCATTAAAGTCGATTTACCTGCACCATTTTCACCAAGTAATGCATGGATTTCGCCTTTTTTCAGTTGGAGGGTGATGTTATCATTCGCCACGAAATCACCGAATTCTTTGCGGATTCCTAGCATCTCAATCACGTATTCCAATTTTGTCACTCCCTTAATAGGCACTTTTATCAATTTCGCCTTGGCGTAATTGTGGCTGTCGCTTTGTTTTCGCTTTGCCACTGACGCTTCGTTAACACTTCGCTTTCGCGCAGATAAACAATGCGTCCAGTTATTGAAATGTTATTTAGATTTGTTTGAGACAAACTTAATTTTAATTATTTTGTCGATACTAATAAACTAATCTAAATACTAGCCATTGTCACTGTTAGCTCAAAGTTTTTCACTTTGGACAACAATGACTTCAGCCAGAGGTTCTATCTTCGTTCAGTGGGCATTATGTACCCTATTAACAAAAAATTCACGTATATCTTGTCCCACCAATAGAGGTAGATATTAAATATTTGCTGAATGAAGATAAATTAATACAGGAAAGGTCATCGTTAGAAACCTTTCTTCTATTAACTTGATACCATCATTACTATTCTTGCGATAAACTCATATAAAATTACTACCTCTATGGTAATGATAAATAGAGTCAAACAGAGTATTGTAAATAGTCGAAATATAACGATAGATTGAAAAATCATCATAAGGGTCTTCTAAAAGTCCCTTATGATGATCAAAAGATGAATTATTTTTCCGCTTTTTCTGGAACTTTGATTTCACCCTTAGCAATTTTTTCTTTATATTCGTCAATGACAGTTTGAACATCTTCTGGGATCGCACCACGAGAATCCGCAAGTTTCACTCCGTCTTCAGCTAAGCCATAAGTAAGCGTTTCGCCACCTGGGAATTCACCGTTTTTCGCTTTATTTGAAATATCTACAACTGCTGTGTTAACACCTTTTAACATAGAAGTTAAAGTTACATTTGTTTTGTCGTCTACTTTACCTTCTTCGTATTGGTCAGCATCTACTCCGATTACCCAAATGTTTGCATTAGGATCTTTTTTCTTACGTTCCTTTGCTTCAGAGAATACACCGTTACCAGTTGCACCAGCAGCGTGGAAGATAACATCTACACCTGAAGAGTACATGCTGTTTGCAGTAACTTTACCAAGGTCAGCTTTATCAAATGCACCAGTGTATTTTACTTTAATTTCGATATCTGGATTTACAGCTTTTGCACCTTCAACGAAACCAGCGTGGAAGCGGTTGATAACTGGAATATCTACGCCACCTACAAAACCAATTTTACCTGATTTAGACATTTTCGCAGCAGCTACACCAGCTAAGTAAGCACCTTCTTGCTCTTTGAACAGTACAGATACTACATTGTCTGCTTTTACTTCAGCGTCAATGATTGCGAAATTATTATCTGGATTTTCTTCAGCTACTGCAGCTATAGCGTCTTCCATCATGAAACCAATACCGTAGATTAAGTTAAAGTCACGACGTAATAATGCGTTTAAATTTGAATCATAGTCTGCGTCTGATTTTGATTGTAAGTAGTCAAAGCCACCATCACCTTTTTTTAGGTCATGTTCTTTACCGTAAGCTTGAACACCTTCCCAAGCAGATTGGTTGAATGATTTATCATCAACGCCACCTACGTCAGTAACCATTGCAACTGAGAACGCTTCTTCTTTGTTGCTTTCGCCTGATGCATTTTCATTTTCTTTTGCAGGTTTATCGTCATCTTTCTCACCACATGCACCAAGGATTGCACTTGCAGCTAATACTGATGTTAATACTAAGCCAAATTTACGTTTTTTCATTTTGTTAACCCCCCAAAGGTATTGTAATTAGCAGGAAAAATATTTAGAAATGTTCTACACCCGTTTTCGAACTACATGGAAGCTGAATTTATCAGCTCGGAAATAATTTTTTGAATACAGCACTACTTGATCATGATCATCGTAATGCAACTGCTTTAATACTAAAAGAGCTGTTTCACGGCCGCAATTTAAAATCGGTGAAGCTTGCTCATGATACCCGACTGGATCGATATATGTTACAGCATAGGCAACATGAATTTTACCGGATTGTTCAAGTGCAGAGAAAAGTGAAACTTCTTTTTTTTCTACAAAGTCAGTTGGCAGGAAGCTTGCTGGTAATCTGTCTATACAGTAAACTACTGGCTCACCATCCGCTGTTCTGACACGTTCAATCGTGAGTATTTTATCTTCGTCATCACATTGGAAGCGTTTTAAATCTTCCTCAGAAGGAATGTTTTCCGTCGCCTTTAAAAAGCGGGAACCGGGCTCCATACCTGCTGTTTCGATCATAGAAGAAATGCTCGATAAATGCTCGATGCCTGATGTAAACAATGGCTTAGGGTTTACAAACGTACCTACCCCGTGTCGACGCACAATGACATTCTCCTCTTCCAACAGTCGTAGCGCTTCTCTAAGTGTTGCTCGACTGACTCCTAGTGATTTCGATAATTCAAACTCTGAAGGCAGTTTTTCATTTTCTTTAAAAATGCCTTTTTCAATGTCAGACTTTAAACGATCAATTACTTGAAGATAGAGATGACGATGATCTGCTTTAATAGTCACATATATCACCACCAAAATCAGAGATCAGACATCTGATGTACAACATTCCTACTAATCGTTCATAAATATAACATTTTTGTAGAATGAAATCAATTACGCCTTATAGTAATTGCGTCATAATTTTGAATTGTACTTATGCTTCCACAATGTAGACATCATAATTCACCTTTTTGTCGATATTTTGGCACTAATTATCGTATTGATGAATGAGCACTTGTCGAGGTTTACTACCCTCTGAAGGCCCGACAATACCGCGTTGTTCCATTTGATCGACAATACGAGCAGCTCTCGAATAACCGATACGGAAGCGGCGCTGCAACATCGAAACAGAAGCCGTCTGCATACTTACAACTAACTGTACAGCCTCATCAAATAATTCGTCCGTTTCCTCTAAAATTGTCTCTTCTTCGGTCGGAATCATTTCCTCCTGATACTGCGCCTTTTGCTGTTCTATAACAAAGTTAACAACTGACTCAACTTCTTGATCTGATAAAAAGGCACCTTGCACACGTTTTGGTTTAGATGCACCGGCAGGTAAAAACAGCATATCTCCTCGACCGAGTAAACGTTCTGCTCCACCCATATCTAATATCGTTCTAGAATCGATTGCTGACGATACCGCAAAGGCAATACGTGAAGGAATATTTGCTTTAATAACGCCTGTCAACACATCTACACTTGGTCGTTGGGTTGCAATTATTAAATGAATCCCTGCTGCGCGTGCCATTTGCGCTAAACGTGTAATAGAATCCTCTACATCACTTGATGCAACCATCATTAAGTCCGCTAACTCATCTACAATCACAACAATATACGGTAATTTTGGATGTTTTTCATCGGTTTGCTCATTTACCTTTTGTACATGGCTATTGTAGCCTTCGATATTACGTGTTCCTGTGTGAGAAAATAAATCGTAGCGGCGTTCCATTTCTGACACTACTTTCTTTAGTGCCTGCGACGCTTTTCGTGCATCTGTGACAACTGGCGCTAGAAGATGAGGAATTCCGTTATAAACATTTAATTCCACCATTTTCGGGTCAATCATCATCAGTTTTACTTCATGTGGTTTTGTCCGCATGAGTATTGATACGACAATGCCATTTATACACACACTTTTCCCACTACCCGTTGAACCTGCAACAAGTAAATGTGGCATTTTATTGAGCTCGGCGAGTACTGCTTGACCTGTAATATCACGACCTAAAGCAACTTGCAATAATGCTTCTGGCTTTGCTCCGTCTTTAGATTCTAACACTTCACGCAGTGTAACAATGGCTACCTCACTATTCGGTACTTCAATACCAATCGCAGACTTCCCAGGAATTGGTGCTTCCATACGAATATCCTTCGCAGCAAGTGCTAAGGCAAGATCATCCTGTAAGTTTACAATTTTACTAACTTTCACGCCTACATCTGGTAATATTTCGTATTTCGTTACAGCTGGACCTAAATGAACCTGCGTTACTTTTGCCTTTACACCAAAGCTTTGCAAAGTTTGTTCAAGCTTTTTCGCATTGGCCTGAATAACAGAATATTCACCGCTTTGATCATGCTGTGGCGGTAATTGTAGTAAATTATAAGAAGGAAGTTGATAATCTGCATTTTCCACAGCATCTGCACCTTCAATATGGACATCATCAACAATCTCTCCATGTTCAATTTCTTCATTTTCAGCAGTTGGAAATGCTTCTCGTTCATGGGATACATTTTGAGTGAAGGCAGAGATAATCGGTTCATGAGAAACTTCTTCTTCCTCTTGTATCTCAGGCGTCTGATCGACAGCAGCAATTTCATCCTTGCTTTCCACTTTTGAACGTCGATTATTAGGTTTCTTCGGCATACTTTTTTTCTTATCACGATGTTTCTTTTGCCATTTGCCAAAAAGGTCGGGCATTTTTTCCGCTAAATATGGAACAAGTGCCTTTCCTGTTACTAAAATTAACCCGATAAAGAAAATAGCCCATGCGACGACCTTCGCGCCTGTTGCCTCAAATAATACATGAAGAGCACTAAATAACAGTGCACCAATCATTCCACCGCCAAGTGCATTACTTCGATGGATAATACCCTCTGAATTAATTAAAATCCGCCAAGATTCTCGCAAAACAGAATCTGATAATAAACCACCAGATTTTGATAATTGTTCAAAAAGAATGCCGTGACTAAAAATTGTTAAACTCATAACAATTAGGAGCATACCTAATAGTAGACGATCGTAAATGCTTACTTTTTTCCGCCCAATCATCAGTAACAATGCAACAAATATAAGCATAAATGGCACAGCAAAATGTAAATTTCCAAAAAGAAACATTGCTATTGTTTGTAGAATACGTCCAATCATGCCATATTCAAATATCATAATAACTGCAAACGCAATTAAGATGAGCCCTAAAATTTCATACATTAGCGGATGCATTTCTTTTTTTTCTGTAGTTGCTTTTCCTGTAGTTGCTTTTCTTTTAGTGACTTTTCTTTTTTTACTAGTCGCCATCTATTTCACCTTCTTTTACAAATCCATTTTATATATGTAGCGAATAATAACATGTAGAACTTGATTATTTCAAAAAAAAGACTCAACACCATAACGTGTGGTTGATTTCCGAACCGACTGGGCACTTTGTTGCTGTCGCTTCGCTTTCGCACAGATAAAACATTTGCCGCTGACGCTTCGCTTTCGCGCAGATAAAACATTTGTAGCTGCCGCTTTGCTTTCGCTACAGAAAACATTTGTAGCTGCCGCTTTGCTGTCGCTACAGAAAACATTTGTTGTTGCTGTCGCTTCGCTTTCGCACAGAGCAAAGCTTCCTGGGGGCGTCCGATGAGCCGCTTGGGCCAAAAGGATGTTGGTCACGAAGGCGTTATCACAGAACGTGATGCTTATAAATGTCATCCCCAACTTTTAGGATTGAGCCAAAAAAAGGATTTTCCACCGTTTACATTCGGTTAGAAAATCCTTTTTCATTCAACGATGATCTTACATTTTTAATATTCCATAATAATTGGGATAATCATTGGGCGGCGCTTCGTTTTTTGGAATAAATACGTATTCAGTGTATCTCGAATTTCTTGTTTAATGTTTGTCCATTCGAATGTATCTTTACCAACGTATTTTTCAATAACATTTTTAGCAATATCAGAAGCTTCTACCATTAATTCTTCTGATTCGCGTACATATACGAAACCACGTGATAAAATTTCTGGACCAGATGCAATTTTCTTTTGAGCACGGTTTAATGTTACTACAACAATGAAAATACCATCCTGCGATAATAACTTACGATCGCGAAGTACGATGTTGCCTACATCGCCAACACCAATACCGTCTATTAATACATTACCAGCTTGTACACGGCCACTCATTCGCATTTTACCATTTTTATATTCTACAATATCCCCTTTATCGGCGATAAAAATTTGTGATTTTTGCATACCTAGCTGTTGTGCAAGCTTAGAGTGAGCAATAAGCATGCGGTACTCACCTTGCACAGGGATAAAGTACTTTGGTTGCATTAAGTTAAGCATTAACTTTAAATCCTCTTGGCTACCGTGCCCCGAAACATGTACATTTTTGCTAGATGTCAGAACTTCAGCACCAGCTTTTGCGATGGAGTTCATCGTATTAGCCATCTGTACTTCCATACTAGGAGACGGTGTAAAAGTAATTAATACTGTATCATCTTGCTTAATTTTAATGTCTCGGTGATGTTTGCGAACGATTTTTTCTAATGCATCAAGTGGCTCCCCTTTATTACCTGTTGCAATAATAATAATCTCATCATCTTGATACTTTTGCATTTCTGAGATAGGGATAATTGTATCTTCCTCTACCGTTAAGTGGCCTAACTGTACACCTAAATCCACAGCTTTCTCTAAAGGTTTTCCTACAATAACTACTTTACGGAACGATTTTTGAGCTTGTGTAAATACTTGTTGAATACGAATAAAATTCGATGCATAAACAGCAACTAAAATACGACCTGATGCTGAATGGAATGTTTTTGATAATTGCTCCTCAATCACAATCTCAGAAGTCGTATAACCTGGTCGCTCAGCTTCAGACGACTCAGATAACAGAATAAATACGCCTTCTTCCCCAAGCTGTGCCATTTTTGCTAAATCAGGCTTAAATTTACCTGTCGCTGATTGATCGAATTTAAACTCTCCTGTATGAACAATTGCTCCTTCAGATGTATGGAACACTACCCCTAACGAATCGGGAATACTATGTGTTGTATGGAAGAATGTCACATACGTTGAATTAAAATTCATACGACTACGGTTCGTAACCTCAAAGAATTTCACCTGATGTGGTGCAGGTAAATCCTTTAAATGTTCCTTTGCAAGTGCAATTGTTAGTTTTGATCCGTACACTGGCGCTTTCACTTTTTGTAATACGTAAGCAATCGAGCCAATTGCATCTTCATGACCATGCGTTAAGAAAATCCCTTTCACACGATCTTTATTTTCTTCTAAATACGTAATATCTGGAATTACGATATCAATGCCCAGCATTTCGTCTTCTGGGAACATTAAGCCGCTATCCACTACAAATAGCTCTTCGTCAATTTCTACTACGTACATTGCTTTCCCAATTTCGCCCACGCCACCAAGTGGGATGATGCGAATTAGTTCATTTTTCTTTTTTGTCAATTTATTTCCTCCTAAAAAATATCCCGAACAGCAACCACTTAACATTTATTATACGGTTTGCAAAGCTTTTGCACAAATTAAAAATACAACTTTCATGGTGGAAACAGAAATTTTTTACAAAACAACGTACAAGAAAATAAATCAATGAAAGACGCAACCCTTTAAAGTTGCGTCTTTCATGTGTACTAATAGTGCGAGATAAAAAGTAATCCGATAAATGTAAAAAACATTCCGATAAACGATGAAAATGTTCCGAAAATTCAGAAATGATACCGATATTTCACGAAAAGGTTCCGACATTCTTATTGAATATAAGTTTACGAAATACCCAAATTGCGGAAAATAACGGCCTTATTCTTCTATATAATCAAAAAAGACCGTAAACAAACTAAAAAATCTTGAGTTTGTTTACGGTCTGAGAGTTTAAGTAAATTAACTAAAGGTACTTATTTTTCTAAAGCTGCTCGCTTTTTCTTGATACGTATCCCAAATTCGGTCAAAGTTTGCTTTTTCTTCATCTGTCATTTCCATCATTGGCAAACGAACATTGAGTGTATCAAAGCCTAATTTTGTCATCGCATATTTGATAGGCGAAGGGTTTGGTTGAGCGAATAGCGCACGTACTAAAGGTAATAATGCTCGGTGAATTTTGGCTGCTAGCTCGTGATTTCCTTCTTCAAACGCTTTAATCATTAATTGCATATCATTTCCAACAACATGGGCAGCAACTGAAATAACACCTGCTCCGCCGATTGCTAGTAGTGGAAGTGTTAAACCATCATCCCCACTATAAACTAAAAAATTATCATCTGAATCAACATTCTCAATAACATCGCCCATTTGATCTAAATTGCCGCTCGCTTCTTTAATCCATGCAATATTAGAAATTTTACTTAAAGCAACGGAAGTTTCATAGGCAACATTGACGCCTGTACGTCCTGGCACGTTATAAAGCATGACAGGTAAACTTGTTTCTTTGGCAATTGTTTCAAAGTGCGCAAAAATACCGCGTTGATTTGGCTTATTATAATATGGCGCTACAAGCATAATACCATCTGCACCATTTTCTTCAGCCTTGTGCGTCATTGCAATAGAGTAAGCAGTTTCGTTATCCCCTGTACCTGCAATAACGGGTACACGACCTGCTACTTTTTCTACTGTAAAGCGTACAACTTCAATTTTTTCTTCTGTGGACATAGTTGGGTTTTCAGAGGTTGTGCCACATGCGACAATACAATCTGTACCATTATCAATCAAATGATTAATAATACGTTCTAGTTCTGGATAATTAATCGTGCCATCTTCTTTGAACGGCGTAATCATCGCCGTTCCAATTCGACCTAAATTCATCCTTACACCCCTCTTATAGTAAGTTATCCTCAAGCATTGCTTCTGCAATTTGGATTGAGTTTAATGCAGCGCCTTTTAAAAGATTGTCAGAAACGATCCATAGGTGGAATCCTTTTTTATTGTCTAAATCTTGACGGATACGTCCTACAAAAGTAGCCTCTTCCCCTTCTGCATAGATAGGCATTGGGTAAGTTTGTGTTGTGATATCATCTTGTAATACCACACCTGGTGCACTGCGTAATACTTCAAAGATTTCTTGTAACGTTGCTTCTTTCTCTACTTCAATATAAACAGATTCAGAGTGTCCTGAAACGACTGGCACACGAACGCAAGTTGCAGCTACTTTTAGCTCTGGTGCATGCATGATTTTCTTCGTTTCATTAATCATTTTCATTTCTTCGTATGTAAAGCCATTGTCTGTAAATTTATCGATTTGTGGAATGACATTACGAGCGATTGGATAATGACGTTTGTCGCTACCAGAAGGTAAAATATTTGCTTCTACATCCTTACCTGCATCCCAGTTTACACTTTGTGCCTTTAATTCTTGAATGGCAGAAATACCTGCACCTGAAACTGCTTGGTATGTCGATACAATAATTTTTGTTAAGCCAAATGCATGACGAATGGGCTCAAGCGCAGCCATCATTTGAATTGTAGAGCAGTTTGGATTCGCAATAATTCCTTTATGCTTAGCAAGATCGCCACGATTTACTTCAGGTACAACTAGTGGTACCTCTGGATCCATGCGAAAATGGCTCGTGTTATCGATAACTACTGCGCCACGTTTTGCCGCTTCTGGTGCAAGCACGGCTGATACCGAACCACCAGCTGAGAATAAAGCGACATTGACGCCCTCAAAAGCTTCAGGTGTCGCTTCTTCTATTGTATATGTCTTATCATTAAATTCGATTGGTTTTCCTGCTGAACGTGCAGAAGCTAAAAACTTAATATCTCCGATTGGAAAATTACGTTTAATTAGTTGCTCCATCATTTTTGTGCCTACTGCCCCTGTTGCCCCAACAACCGCAACTGTTAACTGCTTTGTCATCTGTCATCTCTCCTTGAATACAAGTTCCATAATGTGTGCTATTGTATCACAAAAATACTGAAAATTGTGTGTAATTCGTGAATTATTTGAAATATTGTACTAACAGCGGTTGTAATTGCTTTTTCTCCGTAATCGCTTCATGAACAGTAGCGACCATTTGCTCAAAATCGGCAATCAAGGAATTGGGTTTCGAATGTGGTGAGTCCTGCCCAAATGGAATAAAGTAAATATTTTTGGCATTTAGTAGCCTCATAATATTCAGACCATTTAAGCCAAGAGCATCATTTGTTGAAATGCCTAGGATAACAGGCGAACCGTTGCGCAATGTTGCCTTAGCAGCCATTAACACCGGACTATCTGTTGCTGCATTAGCAAATTTACTAATACTATTACCTGTCATCGGTGCTATAACCATCGCATCCAGTGGATTGGATGGTCCGAATGGTTCTGCCTCTTTAATAGAGGAAATAACCTTTTGTCCAGTCAATTCCTCTATCTTCGCAATCCATTCCTCCCCCGTACCAAAACGAGTAGCCGCATGTAAAACGGAATGCGTAATTATTGGGATAACAGTTGCTCCTACATCTTTAAAGTTTTGAATTTTAGGTACTACATCCTCATACGTGCAATGTGAGGCTGTAATACCTAAACCTATTCGTTTCCCCGTTAGCAATTTTCCTCCTCCTCTATTGCCTTGCACAGTATTGTAGCTGCATCATGTGCAAAGTATTTCCCAGGTAATGACGGCAATAGCACGTACGTTTGTAATTGATCGGCGTCAATATCTAAACAGCCCGGCTCCGAAGCCAAATCATATAGTACAACTGGGACATGTTCTTGGAATGATTCAGTAATCCACTTAGCTGGAATCGTATTGATAAATATCCCATCATTAATTGACCATTTACGATCATCTAAATTCGTAGCTTTATAACCATATGCCTTTGCTTCACTCACTTGTACAACTGAACGCGCTACTATATGGACATTAGCGCCCATCTTTACGAGTAATGAAGCGAGCATTTTGGCGGTGCGCCCAAACCCTGCGATAGTAAAGTTTTGTCCGTAAATACATTTTTGCTCGAGTCCGTAAAACGTGGCGATAAACCCCTCCGCTGTTAATCTTGCGTTTTGCCAAATAAAAGATTCTTGTTGTAAATAGCAATTTGTTTCATTTCTCTCAAGTAAATGCTTCCAATGCATAGTCAAACGCCCTGTATAAAATTTAACTTGTGATATTCCATAAAGCTGTTCCACTTCAATTTTTAATGGAAGAATGGGAAGAATAATTCTATTTGGTTGGAATTCTAATACAAGCTTATTTAGCTCCTCATTCCAAACTGATGTTCTTTTATAAAATACAGTTCTCGATGGGCTTCTTAGCATTGTAGCTAATTCCTTTAATCTTGGATCCTCACCGATAACAAGCCATTTTTCGTTTTCCAAAAGCTCACCTCACTGTAAAAATTCTGACTGTACCGTCGTTGTTTTGTTAAATAAAATCCGGTCTTCACCAATTAGTATAATTTCATGCCAAGGTATCATTTCACTAACTTTCACTTTCTTTTTTTGGAATGGCAATTTATCTTTAACAATCTCAAAGCCATGTATCTTTCCTGTTTGCACATCTAATAGACATTCTGTATGTGCCAGTATGCCAAAGTGTACGCCACCCTCAACTTGAATTAACTCTTTATCCACCATCTCTGATAGTAGCATTCCTCATCTCCCTCCTTGAACCGTTACCCCAATATATGCCGAGTTTTTGCAATTCGTGACCCTTACCCAAATTACGAAAATATTGCATTTACCCGCGCCATCTGTATACAGATGTGTGAAGTGAAAAATTTGTACATATCCATTTAAGCAACGCCAGTGATAAACCCATTTATGAACAAATAACTGTACAGCTTAAGGAAGCGATACTAGCCAATAAATTACAGGCAGGTGACGCACTACCATCTATTCGTGCACTTGCAAAGGATTTCAATTATGCCAAGGCGAAATTGATAAGAGTTGATCTTCGTTCCGGCTGGGCGACTCCTTGGGGATCAGCAATAGAGGAACGAAGGCTAAAACCATCACGTTAGTCGGAACGGAAATCAACCACACGTTATGATGATGAGCTTAAAAAAGAACATGGCGAAATTTTGTTATTTGGCAAAGATATTGTCGAATTTGAATTATCGATAAAAAACGACATCGGTGTGGTTTTTGACGATTTTCATGTACCTGAAAGGCTCAATGTGACGCAACTCGACAAATTATGAAGAAAGTGTTTAAAACGTGGGATTCAGTTTTTTTGAGCGATTAGCCTTCTAAGAGGAAGAAAAGTACAAGAATTAACCCGAGGAATGAGGATGAAAGATGAAACGGTTAATTTTAGATGAAGTAACGAGTGAACTAGGCTCAATAATTCGTATTGAAATTCTCGCTTTATTTTTAGATTTTATGCAGGATGAAACACATTAAAAAAGATCGCTGACTATATTATATTGATTCACAATGGTGAAATTTTATTTAGTCAAAGTAAGGATATACTGTTCTATGAGTACCGTATTTTTAAAGGAAGAAATGGGGAAATATACGAAAACCAAATCATGTCTTATAAGAAGGCAGAATGGAGCCTTTTGTATAGAGGTACTAGTTATAAAGTAAACAAAGTATTTTCACTAAAAAAGCCTACGTTTGAAGACATAATACTATTTTATGTGGAAGGTAGTATTTTAAATGTTAATCATAGCTATAATACTCTTTTGGTGCAGCGTGTCTAACCATAATAATGATGAGGAAACGTTGATTTTTTACGGAGAGTGGTGACTCCTGTGAGATAAGCTTGCGCTGAAAGCCACCAGGAACGCAATGACGAGGAGATTGAAGCCAAGCCCGTGAGTGCACCTACTCGGAGTGAAAATCAACCTTTATAGATACAGATTTGTAGACAAGCTGAAAAGGTTGCCTATAAAAGGCAACCTTTTTTAAGCTTCTGGGCCAATAATTGAAATGGCTGGCTCAGCTTTCATGATTTTTGCTATTAAACGATCTACCGATTCCATGGATACGGCATCGATGGACGCTAATACTTCGTCTACTGAACGATGTTTACGATGCACTAACTCACTTGTGCCGTTGCGATTCATACGAGCACCTGTCCCCTCTAGACCGAGAACAAAACTACCCTTGAGCTGCTCTTTCGCATTATCAAGCTCTTCCTCTGTTACGCCACCTGCCACGATATCAAGTAATGTTGCATCAATTGTATGCTGTAGCTGTGATAATTGCTGACGACTTGTACTACCATAAATCGTAAATGCTCCAACATCAGCATAACAGGATTGGTAAGAAAAAATTGTATAAGCTAAACCACGTTCCTCGCGTACTTCTTGGAACAAACGAGAGCTCATATTACCACCAATAATATTATTAAGTGCAATAAAGCTATACATATCTGGATCCTTTACACCGATTGCTGGATAAGAAATGGCTAAATGCGCTTGCTCCGTATCGCGAGTTTTTGAAATCTCTCCTGGATAAAAATGAGGATTCGTTAATACAGGTTCAACCGCAAGTCGAGATGGCTGATATTGGCCAAATAAGTCCTCAATTGTTTGCATGAGCTTTTCAGTAATATTTCCCGCTATTGAAATAACAACTGATTCTGGACCATAATGTTTAGCCATATAGTTACGTATCATAGTTGCTGTAAATGTTTTCAACGTAGCAGGAGTTCCCAGTATTGGACGACCGAGTGCATCATTCGGATACATAACTCCCCATAGCTTTTCATGAACATCGTCATCAGGTGCATCTTCACTCATCAATATTTCCTCTAGCACAACTTGTCGTTCTTTCTCTAACTCTTCCTCTGCAAACGTAGAGTTAAAGAACATATCTGCTAATATTGTGACTGCAAGCTCAGCATGGTGGTCTAAAACCTTTGCGTAATAACAAGTATTTTCCTTGGATGTAAAGGCATTTAACTCTCCACCAATTCGGTCAAATTCTTCTGCAATTTGACGAGCTGTTCGAGTTTTTGTCCCTTTAAAAAGCATATGCTCTATAAAATGCGTAATGCCATTTTCCTCAGGTAGCTCATAACGAGATCCTGCATTCACAAAAATGCCTAGCGCAACAGATCTTACATGATCGATTTGCTCAGACACAATACGCACACCATTCTGACATGTATGTACTTGTACCAAAAAATCTCCCCCAATTTATCTCTAGTTCTACATCAAAGGCATAATGTGGGATCTTCAGAAGCTTCCCCCAAAATATCCCTTATAGAACCATTTTCCTTATAGTTGATTTAAAAAAGGCTGCGCATTATACGCAGCCTTTTCTACAATTTATTATTTATCTTGCTCAGCGCGTTCTTTTTCCTCTTGGATAACAACTTTACGAGATAAATTCACACGACCTTGCTTGTCAATTTCAATAACTTTTACAAGTAATTGATCGCCAAGTTTCAATACATCTTCAACTTGTTTTGTACGTTCCTCTTGAATTTCAGAGATGTGAAGTAAGCCATCTTTACCAGGGAATATTTCACAGAACGCACCAAATTTTTCAATACGTTTAACTGTTGATAAGTAATACTCGCCAACTTTTGCTTCACGTACGATGTCTTCGATAATTTGTTTTGCACGAGCGTTCATTTCTTCATCTGCAGAAGAGATGTAAATTGTACCATCTTGCTCCGTATCAATTTTTACGCCAGTTTCTTCAATAATTTTGTTAATTTGTTTACCACCAGGTCCGATGACATCGCGAATTTTATCAGGATTAATCTTCACGATCACAATTTTCGGTGCAAATTGAGATAATTTTTCACGTGGGTCTGCAAGAGTAGCAAGCATTGATTCTAAAATGTGCATACGCCCAATTTTAGCTTGCGTTAATGCTTCCTCTAGAATATTACGTGATAAACCATCAATTTTAATGTCCATTTGAAGTGCTGTTACACCCTTAGCTGTACCAGCAACTTTAAAGTCCATATCTCCAAGGTGGTCTTCCATACCTTGAATATCCGTTAAAATAGAGTAATGCTCTCCCTTTTTAATAAGACCCATTGCAATACCTGCTACAGGTGCCTTTAATGGAACACCAGCATCCATCATCGCTAACGTTGAAGCACAGATAGAAGCTTGAGATGTAGAACCGTTTGATTCAAGTACTTCCGATACACAACGGATTGTATATGGGAATACAGATTCATCTGGAATAACCGCATCAAGAGCACGCTCTCCTAATGCACCATGCCCGATTTCACGACGACCTGGTCCACGAATTGGGCCAGTTTCCCCTACAGAGAATTGAGGGAAGTTATAGTGATGCATAAAGCGTTTTGATTCTTCTACGCCTAAACCGTCGATAATTTGTACATCCCCTAGTGCACCTAATGTACAAATAGAAAGGGCTTGTGTTTGTCCACGCGTAAATAATGCTGAACCGTGTGTACGTTGCAATATGCCTGTTTCAGAAGAAAGTGGACGGATTTCGTCTAACTTACGACCATCTGGACGTACTTTATCTTCTGTAATCTGACGACGTACTTCGTCTTTAACCATTTTATCTAGCATTGTATAAACTTGCTTCATTGTTACATCATCAGCTTCTTGCTCTTCATAAGAAGCAATAACACGGTCTTTTACCGCTTTAATAGCCTCATCACGTGCATGTTTTTCAGCAGTTTGAATAGCATCATGCATGTCAGTCTCACAAGCTGCTTTTATATCTGCTTGAATCGCTTCATCAATTTCAAATAATGTTATAGATAATTTTTCTTTTCCTACTTCTGCAACGATTTGCTCTTGGAAAGCAATAATTTTTTGGATTTCTTCATGACCGAACATAATGGCTTCTAGCATTATTTCCTCTGGTACTTCTAGTGCACCTGCTTCAACCATGTTGATAGCATCCTTGTTACCTGCTACAGATAAATGGACTGTTGATTGATTAGATTGTTCCACTGTTGGGTTCACGATAAATTTACCGTCGATATAGCCAACTTGTACACCTGCAATCGGTCCGTCGAATGGAATATCTGAAATAGCTAACGCTATTGATGAACCAAGCATTGCAGCCATTTCAGACGTGCAATCCGGATCGTTAGACATGACCATCGAAATCACTTGTACTTCATTACGGAAACCGTCTGGGAACATCGGACGAATCGGACGGTCGATTAAACGGCTTGCTAGTATTGCTTTTTCAGATGGACGTCCTTCACGTTTAATAAAGCCACCAGGAATTTTACCTGCTGCGTATAAACGTTCTTCGTAGTTTACTGTTAATGGGAAGAAATCAAGTGGTTTCGGTGATTTTGACATTGTTGCTGTTGAAAGTACAGATGTATCACCATAGCGTACTAAAACGGCCCCATTTGCTTGTTTTGCTAACTGTCCGACTTCGATTACAAGCGGACGGCCAGCCCATTCATAGGAATAGACTTTCTTTTCGTTCATTCAATGAACCCCTCTCTATTATAAAAACACTTACTTCGTCTGTATGTACTAATAGTAAGTGTACCAAAAATGCTTGTTCTATGCTAAATATTTCATTAAATAATCATACATTTAAATTCAGTTATTGCCAATTTATTTAGGATTTATTTCTGTATTTGATTGAAACAAAGTTTTTTTGCTTGAATTTCGTGTCATATATGCTTTTTTCGCAATAGTAAAGTTAATGTCTTCTTAATGTTTATAAACATAAAGAAAAAGCGGGATTAATCCCGCTTTTAGATCGACAATTAGCGACGTAAGCCTAAACGAGTGATTAGTTCACGGTAACGTTGTACGTCAGTTTCACGAAGATATTTTAATAGGTGACGACGACGACCTACCATTTTAAGAAGACCACGCTCAGAGTGGAAATCTTTTTTGTGTGTACGTAAGTGAGCGTTTAGAGCGTTAATTTCCTCTGTTAATACTGCAACTTGTACTTCTGGTGAACCAGTATCACTTTCGTGAGTACGGTACTCAGCAATAATTTCGTTTTTACGTTCTTTTGAAATAGCCATTTGTATGGACCTCCTAAATAATTGTTAATCCCCACTAGCACAGTAAACGTTGGAGTCATCGATATACCGAGCTAAGGTTTAGCATATTATGCACTTATGAATGTTACCATAAATCAAAAGGTCAAGCAAGCGTTAACGTAAGCCTATTCAAATGCTAACGCATATTTAATTTGCATTAACCCGATAAAATATGGTTCATCACCATAAAGTGGGGTTGATTTCCGTTCCAGCTGGGCGCTTTGTTGCTGCCGCTACGCTTTCGCACAGATAAAACATTTGCCGCTGACGCTTCGCTTTCGCGCAGAGCTTCCTGGGGGCGTCCGATGAGCCGCTTCACTCGCGTTGCTCGCTCCAGGGTCTCGGGCCAACACGATGTTGGTCACGAAGGCGTTATCACAGGACGTGATGCTTTTAGCCTTCGTTCCTCTATCGCTGATCCCCAAGGAGTCGCCCAGCCATAACGAAGATCAACTTATATTCATGGTATACGTTTTAACTTTCGGTAATAAGTGTAAAATACTCAATTGCTTCCTGTTTATCTTTTTCGATTTGTGCTTTCAATGCTTCAATACCATCGAATTTTCGTTCACTTCTTATACGTTTATACCAAGCGACATGTACTTCTTCACCGTAAATATTTTTTTCGAAGTTTAATATATGGACTTCGATGGATAATTGCTTGTCATTTGGATCTTTAAATGTGGGTTTATAGCCTACATTACATACACCATCATACCAGTTATTTTGTACAAGTAATCGTACCGCATACACACCGCTTGCTGGGATATAAGTCCCCTCTAACGCTTGGACATTAGCAGTTGGGAAACCGATTGTGCGTCCTCGCTTATCACCATGTACAACGATACCCGTAATTTCAAATGGTCGTCCTAGGAGCAATCTTGCTGCTTCCATATCTCCCTCTTGCAAAAGCTTACGGATACGTGTAGAGCTAATTTTTTCGATATCGTCGATTTTCTTTTCAACAACTGTTACGCCGTAATCTCCATTACTCAATGCACGCATATCTTCCATTTTACCTTTACCGAATGCACCAAAAGAATAATCAAAGCCAGCTGTAACATGTTGAATGTTCAACCCACGAATAAATGTATCAATAAATGCATCAGGTGAAAGCTTTGCAAAATCAGATGTGAAGTGTACAACAAATGCTGTATCAACACCCTGTTCTTCAAAAAGCTGCAATTTTTGCTGTAATAACGTTATATAAAATACTTTTTCGTTACGTCCGCCAAGCACTAAAGAAGGATGTGGATCGAATGTCATAACAGCCGTTGGAATTTGACGCTTGTCTCCTTCTTCCTTCGCTGCCTTAATAACTGCCTGATGCCCTCTATGTACACCATCAAAAAAGCCAAGTGCCAATGAATATGGCTGCATGCTTTCTCGTTGCTGTAGTTGGTGTGGGTATTTTAAATGAATGACCTCCATACAAAAAATCCTCCTACTCTATCGTCGGAAACATCTTATGTGGCTTCATAAACCCTTCCTTTGTAGGATGGGCATGATAGACCGCAAATGCTTTCCCACTGATTCCAAAAACAATTTTATCATGTATCTTTAATAATGCATCTGCGGGAAGCACTTGTCCATTGAAAATTTCTTTTTCATTAGCAGTGGTTATCTCAATATATGGATAATCTGTTAATGCATACTCAACTGGTAAAATACATGTATCGATTTGTTCAGCTTCCATTAGCTCAGCAACTTGTGCCAATGTAAAGCAATTTTCTTGCGTAAAGGTGCCTGAGGCTGTGCGTACGAGCTCTTTCATATGTGCAGGATAGCCAAGCGCCTGTCCAATTTGCACAGCTAGTGTTCGAATATACGTCCCTTTACCACACGCTATACGTACAGGAAATGTAATTTCTTGTCCTTCGTATATTTCTACATCATCTAATAGCTCTAGTGCATAAATAGTAACTTGACGTGTAGGTCTTTCGATGATCTCGCCTTTTCGGGCATATTCATAGAGACGTTTACCATTTACTTTGACAGCTGAAAACATCGGTGGTGTTTGATTAATAACACCTGTTAGCGAGGCTAAAACTTCTTGCAATTGAGTACGTGTAAATTTTTTAATCGTACTATCTTGTTCAACTGTTTCTCCCTCTGCATCCTCAGTTGTCGTTGTACGCCCAATTGATATCATGGCTTCATACGTCTTTCCTGCATCTGTTAAATATTCTGCGATGCGTGTTGCTTGACCAATACAAATGGGAAGGACTCCCTCGACACCTGGATCAAGTGTCCCTGTATGTCCAACTTTTTTGGTACGTAAAATTTTTCGCAATTTAAAGACGCAATCATGACTCGTCATGCCACGTTCCTTCCAAAGCGGTAAAATACCGTTCATAAATATCCTCCTAAAATCAAGGTTCATCACCATAATTCGGGGTTGATTTCCGTTATGACTAGGTGCTTTTCTGGGGTCGTTCGAGCCCACATAGCATGCATTTTAGCAATTATCATTCCAATTGGTGATGAACCAAAATTAATTCGTTTTTCACATATTTGACATTATCCAAATTCGTATATTTTTCGTCGCCGTTTTGCTCAGACAAAATCTTTTGTGGTGTATTCTATGAATGTAAAAAGTCTGCCTGCATGAACATGCATTTGGCAGACTTTTTATGTTAAGCTTATTCTTCGTGTAAACCACGTAGCAATGAATCAATACGGTTCCCATATTCAATCGATGAATCAAATTCAAAAATTAATTCTGGTGTACGACGTAAACGGATTCGTGAACCGATTTCTGAGCGAATGAAACCAGAAGCTTTTAATAAAGCTTTTAGTGTTTCCTCTCGTTCACGTTCATTGCCTAGAGTTGTAATATAAATTGTCGCTTGCTGTAAATCACCTGTTACCTCAACACCAGTAACAGTAACGAAACCAACACGCGGGTCTTTTATTTTACGGCTAAGAATATCACCGAGCTCTTTTTTCATTTGCTCAGCGACACGGTTTGAGCGTAGAGACATAGTTTGTCACCTCAATTTCGATGTACAGATAGTTGTGTCCTCACTTGCACATATCTACAAGCAAGGTATGACAAATCATACAACACAACAATCTAATGTTACTTATAGATAGTCTCGCCAAACATTTAACTGTTCCCAAGCCGGATTTGACTGTAAGTAATGGAGCGCATGATTAATTTCACGCTCGGCTGCTTCTTTTGAAGAAGAAACAGCAACAAGCGCTAACTTCGTGCGCTGCCATACATTTTGATGGTCAATTTCCGCAATGGATACATTAAATTTTTGTTTAGTGCGAGTAATCATACGCTGTAGAACAGCACGTTTTTCCTTCAACGAATGGGCAGTTTGAATAATGAATTCAACCTCTGCGTAAACAATCATTAAGCACGTTTAACTTCTTCCATAATATAGGCTTCGATAATGTCGCCTTCTTTAATATCGTTGAAGTTTGTAATTGTAATACCACATTCGTAACCTCTAGCAACTTCTTTTACTTCATCTTTAAAACGTTTAAGTGTATCTAATTCACCTTCAAAAATTACTACATTATCGCGGATTACACGTACGCCAGAATCACGAGTTACTTTACCTTCTGTTACGTACGAACCAGCAATTGTACCAACTTTTGATACTTTAATTGTTTGTCGAACTTCTGCTTGACCAATAATTTTTTCTTCGAATTCTGGATCAAGCATACCTTTCATTGCTTGTTCAATTTCCTCAATTACTTTATAGATAATGCGGTGTAGACGAATATCTACGCCCTCTTCTTCTGCTGCACGTTTTGCATTGACATCTGGACGAACGTTGAAGCCGATAACAATTGCATTTGAAGCCGCAGCAAGAGAAATATCTGATTCTGTAATCGCTCCAGCGCCAGTGTGAATAATTTTCACGTTTACGCCTTCAACATCAATTTTCATTAATGATGCAGCCATAGCTTCTACAGTACCTTGAACGTCAGCCTTAACAATTAAGTTAAGCTCCTTCATTTCGCCTTGACTCATTTGTTCGAATAAGTTATCAAGCGTTACGCGTTGTTTTTCTGAACGTTGTGCTTGAATCGCTGTCATTGCACGAGTTTCTCCAACTTGGCGTGCTGTTTTTTCGTCTTCAAAGACAACGAAACGGTCACCAGCTTGTGGTACATCATTTAAGCCTGTGATTTCTACTGGCGTTGATGGTCCAGCTTCCTTCACACGACGGCCTTTGTCATTCACCATAGCACGTACTCGCCCATAAGCATGGCCGACAACAATTGGGTCCCCAACTTTTAATGTTCCATCTTGTACTAAAAGCGTTGCAACAGAGCCTCGACCTTTATCTAGCTGTGCTTCAATTACTGAACCAAGTGCTAAGCGATTAGGGTTCGCTTTTAATTCTCCAACTTCAGCGATAAGTAAAATCATTTCTAATAATGTGTCAATGCCTTCACCTTTTAATGCAGAAATTGGTACGAAAATAGTTTCGCCGCCCCAAGCTTCTGGAACTAGGCCATGCTCCGTTAACTCTTGCATCACACGGTCTGGATTAGCTGAAGGTTTATCCATTTTATTGACTGCAACGATAATTGGTACTTCTGCTGCTTTTGCGTGGTTAATCGCTTCAACTGTTTGTGGCATAACACCATCATCCGCAGCAACCACTAAAATCGTTAAGTCTGTTATTTTCGCACCGCGCGCACGCATCGTTGTAAAAGCAGCGTGTCCTGGTGTATCAAGGAACGTAATTTTTTTGTCGCCTTCAGTTACTTGATAAGCACCGATATGCTGAGTAATACCTCCAGCTTCAACAGCTGTAACTTTTGTATTGCGAATAGAGTCTAATAATGTAGTTTTACCATGGTCAACGTGCCCCATAATTGTCACTACAGGAGGACGTTCTGATAAGTCCTCTTCGTTAATTTCTTCTGTTTGTTCGAAGTGTGTTTCTAAATCCGTAATATCTACACGAATTTCCTCTTCAACTTCTACACCATAGTCTGTGCAAATTAATTCAATTGCATCCTTATCTAATTCTTGGTTAATTGTTGCCATTACACCAAGCATAAATAATTTTTTAATAATTTCTGATGGTTCACGGTGTAATTTTTTAGCTAATTCTGCTACAGAAAGTGATTCAACAAAAGTAATTTTTTCTGGTAATTCCTTTTGTTTCACTGGTAGACTTGGTTGATGTGTTTTTGGATGGCGACGTTTTCCGCCATGAATTCCTGGTTTTGGACGTTGGTTGTAACCTCTGCGATTATTATTATTATTATTATTATTATTATTTTGTGTCATATTTCGATTTTGATTACCTTTTATATTCTTAGATTTTTCGTTAGACGAATTTGAGTTTTGATGCGTTTGTTGCTGATTATTGACTTTTGGTTTAGAAGTAGTAGATTGCTGCTTTTGCCCTTCTTGCTTTTTCACCGATTGCTGTGGTTTTTGTTGACCATTAGCTTGTGGTTTTTGCGATACGTTTTGAGTAGGTTTCTTCACTTCTTTTGTAGCTTTAAATGATTGATTTAACTTTGCCACTATATCTTTTTCTAACATTGACATATGGTTTGTTACACTCACATTTAATTTACTTAGTGCTTCAATAACCTCTTTACTCGTTTTATTCACTTGTTTCGCATATTCATGAACTCTGATTTTGGTCATCTGCTCACCCCCGATTATTTTTCGTTGAGTAGACTAGACAATTTGCTTGCAAAACCTTTATCGGTAATAGCTAAAGCCACTCGGGCCTCCTTACCTGTAGCATGTCCTAGATCATAACGATCACCAATTACATGATACTCAACGTTGTAGTACGTGCATTTATCTTGAATTTTTTTGCTAGAGTTTTTAGAAGCATCGTTTGCAAGCAGTACTAGCTTTGCATTACCATTGCGGACTTCCTTTACTACTAACTCTTCTCCTGAAATAATTTTACGGGCTCTCGCCGCTATTCCAAGCAAGTTAAACACTGCTTGATTGATCATATAATAGACTCCCTACGAATCAGCAAAATAAGTTCATCGTAGATTTCTTCAGGGATTTTTACATCAAGTTGGTGCCCTAAAACATTTTTCTTTCGGGCGATTTCAATCGCCTTCTCCGATTTAGAGACATAAGCACCACGTCCGGGTTTTTTTCCGGAAATATCAACACTTACCTCGCCCTCTTTTGAACGAACAACACGAATCATTTCTTTCTTTGGTAGCATTTCTCCTGTAGCTACACATTTTCGAAGAGGTACTTTTTTATTAATAGCCATAAGAATCACCTTTCCTCTCTGAAGCATGTCGTAAGAGGTGGACTAGCCATGCACTACATTGGCCATTAACTTGGATTTAAATTAAATTCCATTTTCCATTGTAGGACTCTGCCACTATTCAGTCGACGCAGCCCAACGCCCACTGAATAATGGCAGCTAACTAGTCACACGGCTTTCTTACTTATTCTTCGTCGTCTTGATATAAGTCAACTGCTACATCATCAAAATCACTTTCTTCATCCTCAGCAGGAATGAAAGTGCTTGTAGCAGATGGATAAATACCTAACTCACGAGCATCTGTTTCACTCTTAATATCAATTTTCCAGCCTGTTAGCTTTGCAGCTAAACGTGCATTTTGACCACGTTTACCAATTGCTAATGATAATTGATAGTCAGGTACGACAACCGTTGTAGATTTTTCTTCTTCATTTACTTGAACATCTAAAACCTTTGATGGGCTAAGAGCATTTGCTACAAATACAACTGGATCTTCTGACCATTCAACGATATCGATTTTTTCACCGTTTAATTCGTTAACAATTGTTTGAACACGCGCGCCTTTTGCACCTACACATGAACCTACTGGATCTACCTCTTCGTTATGTGCATAAACAGAGATTTTAGAACGATCTCCTGCTTCACGAGCAATCGATTTAATTTCTACAATACCTTCATAGATTTCAGGTACTTCCATTTCAAATAAGCGGCGTAATAAACCAGGATGTGTACGTGAAACAATGACTTGAGGCCCACGTGTAGTACGTTCAACCTTTGTAATATAGACCTTGATACGATCATGTGGATGATATGTTTCACCTTGAATTTGTTCGTTTTGTGGTAATGCAGCCTCTACTTTTCCTAGACCTACATATATATTACGAGCATCTAGACGCTCAACTACACCAGTCACGATATCATCTTCACGGTCCACATATTGCTCGTAAATTAGACCGCGTTCTGCCTCGCGTACACGTTGTGTAACTACTTGTTTCGCTGTCTGTGCGGCAATACGACCAAAGTTTCGAGGTGTCACCTCTTGCTCAACCACATCCTCCATCTGGTATGCAGGGTTAATAGCCTTTGCATCTTCTATAGAAATTTGTAAACGATCATCCTCTACTTCTTCTACAACATCTTTACGTGAAAAGACACGAATTGAGCCCTTATCTAAATTTAAGTCCACACGAACATTTTGTGCTTGATTGAAGTTGCGTTTGTAAGCTGTAACTAATGCCGCTTCAATTGCTTCAATTAACACATCTCTTGAAATTCCTTTTTGTTCTTCTAGCGCATTTAGCGCATCTAACAAATCACTACTCATTCTGTTTTCACTCCTAAATATGCATTATGCTGAAAAATCGATGGCTAATCGTGCCAATGCGATTTTTTCTTGTTCAATTGTTACTGTAATTTTGCGGGTTTTGATGAGTACTTCCACCACTAATATATGTTCATCGTACGACGTTAAGTAGCCTTGGAATTCCTTCATGTCCTTGATGGGCTCATAGGTTTTAATATAAATAAATTTGCCAATCGCTTTTTCAAAATCAGCATCCTTTTTTAATGGACGTTCTGCTCCAGGTGAAGAAACTTCTAAATAATAGTTTTGTGTAATTGGATCTTTTTCATCCAACAGCAAACTCAGTCGTTCACTAACTTGAGCACATTGGTCAATGTCAATACTCCCCTCAGGTGTATCCACATAAACACGTAAAAACCAGTTACGTCCTTCTTTTACGAACTCGACATCCACTAACTCAAGATTTAATTCTTCAACAATCGGTTTGGCGAGCTCTTCAATTAAAGATGGTACTTTGCTCATTGTTTCCTCCTGTATCTATCAAATTCTGGCGTAATAAAACAGAAATTCCACCAGTAGCTTTGGTGAAATTTAACGGTCTTACCTGCTGTTAGTCAAAAATTTGTTTTGCTACGGTATAACAACAGAAAAGAGCGGGAAGGACCCACTCTTTTGCTGGAAAAATATCAACAAATTATTACAGTAAGGATAGCATAGTTTACAGCACAATGCAAATTTCCTTATTCTAGATATCTATTAGGAATAGCCATAATTGTGTCTGGAATTTGAAATTTGTGCTTAATTTAGGTCCATCACCATAACGTGGGGGGATTTCCGTTCCGGCTAACTTATATACATGGTATACATTTTAACAAATGTCACCCTCAACTTTATAAGCCTTAATTTGAGCATAATGCTTATAAGTTATTCGTTATTGATGATGATGCCTTCAGACTAACCTTCTTATTTTAGAAAAGTGATAACTGATTAGCATCAGGCATTCCCTCTAAACAGCCCAATTGATCCATGTATTCTATTAATGTCTTGGAGACACGACCGCGTTGCTGTAAATCTTCCTTCGATAAAAATTCCCCGTTCTCACGTGCTGCCACAATTGTTTTCGCAACGTTCGTACCAAGTCCAGGAATCGCATCGAATGGTGGAATTAAAGAGTTCCCATCAATTACAAATTCACTAGCCTGCGAACGATATAAGTCCACCTTTTGGAAGCTCATACCGCGCTCACACATTTCAAGTGCTAGTTCCATCACAGTTAATAGGTTTTTTTCTTTTGTTGAAGCATCTAAGCCTTTTATATTGATCTCATCAATTTTTGCACGAATCATTTGCGAGCCTTGTACCATCGCAATTAAATCAAAATCATCTGCGCGCACTGTGAAATACGCTGCATAGTAAAGTATCGGGAAGTGTACCTTAAACCAAGCGATACGAACTGCCATTAAAACGTAAGCAGCAGCGTGGGCTTTCGGGAACATATATTTTATCTTTTTACATGATTCAATATACCAGCCTGGCACCTTATTCGCTAGCATCTCTGCTTCAAACTCTTCAGATAATCCTTTCCCCTTACGCACGGACTCCATAATTTTAAACGCCAGTGACGGTTCTAACCCTTGGTAAATTAAATACACCATGATATCGTCACGACAGCCAATTACTTCTTTCAGTACACATGTACCATTTTGAATTAATTCTTGTGCATTACCAAGCCACACGTCCGTTCCATGTGAAAGTCCTGAAATTTGCACAAGCTCCGAGAATGTTGATGGCTTTGTATCTTCAAGCATTTGGCGCACAAAGCGAGTACCAAATTCAGGAATCCCAAGTGTTCCCGTCTTACAGCCAATTTGTTTTTCTGTTACGCCTAAAGATTCTGGAGAACTAAAGATTTTCATAACGACTGGATCATCTGTTGGAATGGTTTTTGGATCTATTCCTGATAAATCCTGCAACATCCGAATCACAGTCGGATCATCGTGCCCGAGAATATCGAGCTTTAAAATATTATCGTGAATGGAATGGAAATCAAAGTGCGTTGTACGCCATTCTGCATCTTGTGCATCCGCAGGAAATTGCACTGGTGAGAAGTCGTAAATATCCATATAGTCCGGTACTACGATAATTCCTCCTGGATGCTGTCCTGATGTACGTTTTACGCCTGTACAACCTTGCACTAACCGATCTACCTCAGCACCGCGGAAGTGTAGGTTGTTATCATTAGCATAGCCCTTTACGTAGCCATACGCTGTTTTCTCTGCAACTGTACCGATTGTCCCGGCACGATATACATAATCTTCACCGAATAGTACCTTCGTATAGTTATGAGCTTGTGGTTGATATTCACCAGAAAAGTATGACGATAGGTAAACATTTGATATTATCTCCAGCTCTTCCCCCGTCCCACACCGTACGTGACCCTTTCGGCGTCATACGGCGTTCCATCGTTAACTTTGTTGAAATTTATAAACTAAGCTTTGGATTTCCTACTTCCGTTCTTAGTTCGTTTATTTTATTTATTGCTTTCTTTTCGAATCGAGCTTTGAACAGACACATGTTTTAAATCTTTGAATTAAGGACCTGTAAATTCAGGCTTTCTCTGTCCTCGTATATCATGTCGAATTGCTTCAATAGGATATACCAGCAATTCATTACTTTTAAATGACTCATCACCATAACGTGTGGTTGATTTCCGTTCCAGCTGGGCGCTTTGTTGCTGCCGCTACGCTTTCGCACAGATAAAACATTTGCCGCTGACGCTTCGCTTTCGCGCAGATAAAACATTTGCCGCTGACGCTTCGCTTTCGCGCAGATAAAACATTTGTAGCTGCCGCTTTGCTTTCGCTATAGAAAACATTTGTAGCTGCCGCTTTGCTTTCGCACAGAGCAAAGCTTCCTGGGGGCGTCCGATGAGCCGCTTGGGCCAACAGATGTTTTTTGCGCGAAAGCATAGTGCTAACGTAGCGGCAGCAGAGGGTTTTGTTTGTGCGAAAGCGCAGCGACAGCAACAGCACCGATGTTGGTCACGAAGGCGTTATCACAGGACGTGATGTTTTTAGCCTTCGTTCCTCTATCGCTGATCCCCAAGGAGTCGCCCAGTCGTAACGAAGATCAACTTATATTACAAGGCATATGTTTTAACAAATGTCATTCACAAATTTTGGTGATGTGCCTTTTAAATCTTCACTTGTGATATCTGTAAAGTACCAACCCTTTTCGCTTTCTTTAAAAAGGTTATCAAATGACTCTTGTAAACCAAAATATTCGTTATTTCTTAACTTTTGAATCATTAAGTCAGCCAACTAATCACTTCCTTTACGAAGTTTTCGTTCTCTTTAGTCATACACGAATCTGACTTATTGTAGGTTTTGTTTCAACGTTAACGACTTGTGCCCTTCCCTCTGAAATGTTTTTCCCTCCGACTTATTGGTTATTCAGTCATCAACAGCATTTCTTCGTCAGTACTACGGCACTACTGCCACTCCTTTAAAGTATGTTATAGCCATTTTGCCTTTCCATACACCGTCGTCATTGAAGTGCAATCTTCTCTTACGTTAGGAGTTTCACACGTTCCACTATTTCTATCTGTACATAATTCCCTTAGGTTCCCTCTAAATTCCGCTAGGCTGGATTGTGCCTGTAACACAATATGGATTTTCATAACCTAACACTTACTCATCCACACCTAGAAGTCCTAACTGGACCCTGCAGCATTTCTACTACGTGACATTCACGAAAAGTCAGTCGAGGGTTCGTCTCGATTATTCTACCGCTTCTAACCATAGGAATTTTATAGACGCCAGACCTATCATTCACAAGAGATTTCTATCCCTCTTTCCACAGCTGACTGTTTGGGTGAACTTCAGCCTACTTTAACGAGCTTCAAACGTTTTTGGTGTTTGCAATACCGTCCACGCTTGTCGTAGCTTCAGCGAGTGTGTTTCAAGGCGTTACTCTCTCATTCCACACTTCGAAATAGCAGTTCTACCAATGAAGGTGGTTAACCTTTTCAGTTAACAACGTGTCGCACTCAAATCGATATCAGGTACCTTATCTCCTTTAAATCCAAGGAACGTTTCGAATGGAATATCTTGTCCATCCTTTTTATACGGTGTTCCACATTCCGTACAATCTTTATTTGGTAAGTCAAAACCTGAGCTTACTGAACCATCATTAAAAAACTCGGAATGCTTACAATTTGGACAAATATAATGAGGTGGAAGTGGATTTACCTCAGTAATCTCCATAAAAGTTGCCACTAATGAAGATCCAACAGAACCACGAGAACCTACTAAATAACCGTCCGCTAATGATTTTTTAACAAGCTTCGCAGAAATTAAATAAATTACTCCAAAACCATGGCCTAAAATTGACTTTAATTCTTTTTCAATTCGAGCCTTGACGATTTCTGGTAGCTCTTCTCCGTATATATGATGAGCCATTTCATAGGTTAAATTTGTGACCTCATCATCTGAGCCTTCAATTTTCGGTGTGTATAAATCATCTTTAATTGGTTTAACATCACCAATCATATCTGCGACTTTTTGAGAGTTGGTGACAACTACCTCTTTTGCAAGATCCGGTCCTAAAAAATCAAATTCCTTAAGCATTTCATCAGTCGTTCTAAAATGAACCTCAGGTAGCTTTGATCTATTTAATATATTGGCACCACCTTGTGAACCAACTAGTATTTGTCTGAACATCCCGTCTGTTGGATCTAAATAATGCACATTACCGGTTGCTACAACTGGTTTATCGATCTTCTTCCCTAGCTTTACTAACTTGCGAATAATATCTTCAAGTGTCCATTCATCACGTACGACATTGCGCTCAATTAATGGTGCATACACTGCCTTAGGTTGAACTTCAATATAATCATAAAATCTCGCAATTTTCTCTGCTTCCTCTGGGGATTTATTCATCATGGTCTCAAATAATTCACCATTACTACAGCCTGAGCCGACTAATAATCCTTCTCTATATTGCTCTAGGACCGCCCGTGTTACACGAGGTACACGATAGAAAGTTTTTGTATGGGAATGGGAGACTATTTTAAATAAATTTTTTAGTCCAACATTATCTACCGCTAATATTGTGCAGTGCATTGGTCGTCCCTTTTTATAAGCATCCCCACCACCAACATGCTTATTAAAGTCGTCGTGGTATTTAATATCTAATTCATCTGCATCTTTTAACAGCTGTAAAAGTAAATAACCCGTTGCCTCTGTATCATAAATAGCCCGGTGATGCTGGGTTAATTCAATATTGAATTTTTTACAAAGTGTATTTAAACGATGGTTTTTCATCGTTGGATAAAGCATTCTCGCAAGCTCCAACGTATCAATGACTGGATGAACTGTTTCCTCTAGCCCAAATTTTTTATAGCCTGTGTATAAAAAGCCCATATCAAACGATGCATTATGGGCTACTACTATGCAATCTCCGATAAATGCATGGAACTCTTTAATGACTTGCTCCACTTCTGGCGCGTTACGTACCATATCATCTGTAATGCCTGTCAGTTCAATGGTCGTCGCAGAGAGTGGGTGATGTGGATTGGCAAAGCTTTCGTATTTGTCGATAACATTTCCATCTTTAATTTTCACCGCGGCAAGCTCAATAATAGTATCGTAAGCAGTAGATAGACCTGTCGTCTCTACGTCAAACACGACATAGGTAGTATCAGCTAATAAACGGTTCTCAGGTGCATAAGCAATCGGTACACCATCATCTACTAAATTAGCTTCCAAGCCATAAATAACTTTGATACCATACTTTTTCCCTGCTGCATAAGCATCTGGGAAGGATTGCACAACAGCATGGTCAGTAATAGCCACGGCTGGATGACCCCACTTTGCAGCCTGCGCAACAAGTCTATCAACTGGTGTTACAGCGTCCATTTGACTCATTGGTGTATGCAAATGCAATTCTACCCGCTTTTCTCCCTCTGGAGCCTTGTCCTGTCGTGTTTCTTTTTTGATTTCATTAATATCGTTGGCCATGATGATTAGATCTCGAATGAATGTGTCAGTTTGTACGGAACCGCGGACTTTTACCCACATTCCCTTTTTCAAATATTGCATTAGCTCTGCATCATCATTATCGCGTGAGAACATCTTTACAATGATGGAATCCGTATAGTCGGTAATTTTAATTTGCAATAAAGAACGGCCACTTTTTAGTACTTTGATTTCTGTATCAAATACAAAGCCTTCAACGATAACACGACGTTCTTCCTCAACAATGCGTTTAATTTCCATGGTTTCATCGTCTTTAATTAACATACCCAGCTGGAATGGACGGTCACCCAGGTTGGCAAGGGCTGGATTTTCCTTCTTCTCCTTCTCTCGTTTTTGGAAATCTTGTATCGCTTGCTGAGCTAAAACTGCCTCCTCTAAGCGCCTCTGTTCCATGAAAGCTTCCTGTGCCGCAATCATTTCTTCCGTTTTATCTTGAAGCACGAAATCTATCACAATGTGTGGAAAGCCGAATTGACCATAACTTTCGGAAAGCTTTTCTGCATACTTTGTTTTCAGCATCATAAATTCCATTTCTTGCATGCAAGATAAAGTAATTTTTTGCCCATTCCACATAGGCGTTTGTGATACTAGGCAATTTTTTAAAGTTGGCGCCATTTCATCTATTTGCTCTACTACAGTTAACCAATATCCTTGAACAAGTTCCTCTGTCACATCTTTTTCTACCGTCTCAAAAGTTGTATGGATTTGAGCGATAGCTGAAAATTTTTCGGTCAAACGAGTACGAAAAAGTTGGTATAGCTGAAAAGGAAGTATACCTCGTAATTTAATGTTAAAATGCCATAGCCTGTTCTTTTTGTGTACGGTTAGCCGTGATAATTCACCTTCTTCAAAAAAGGACATATACACGTCATCTGTTAACTCTAGTTGCTGCAAGAGCATTTGAAACCTCGTTCTTGCTTCTTGTTGCTGTTCCAATCTATTGACACCTACTTTCAGAAAGAGGCAATGTTAAAAGCCCCTTGTTTTATTTCCTCATCAATGTTTACGATTAAAATTCGAAAAAAATCCGCTCCCTTTCCCCGGGTGGTCTACAAGCTTCACAGATTCTAAACATCTATGAATTCATAACTTGGCTCGCTGTCCCCGAGGAGTGGTGCGAATTTTCTTGTCTATTTGATGCTATTTACATCCTTTTCGGGACAAATCGTTTTAAAGGAAATTAGTTTTTGCGGAAAAATTCATTTAAGCGATCAATGACCTCTTCTTTTTTCCATTCGAACGTTTCACCTGTTTGACGGAATTTCACTTCAACAATACCTTCAGTTGCTTTTTTACCTACTGTTACACGGACAGGTAATCCAATTAAATCAGCATCTGCAAATTTAACACCGGCGCGCTCAGCACGATCATCTAATAGCACGTCGTAACGGTAAGATTTCAATAAGCCATACAGCTCATCAGCTAAGGCTACTTGTGTTTCATCCTTTGTATTAACAGGTACAACATGGATATCATAAGGAGCTAATTGCGTTGGCCAAGTGAAACCATTGTCATCTTGGAAATGCTCAGCAACAGCAGCTAAAATACGTGATACACCAATACCATAGCAGCCCATAATAAATGGCTGTGCCTTACCTTGCTCGTCTAAGAATGTACCGTTCATTTTTGCAGAGTAAGTTATTCCTAATTTGAAAATATGACCAACCTCGATACCTTCAGCAAATTTGATAATACCTTGTCCGTCTGGAGATGGATCACCCTCTTGAATAAAACGAATATCTAAATATTCATTTACTGCAAAATCACGCTCAGGATTTACATTTACTAAGTGGAATCCATCCTCGTTTGCACCAGCGACACCATTGCGAATAGATTTAATCGCATTGTCAGCTACTACTTTTACGTCTACTGGTAATTTAACAGGACCGATTGAGCCAATGCCACAGCCTAATAAATCACGGATCGCTGCTTCACTAGCAAGTTCAACAGAACCAGCATCAAGCGCATTTTTCAGTTTAATATCATTAATTTCGTGATCTCCACGAGCAAGTACAACGACTAATTCACCGTCAACATCAAAGACTAATGATTTAATGACATTTGAAGGCTCAACATTTAAGAAAGCTGATACTTCTTCGATTGTTTTTTGGTCTGGTGTTGCCAATTTTTCAAGCTCTTTTAATGCTGCATCTGATGGTTGATAGTCTACAAGAACTTCTGCCATTTCGGTGTTCGCAGCATAATCAGACGTGTCAGAATATGCAATTGTATCTTCCCCAATTTCAGAAAGCACCATAAATTCATGAGTACCCTTCCCACCAATTGAGCCTGCATCTGCAATAACTGCACGATAGTTTAGACCAAGACGAGAGAAAATATTTGAATAGGCACGATACATATCATCATATGTTTCATCTAAGCTTTCACGCGATGCATGGAAAGAATATGCATCTTTCATAATAAACTCTCTGCCTCGTAGTAAACCAAAGCGAGGACGTTTTTCATCACGGAATTTAGTTTGAATTTGATAAAGTGTTAACGGTAATTTTTTATATGATTTAATTTCATCACGTACTAAAGTTGTAATCACTTCTTCATGTGTTGGTCCTAATGCAAAATCACGATCATGACGGTCCTTCAAACGCATTAATTCTGGGCCGTATTTTTCCCAACGGCCGGATTCCTGCCAAAGTTCCGCAGATTGTAATGAAGGCATTAAAAGCTCAACCGAATTGATTGCTTCCATTTCTTCACGAATAATATTTTCTATTTTTGTTAACACACGTTTCGCAAGCGGTAAATACGAGTATACCCCACTTGTATTTTGACGAATAAACCCTGCACGTAGTAATTGCTTATGTGATTTTACTTCTGCATCAGCAGGTACTTCACGTAGCGTTGGGATAAATGTTTTACTTTGCTTCATTCAGTGTTCCACCTTTTTTAATAGATAAGTTTTTATACTCTAATTAGCATAAACAAATTTAGCTTTGAACGCAATGTTTCAAAAAAATTGCGCTCAAAGCTATGTTTTCAATCAGTTTCACTTGGAAAATTTAACTAAATTTAGTTAAAAGAAAAATCTTTGTATATCGTTCCATGTAACTACGACCATTAGTATCATCAATAGTACGATACCTACAAAATGCACAAGCCCCTCTTTTTGACGATCAATTGGTTTGCCTCTTACTGCTTCGAAGCCGAAGAATAATAGGCGACCACCGTCAAGTGCTGGAAGCGGTAGTAAGTTCATAATTCCAAGGTTAATACTTAACATCGCAGCCCAATTCATGAGATTTATGAATCCATATTGAGCTACCTGCTCTGTCGCTTTATAAATACCTACTGGACCTGAAAGAGCATCTATAGTGAATTTACCGGTAATTAACATACCAAGTAATTCAAAGATTCGAACAGTCATACTATAGGTTTCTTGAGCGCCATAAACAACAGCCTTTAATGGATTAAATTCACGTGGGCTCTCATACTTAACCCCTATTTGACCATATTTTTCGCCATCTTGTTTTATTTCTTTTACCGTCATATTTAAGTTAACTTGCTGACCATTTCGTTCAACTGTAACAGTTATATCTTCACCTGGGTGATCTTGTACAATAGCAGCTAAATCTTGCCATTTTTCAACTACTTGTCCATCAATGCCAACTACTCTATCACCTGCAAGCATTCCTGCCTGTGCAGCTGGATCATTTTCTACTACCTCTGTTATGATTGGCTCATAGGTAGGTACACCATGGAATAACCCAATCAGCAAATAAATAACAAATGCTAAAATAAAATTAAACAATGGGCCTGCAAAGATTGTCATGGCGCGTTGACCGACTGTTTTAGCGTTAAATTGACGATCATACGGTGCAATTAACGTTTCTCTACCGTTTTCCACGAGAATACAATCTCTTGCAACATTATAACGAATTAATTTTTCTTCTTCATCATAACCTTCCACAAACAATTCTTTTTCTAAATCAGCATGTTCAATTTCTAAAAATAATAAATCTGGTAATTGCTTATTATTTTGATTAAAGATAATTTTCTTGACAACATTATCTTCATCTACAATAAGCCCTACTCGGTAGCCCGGCTGTAATTCGGTGCCATCCATGTCCTCACCAGCCATACGAACGTAACCACCTATTGGTAATAAACGTATCGTATAGATTGTTTCACCATGTGTTTTCCCATAAATTTTCGGTCCCATACCAATGGCGAATTCACGAACCATAATTCCTGCGCGTTTCGCAAACAGGAAGTGACCAAGTTCATGGAAGAATACGAGCATGCCAAATATTAAAATAAATGCAATGGCTGTTTGCATAATACCCCACCTTTAAAGTGAATAGTTAATGATATCTCTCTCGTTATTTTACCATGTCTAACACTGTTTTTCTTGTTTCACTGTCTACCTGTAAAATTGTTTGTAAATCCGGCACTAATATATTGTTATGCGCCTGCATTACACGCTCAATCGTTTCGTCAATTTCAAGGAATGTTATGTTGCCCTGTAAAAATGCCGCAACTGCCGCTTCATTCGCTGCATTCATTGCTGTTAAGATTGTACCACCTGTACGTCCAGCCTCGTATGCTAGACGCAATGCTGGATAACGTTCAAAATCCATTTCTTTAAAATGTAACTGACCAATTTGTGCTAAATTAAGTCGTTGTCCGTTATGCAGCGGCATACGATCTGGATAGCTTAATGCATATTGGATAGGTACACGCATGTCCGGTGTACCGAGCTGTGCAATGACACTAGTATCATGATACTCAACTAGGGAGTGAATAATACTTTCTCTATGCAAAAGTACATCAATTTTATCATAAGGCATATCAAATAAGACATGTGCTTCAATGACTTCTAGTCCTTTATTCATCATTGTAGCTGAATCTATCGTAATTTTCGCACCCATTGACCAGTTCGGATGATTTAGTGCATCTGCAACCGTTACATGCTTCAATTCCTCACGTGTTTTGTCACGGAAGCTACCACCAGAAGCTGTAATGATTAAACGTTCAATATTTTTTGGATTTTCACCATTCATCGATTGGAAGATTGCAGAATGCTCACTATCAACCGGTAAAATTGTTGCATTGTATTTCTTTGCCTCTGCCATCACTAAATGCCCAGCGGTTACGAGTGTTTCCTTATTGGCAATAGCAATTGTTTTACCCATGCGAATTGCGGCTAATGTCGATTCTAGTCCGACACTTCCAAGAACAGCGTTGACAAGCACCGTAGAATCAGGATGTGTAGCAACCTCTACAAGCCCTTTCGCACCAAACGTAAAATGAACTTGCGGATACTCTTTAGCGAGCGTAAGTGCATCTTCTTCTAATTGAACAGATACAAGCTCAGGCGTCAAAGTTTCGATCATTTCACGAGTTTTTTCGATGTTTTTCCCTGAAGAAAACGCCACTAAATGAAAGGCATCGCGTTGTTCTTTTAAAATATCATAGGTTTGCCAACCGATTGAACCAGTTGCACCAAGTAAACTTATTTTTTTCACGACAAATTGTCCCCTTTTTCTATCTAAGCAAATGATATAGCACGATTATTCAACCACTCTAATTAGAGGAAATACTACTACAGTTCCTAGCTACCAAAAAGTATGAAAAAAATGTAGTAAAGGCACGACGAATAAAAGACTATCAAAGCGGTCTAATATACCGCCATGCCCAGGTAAAATATTTCCTGAATCCTTTACGTCAAAATGACGCTTTATAGCAGATTCCACTAGATCACCCATTTGGCCAATAATTGACGCAAAGATTGTGATGAAAATAAGTGAGACATAACCCTTTGCAAATGGATAAATTGCTTGCATCGCGACAGCAAAAATTACTGCAATGACAATTCCCCCCACAAAACCTTCCACGGTTTTCTTCGGTGAGATTTCAGGCCATAGCTTATTTTTGCCAAGTTTTCTTCCGACAAAATATGCACCTGAGTCAGTTGTCCAAACTACAAGCAAACAATATACGACAAACTCTAGACCGTAATATCGTGTTTCGATTAAATAATGGAAGCCTAACCCGACATAAAACGCTCCTAATAAAATAAAAGCAACTTCATCAAATGTAATTTTATTTTTTACAAGGACTACGTATATGAGCAATAGCATCATTAGACCATACACAACCATTAAATCGGAGGAATAGCCAATTGCATCTACTACCTTACTTGACCAGTCCTTTGGTATAACAAGCAGTATTAATGTTAGTAGCCCTAAAAAACCAGGCACTGAAAAAAGTGAAATACCTTTCATTTTTAGTATTTCATAAAAGCCGACAACAGCCATTGCAAGCACAAGTAGTGTAAATGGCACTTTTCCATAAATAACGAATGGAATAAATAGCGCTGCTGCAACTATTGCTGTGATAATTCGTTGTTTCAAGTTGTTTCTTCTCCCTTCAACCCACCGTAGCGGCGATTACGTTTCTGGTAGTTTTCCACCGCTTCCAGTAAGTTTTCCTCACTAAAATCTGGCCACAATGTATCTGTAAACCAAAATTCTGTATAGGCGAGCTGCCATAACATAAAGTTACTTAATCGTACTTCACCACTTGTACGAATTAATAGATCTGGCTCTGGCAGATGGGCCGTCATTAAATGAGATGTCAAGCATTCTTCTGTTAAATCTTGCATCGTTAATTGACCGTCCTGCACCTTTTGAAGCATTGCTTTCATGGCACCAACCATTTCTGAACGACTTCCATAATTCAGGGCAAAGTTCAAAATTAACCCTGTATTATGCTTCGTCTCTTCCATCGCCTCATACAATGCTTTTTGTGTATGTGCAGGCAATAAAGATGGATCTCCAATCATTTCAACACGTACATTACGTTCCATCATTTCAGGTAAAAAGGAACCTAAAAATTCAACAGGTAGACGCATTAGAAAATCGACCTCTGGTTTTGGTCGCTTCCAATTTTCTGTAGAGAACGCATACACCGTTAAAACTTTAATACCTAGATCTGATGCAAATCTAGTTACCTTTCGTACCGTCTTCATACCTTCATGGTGACCAGCAACACGTGGCATGGCACGTTTCTTCGCCCAACGTCCATTTCCGTCCATAATAATCGCTACATGGGCAGGAATCGGCTCGTTTTTAGCAAGGGCAACACGTTCCTCCAATGATAGTGTATCCATTTTTATTTGTTTACCTAATAGCTTTTTAAACATGCTAACTCCCCCACTACAACTAATCGGACGTATACTAACCTATCATAACAAAAAAAAGCGCTTTTTGTCTTTTTTTTCCCTCTAAATTGACTATGTATGGACTAGCTCATTTTAGAACTACACACATTTTAGACTTTTCACCATAACGTGGGGTTGATTTTCGTTCCGACTGGCGCTTTCCTGGGGCGTCCGATGAGCCGCTTCACTTGCGCTCCAGGGTCTCGGGCCAACAGATGTTTTTTGCGCGAAAGCGCAGCGGCAGCAGAGGGTTTTGTTTGTGCGAAAGCGCAGCGACAGCACCGATGTTGGTCACGAAGGCGTTATCACAGGACGTGATGGTCTTAGCCTTCGTTCCTCTATTGCTAATCCCCAAGGAGTCGCCCAGCCTCCACTGCAATCAACTTATCCACGAGACATATGTTTTAACTTATTTCATCCCCAACTTTTGGTGATGAAATAAGTTAAACAATTACAGGTTTGAATGTATGAAGCTTCACTAGATTTTTCACATAATAACTTAACAGTAAAGAGAAAAGACGTCCTGATATATAGGACGCCTCCATCTCATCAAAAAGTTCCATCATAGACATACAAAGCGAGTTGCTTACACATCTAGAATTTCTTTTTCTTTTTCTTTCGTTACTTGATCTACTTTAACAATGAATTCATCCGTTAATTTTTGAATATCTTCACCGTAGCCACGTAGACCATCTTCTGTGATTTCGCCAGCTTTTTCAAGTTTTTTCAGATCATCATTAGCATCGCGACGAACATTACGTACAGCGATTTTTGCATCCTCTGCTTCTTTTTTCACTTGCTTCACAAGATCTTTACGACGCTCTTCTGTTAAAGCCGGGATCATTAAACGAATAACAGATCCATCATTTGTTGGTGTAATACCAATATCTGATTTCATAATCGCTTTTTCGATTTCACCTAAGATTGTTTTATCGTAAGGTGTAATAACTAATAAACGCGCTTCTGGTACCGAAACACCTCCAAGCTGATTAATCGGTGTTGGTGCACCATAATAATCAACCGTAATACGATCTAATAGAGAAGCATTTGCACGACCTGCACGGATTGAAGCTAGTTCACGTGAAAAAGCGGCAATTGTTTTGTTCATTTTTTCTTTAGCTTGTTCTAAAACTTGTTTAGCCATTATACATTCCTCCTAACAACTGTTCCAATTTTCTCGCCTTGTACGGCACGTTTAATATTACCTGGTTCCGTAATTGAGAAGACAATTAACGGAATATCGTTATCCATACATAAAGTAGAAGCTGTTGAATCCATTACTTGTAAGCCCTGTTGAATAACGTCTAAGTAAGTGAGTGTATCATATTTAACGGCAGTTGCATCTACTTTCGGATCTGCAGAATAAACACCATCTACATTATTTTTCGCCATTAAAATCGCATCTGCGTCGATTTCAGCCGCTCGTAACGCAGCTGTAGTATCAGTAGAGAAGAATGGGTTACCTGTACCTGCTGCAAAAATTACTACACGTTTTTTCTCTAGATGACGAACTGCTTTACGGCGAATATATGGCTCTGCTACTTGTGTCATCACAATTGAAGATTGTACACGTGTTTCAATTCCTAATTTTTCAAGGGCATCTTGTAAAGCTAAGGAGTTCATAACCGTTGCTAGCATTCCCATATAGTCGGCTGCTGCACGATCCATCCCCATTTCACTACCGATTTTTCCGCGCCATATATTACCGCCACCTACAACAACAGCAACTTCTACATCAAGATCTACTACTTCTTTTACTTCTTCTGCAACAGACTTGATTATTTTTGGTGATAAACCGAAGCCCGCTTCTCCAGCTAACGCTTCACCACTTAATTTTATAACTACTCGTTTATATTGTGGCACACTCATTGTAAACCTCCGTCAGACTTTATTTAAAACAACTCTATTCCCTTTTCCATTATAGTATAAATAACAATAATTGCTAGTTATGAATAAGGCAAAATAGAAAATTATATGGCTCATTACACCATAAAGTTGGTTGATTTCCGTTCCCGCTGGGCGCTTTGTTGTTGCTGTCGCTTCGCTTTCGCACAGTTAAAACATTGTTGCTGTCGCTTCGCTTTCGCACAGATAAAACATTGTTGCTGTCGCTTCGCTTTCGCACAGATAAAACATTGCCGCTGACGCTTCGCTTTCGCGCAGATAAAACATTGTTGCTGTCGCTTCGCTTTCGCACAGATAAAACATTGCCGCTGACGCTTCGCTTTCGCGCAGAGCTTCCTGGGGGCGTCGGGCCAACACGAGGTTGGTCATGAAGGCGTTATCACAGGACGTGATACTTTTAGCCTTCATTCCCCTATCCGCTTCATTCCAAGGTCTCATCTGTGACGCTGATCCCCAAGGAGTCGCCCAGCCTTCACCCCAATCAACTTATATAAATAGCATACATTTTTAACAAATATCAGCCACAACTTTTGCTAATGAGCCAATTATATCTTTTTTTCGCTCATTTCGGAAAAATAGGGAACACGCTATGTTGTGTTCCCCATTTTTTTCTAGAAAATCTAGATATTATTTGATTAAGATCAAATGCAAGCTAAATTAGTTACCTTTAACTTGGCTCATTACTTCTTCAGCAAAGTTATCTTCACGTTTTTCGATACCTTCACCTACAGCATAACGTACGAAACCATTTACAGAACCGCCAGTTGATGCAACGAAATCACGTACTTTTTGATCTGAGTTTTTAACGAATGTTTGGTCAAGTAAGCAAACCTCTTCGAAGTATTTACCAAGACGACCTTCAACCATTTTTGCTACGATGTTTTCTGGTTTACCTTCGTTAAGAGCTTGTTCAGTTAATACTTTACGCTCACGTTCAACTTCATCTGCAGAAACTTCATCGCGAGAAACGTAAGTAGGGTTAATAGCTGCGATATGCATAGCAACGTCTTTTGCAGCAGCAGCATCTGTAGAACCTTCTAAAGAAACTAACACACCGATACGACCGCCCATGTGTAAATAAGAACCGAATGCATCTGCATCAGTTTTTGTTTTCACTTCGAAACGACGAAGAGTGATTTTTTCACCGATTGTTGCAACTGCAGTTGAAATTTGGTCAGCAATTTTCACACCTTCAGCATTTGCAAGCTCTAAAGCAGCTTCTACTGTTGCAGGTTTAGCAGCAAGTAATTGCTCAGCTAAAGAAGCAACTAATACTTGGAATTTATCGTTTTTAGAAACGAAATCTGTTTCAGCATTTACTTCAAGGATGATTGCTTCGTTACCTTGTTCTAAAATGAAAGTTGTACCTTCTGCAGCGATACGGTCAGCTTTTTTAGCAGCTGAAGAAAGACCTTTTTCACGTAGGAAATCGATTGCAGCATCAATATCGCCATCAGTTTGTACTAACGCTTTTTTACAATCCATCATTCCAGCGCCAGTTTTTTCACGTAATTCTTTTACTAATTGTGCAGTAATGTTTGCCATTTAGTGTTTCCTCCTCAAATTGGTTGTACAAATTTTAGTGATAGGTTCTAAAAAAGGTGATAAGGGTCCTGAGCCACTTATCACCTTTTTGTAAACGTGAATTACTCAGCAGCAGCTTCTACAGCTGGAGCTTCTTCTTCACCTTGTTTTGACTCGATTAAAGCGTCAGCCATTTTAGCAGTTAAAAGTTTAACAGCGCGAATAGCATCATCATTAGCAGGAATTACGTAGTCGATTTCATCTGGATCACAGTTTGTATCAACAATACCTACTAGAGGGATGTTTAATTTAATAGCTTCTGCAACAGCAATGCGTTCTTTACGTGGGTCAACCACGAACATTACGTCTGGAAGAGCGTGCATATCACGGATACCGCCTAAGAATTTGATTAGACGTTCGTGTTCTTTTTTAAGTTGGATTACTTCTTTTTTAGGTAGAACTTCAAAAGTTCCGTCTTCTTCCATTTTTTCGATTGCTTTCATACGTGCAACACGTTTTTGAATTGTACCGAAGTTTGTAAGAGTACCACCTAACCAACGTTGGTTGATGTAGTAGTTGCCTGAACGTTCAGCTTCATCTTTGATCGCTTCTTGTGCTTGTTTTTTCGTACCAACGAAAAGAACTTTACCACCGTCTTGACCAACTTGACGCATGAAGTCATAAGCTTCCTCTAATTTTTTAACAGTTTTTTGTAAGTCGATGATGTAGATCCCGTTACGCTCAACGAAGATATATTTCTTCATTTTTGGGTTCCAACGACGAGTTTGGTGACCGAAATGTACACCAGCTTCAAGTAATTGTTTCATAGAAATTACTGACATGTGTATTTCCTCCTAGTATGTTTGGTTTTTATCCTCCGCATTTATCACTTGCAACAAGCTACTCTAGACTTAGAGCACCACTTACTACATCAAAATGCGTGTGTATTAATAACACCATTTGCAACTATATCATAGCTTCACACCATTCGCAACTGTTTTAGCTATGAAATTTCAATAAAAGCTCGATTTCTGTTTTTCCTTTTTGAAGCTGCTTCGCAATTTCCTCTGATGTTTTTCCTTGTTTCGCCAACTGGACAGCTTGTTGTTCTATAGTAAGAGGCTTTGGCTCTTCCATTGGTATTGCTTTGTCTGTTTGTGATGTAGATTGTACCGACTTATTTCCTGACTGTTGATGGCGAGAATAAGCATTTGCTACTATGTTTTTAGGTACATATATACGAGTTTCACTATCTAGATTGGAAGATGCTTCTTTTGTTTTTTCTACCTCTATTTGTTCTTTTGTTGACATAATTTGCTCATCCTGTAGAACAGTTTTAACTTGAGTCGTTGAAACGCTTTGTAATTCTTCAATCAAGCGATTATTTTCATCTTTCACTTCAGCTAAATAGACACTTATAGTATCATCCATTTCACGCATTAAACGTTCTTGCTTTATTTCTAAATCCTTAAATTTTGCTAGTTTTGTATTTAAGATGATGAGGAAATAAAATGAAAGTAGCTGTAAAATAAATAGAACCGCAATTAGTATGATTGTCATAATAAACTCCTATCCACTAAAATCCACGAAATTCCCCTTAAACGGATGCTGCGCCTGCTTCTCTCGCTTCTCGTCATCCTTATTTTTCTTTTTTCGAGTACCTTTGATGTACTCACCACCTGCTTCTTCATCCTCACTAATCTCATCCATACCCTCTGAGGTATTCACAACTTTTTGCTTGCGTTCTATTTCTTTTTTTAACGCTTCATTTGCATGTGCTTGCTGAGCCAAAGTTTGTTGTTGTGCCTGATCTGCCATTTTCCCCGCTTCAAATGTTTTTGGAATAGCTATTTGTAGTTCGACACCCTTTAAACTCATGAGACTCCCTCCTTCTACGGTATGTATAGACGATTATTAGGCATTAATCATTTCATTGGATAATAACTTTCGTAGCTTTAATAGCGCCTTAGAGTGGATTTGTGAAATACGTGATGTCGATAGTTCAAGCATTTCGCCAATTTCTGTTAATGTCAATTCCTCAGTATAAAACAAACTAAGCACTAGCTGTTCTTTATCATTGAGCTTTTGGATATTTTCAGCTAAATCCTCCAGTAGTTCCGCCTTAACAACAGCTTGCTCAGGTGTCTTAGTCGTATCATCACGGATAACAAATGACTTTCCTTCAGTTTCATCTTGATCTTGCTGTTCATTAATGGAAAGAACATTTGAAAAGAAATGTTCCTGTACAGTTTGGTAAACTTCTTCAACGGGTAAAGCCATATGCTCAGCAAGCTCCTCAGGTGTTACATGACGCATATATTTTTGTTCTAACTGTTCAATCTGTGCATCTAATTTTTTCGCCTTCTCACGTGCAGAACGTGGCAACCAATCTTCCTTACGTAAACCATCAATAATGGCTCCTCTTACTCTAAAAGAAGCATATGTATCAAATTTCAAGTCTCGATTAATATCAAATTTATTCAACGCATCAAAAAGTCCTACCATACCTAAGCTCGTTAAATCATCTCGTGATACACTTTTTGGTAAACTCGCACCAATGCGTTGTACATGATAAGATACTAGAGAAATATATTTTTTTATTAGTAAATCACCAGCATCTGGATCACGTTCATATATCCAGCGGTTCCACAGCTTTTGTTCATCGTTCAGAATTGGTTGTGTCATGTAATCCACCTCTCTAAGAAAAACGCATTTACGCGCCTGTTTGCCACTGTCTTATATTTACCTTGATATTTTTTCAACATAAACCAATGTAATTCTTTCCTATATTATAACAAGAATCGACTATAATTTCATTTGTTTCTCCTACTCTATCACAGATTCTTTAAATTTATGTGTCGGGCATTTTTTAGTTTGGACATAGTCAATATTCCTTAAGAAACTAGATAACTACTAAAAATTATTCCGATAAAAACAGAAATCATTCCGATAAATCTTAGAATCTTTCCGATAAAATATAAAATCGTTCCGATAAACCTCGAAATCTTTCCGATAAAACAGAACAATGCGCTAAAGCACTCGTTTACATCCTCCACAGGCAAAAAATTTATAGTTTCCTTAACATTAAAAAGAGCCGCTACTCGCGACTCCCATTTTTAAGCATTATTTACTTGCAGATCATCCTCATGATCCATCATCGTTCGTACAACCTGTGCAATTTCATCTGAGCTTTCATCTTGAAACTCAACGGTTGAGTTAGCCGTCGGTGTTTCTTGATCTTCTTCATTGCGATTGTCAGATTCGTTATCTTCAAGCTCACCTTCAACGACATCTTCATTGCTCTCTGGTGTGAATAAAACATAGGCAATTAAAAACCTTACAATATACATGACGAAAAACACAAGTATCCCCGCTACAAATGATCCTATGATAATACGTAGCGGTGTAATAGGTTTTTGAAATGTACTAAAAAAATATATAGAAAAGGCAATTAACGCTCCCCATAGGTTATAAAAAATAGAACCAAACATTATATTTCGCTCACTCCTTGGTTAACCGTTCGAATATGTAATGTCGACGTCGCAGGATTAAATTCAATTGTTCTACCACTATTACCACCCGTGTCTTCGGCAACTAAAAGAATTCCATGACGCTTTAGCTCATGCTTTACAGCTTCTACATTACGCGGGCCGATACGCATGGAGTCTTTATCTGAAGTAAATTGAAACATCTGCGCACCGCCCGCAATTTTTGCCTTTAGCTTGAATTTTTGAACGCCCTCTAACTTTAATAAGTCAATCATTGCTGCAATGCCTGTGTCAGCAAATTTAGCCACATTTATTGACTCTTGTCTACCTAGACTCGAATCTGGCAACATCACATGTATTAAACCAGCAATTTTTTTTGACTCATCATATAAAATAACACCTACACAAGACCCAAGACCTGATGTTCTTATTGTGTTTGGCAACTTTACTACATCCATTTGTGCAATTCCAACTTTTATAACTTGCCCATTACTACTGTTTAGCATCATCTATGAAACTCCTAATGCTTTAAAAATAGCATCAAATGAGTCTGGGTCTGGTAATAAGAAGAAATGTCCTCTTACGGTTTCTTGATCCTCTACACCGTCTTCAAAAATGGATGTATTTATGACGATAACATTATCGCTAACGTGTGATAATTCAATCAAGCCAATACTAATAATGGCACCAAACATGTCAACACTTAGTCCTGGCACAGTCGGATAAATTTTTAAATTTGTAAAGTCAGATAACGCCGATAAATAAGAGCCAGATAAAATGTTACCCATTTCCTGCATTGCTGATAAACCTAGCTCTGAAACAGGCCGCTTTTTAAAGTCGAATGATTCATCAAATATGAGACGACGGATAAAACGATTTGCTTGCTCAATTGGCAGGATAAAGAACATACTACCTTCAGCATCACCTTCGATGCGCAGATAGATTCCAACAACGACATTTTCAGAACCGCCAGCAAGCTCCATCATGTCATTAAATGATACCATTTCAACCTTTGGTACTCGCATATCAATTTTTTTACCAAGTAAATTGGAGAGTGCTGTCGCAGCATGCGCAGCACCAATATTTCCAATTTCTTTAAATACGTCTAAATGTAGTGATGTAATCTTTTGATTGTATGTCATTATCGATCCCTACTTTAGTGGATTTAGTACTTTCTCTAAATGCAGTAAAATTAATAATCGCTTATCTATTTTAGCCACTCCTGAAATAAACTCCTCTTCAAGTGAGCCCACTACTTCTGGTTGTGGTTCAATTGCGTTTGCAGGGATGTCTAAAACATCATTTGCAGAGTCTACTACGAAGCCTACTTCCATATCCTCTAATGAAATAATGATAATGCGAGTTGTTTCTTCATGCTCAGAGATAGGTAATTCAAATCGTTCCCGTAAATCTACAATTGGTGTTACGACACCTCGTAGGTTTATAACACCTTTTACATATTTCGCCGTTTTTGGTACACGCGTAATATGCATTAGTTTTTCAATACCTTGTACATGTGACACTGGAATCGCATATTCTTTATCTGCTAATTGAAAAACAATCACTTTAATACTTTCTTGTTCCACTGCGTTTGTCATTGTTTACACCTCTCTTATTCATTCACCTTATTTAATAAGTGCGTTACAATCCACAATTAAGGCTACTTTCCCGTTACCTAAAATTGTTGCACCTGAAATTGCAAAGATATTCGTTAAGTAATTTCCTAATGATTTCAGCACAATTTCTTGTTGGCCAATGAATGAATCTACAACTAAACCAGCAAGCTTCTCACCTTTTCGAACGATGACTACTGAATGGAATTCGTCATCCTGTGGTTCTTTGCGAGGTACCTCGAAGATTTCTTCTAAGAATACTAGTGGTACCACTTTGCCACGGAAGTCGATTACTTTTTGATTATGCGCATTCATAATTTCTGATGAACGGATAATTGAAGTCTCAATAATTGATGATAGTGGAATTGCATAAATCTCTTTTTCGATTTCCACTAGCATTACTGAAATAATCGATAATGTCAGTGGTAGTTGAATAGAGAATATTGAGCCTACATCTTGTGTAGATTCAATTGAAATATTTCCACCTAATGATTCAATTGTTGTTTTAACAACGTCTAAACCAACGCCTCGGCCTGATACGTCAGAAATGACATCTGCCGTTGAGAACCCAGAGGCTAAAATAAGCTCATTGATTTGCTTATCTGACATTGAGTATGATTGTTCTTGTGTAACGATACCTTTAGAAATTGCTTTCGCTAGTACTTTTTCACGGTTAATACCTGCTCCATCATCTTCAATTTCAATAAAGACATAGTTACCACTATGGTAAGCACGCAGTACAACCGTTCCTTCTTCTGGCTTGCCTTTTGCACGGCGAGCTGTAGGATTTTCTATACCGTGGTCGACAGAATTACGGATTAAATGAACAAGTGGATCTCCAATTTCATCGATTACAGTACGGTCTAGCTCTGTTTCAGCACCGATAATTTCAAGGTTAATTTTCTTGTTTAAATCACGAGACAGCTGACGAATCATTTTCGGGAAGCGATTGAATACTGTTTCAACCGGAACCATACGCATTGTTAAAATAATTGTTTGTAAGTCACCCATGACGCGGCTCATGCGCTCTACTGTTTCATTTAACTCTCCATGATTAACCTCAGTTGCAATAGATTGTAGTCGTCCTCGATCTATAACAAGCTCTTCAAATAAGTTCATTAATATATCAAGACGCTCGATATTAACACGAATTGTTTTATTACCAACAGGCGCATGACTCTTATCATTCTTAGCAGGAGCCGCTGCTTTTGCAGGTTTAGGTGCTGGTGTATTGTTTTCAGGTGTAGTAGCAGGTTTAGCCTCCGCTTCTACTGTTGCTGTAGCTGGTGCTGCTACTTCTTGAATTGCTTGTTCATTTTCACTATATTGTTTTTGTTCGATAGTTGCGACAATCACTTCTTCAACTTCTGAAACTTTCATAATCTTTTTCTGCATATCTTCAGCAGATTCTTTTGTCACGAAAGCTACATAAAATTGTTGATCGAACTGTTCATCTTCAAGCTTTTCTACAGATGGATTTGATTTAATAACATCCCCATCTTTTTCTAAAATCTCAAACACCATGAATACACGTGCTGCTTTTAAAAGACAATCCTCACGTAATCTCACTGAAATTTCAAATGCATTGAAACCTTGTTCAGCAGATTGTGAAATAACTGTTTGTTCAAAGCCGTCATACTCTAAAACACTTGTTACAGCAGAGGTTTGCGTTTCAGTAGTTGCTACTACTTCAGGAATCGCTTCCTCACCTAATTCAATACGCTTTAATTGAGCTACAGTTGAAGATACATCACGCTTTCCATCTCCACCATTCGCAATGTCCATCACCATTTCTTCTAGATGGTCTACAGACTCAAAGACAACATCTAAAATCTCAGGAGATACATGGATTTTCTCGTTTCGGATTGCATCCAATACATTTTCCATTTTATGAGTTAAATCTGCTAAATCTTCAAAGCCCATTGTCGCAGACATACCTTTTAATGTATGTGCAGAGCGGAAAATTTCTCCAACAATCGCCAAATCATCTGGATTTTTTTCTAGTTCTAATAAATGTTCATTACATGCTTGTAAATGCTCTTTACTTTCTTCGATAAACATCTCTAAATATTGATTGACTTCCATAAGAGGACACCCCTTTTAAGGCAAATATTTCATTATTGTTTGTGCAATATCATCTACATCTGCAACTTCATCGACAAGCTGCGTTTCCACTGCTGCTTTCGGCATACCATACACTATGCAAGTTTCAGCTGACTCAGCGATTGCAATCACATTTCCGGTGCTTTTCAGTGATTTTAGTCCATCAGAGCCGTCATGGCCCATACCTGTCATAATAACTGCCACTTTATCAAAATCTTTAAATTGGCTCACATCTTCGAACATCACATCTACAGAAGGTCGATGTCCAGATCTAGGTGGTTCATTATTATCAATGACTATGCCAAAGGTGGTACCTACTTTTCTAAGTTTTAAATGATACCCACCAGGTGCAATATACGCCACTCCATTTTGGAGAATATCTCCTTGCTCAGCTTCCTTTACTGTAATCTCGCTCAATTGATCAAGACGAGTAGCAAGAGATTTTGTAAATCCTGCTGGCATGTGCTGGACAATTAAAATTGGTGCTTGAATTGATTTAGGGATTTTTGTAATGACTTCTTGTAACGCTCTTGGTCCACCAGTGGAAGTACCAATTAGCACAATTTTTTTACCCACTTTACTCCATTCCACACGTGGTTTTGATAGATCTACCCTTGTAGGAGAAACATTGACAGAAGGAGTCATCCTTCCTTCACTAAATGATTCTCTTTTAATGGTACTCGCATTTAATGCAGGTTCTTGTTGTCTTTTACTACCAGAAGGTTTCTTCAATTTTGAAATAGGTACCAATGATGCTTGTTCAACCTTGTGGACAAGTTCCGTTTGGATTTTATGTAAATCAAGAGAAATTGTTCCGCTCGGTTTCGCGACAAAATCTACTGCCCCAAATTCAATTGCTGTTAATGCATTTTCAGCTCCTCGTTGAGTTGTACTAGAGAGCATAACAACAGGTACTGGACATATAGTCATAATTTCTTTTAAAGCATCAAGCCCATTCATTTCAGGCATCTCAATATCCATTGTCACAACTGTTGGCTGCAATGTTTGAATTTTTTTAATCGCATCTTTCCCATTTCGTGCTGTTCCAACTACTTCAACCTTCGAGTTGCCAACAAAAAAGTCACTAATTAGCTTTCTCATAAAAGCAGAATCATCAACAACTAAAAGCTTGCTTTTATGTAAAAAGTCCAATTAATCACGCCCTTTCGAAAAAATACTTCTTAATTTAGATAAGAATTTACCCGCTGACTGATCATGTGCATGAACTTCCTCTGCACGATGTTCCATAAAACGTGCCACAATGAGTTGAAGTGTCTTTGAAATAAGTGCGTCTGGATAAGCAAGTGAAAAAGGTACTTGCTCACGCACAGCCTTACGCACTACAGGATCTTCTGGTAATGAGCCTAATATAGTAACCTCTTTGTCCAAAAAACGTTCCATCGTACGCTTTAGTCGTTCATTGGTTTCTATTCCTTCTTCTTTACTATAAGCACGGTTACAAAGTATATAAAATTGCTTGTCCGCATCTCGCATATAAATATATTTCATCATCGAATATGCATCTGTAATAGAGGTTGGCTCTGCTGTTGATAAAACAATGATTTCATCTATGGAGACTAGTAAATCTAATGACCAGCTAGTAGCCCCTGCCCCCATATCAAATAAGATGTAATCAAAGCTTTTTTGAAGCTGCTCAAATGCATGAATGAGCCGCTCAAACATCACCTCTGACCATTCTAGGACACCCGACATACCTGACCCACCTGAAATACACTTTAAACCGTAAGGACCCTCAAATATTACCTCATCTAGTAACTTATTACCTTCCAAGTAATCTTTTAAACTATAAGAAACATTTTTTCCAATTAAAATATTGATATTACCCATACCAATATCCATATCAACGATTGCAACCTTTTTCCCTTTATTGGCCAATGTAGTTGCAAAATTCATTGTGAAGTTGCTTTTACCAACCCCACCTTTGCCACTTACAACCGCGATTGACCTACCTAATCCGCCTTGCTGCCCCAACATTTTCAAGCGTAATGTTTCAGCTTGGTCTCTCATTTTTCTTCACCTTGGAAAAACATATTTAGTACTGCTTCTAGATCAGCTTCGTCAATATCTTCTGGTACTTCTTGACCATTCGTGTAGTAAGCAAGTCCTTTATTATATTTAATCATTAAATTAATCATTGTGCCAATAGAATTTGTTTCATCAATCTTTGTAAAAATGAATTTTTCAATTGGTAATTGCTTAAATTGCTCCACAATGTTTGCCATGTCCTTTTCTTTCGTTGTCATGGCAAGTACTAAGAAGGACTCTGCTTGATCATCAAATTTTATGAGACGCTGTAAATCATCTACATATTTTACCTCTTTATAATTGCGGCCTGCTGTATCTATAAACACTAAATCTAGATGGGCCAATCGTTGGATTGCTTGTTCAAAATCTGTGGCATTATAGGCAATTTCAACAGGTGCTTGCAACAGTCCAGCATACGTTTTTAATTGCTCAATTGCGGCAATCCTATAAGTATCTGTCGTAATAAATCCTATTTTTTTCTTTTTCTCTAAAACTGCTCTAGCTGCCATTTTAGCAATTGTCGTGGTTTTTCCGACACCTGTTGGTCCTAAAACATTAATATATTTCTTTTCGTAGGATAAGCCTCCGACTGGGAGATTTTCTAGCTCTTTGCGCAATAAATTTTTCGTAATCATCTTACATTGAGAAAAATTAATTTCTGACGCTTCTCTGAAATGCATAAAAAGCTCATCACCAATCGTTGTGATGAGCTCCTCACTTAGCTCCTGCTGTCTCAAGTATTCAATGAAGGGTAAGAGTTCATCGGGATATTGATCTTGGATAGTCTTCTTATGCATGGAATGCATTAAAGATTTTAAATCTGCAATTTCCCTCCTCAAATCTTCAGAAATGCCAGTTTCCTCATGTAAGGTCGCATCATGCTGTGGCTGTACTTGGTGTATTTTAGCTTGAACAGCATTCGAAATTTCTTGTAGCCTTGCATTTTCTTTTTTAGGTGTTGTTATAGGTAAAGCTACAGGTGCTGGAGCCGTATTACTTGGCTCCATTGAATCGATCCCTGCAACAACCTCAAAACTTTTCTTTTTAATGATTCCAAAAAACTTCTTTGTAATTACTACTTTTGAATTCAGAATGACTGCGTCCTCACCTAATTCAGCACGCACAAGCTTCATCGCTTCTGGTATGGAGGATGCATAATATTTTTTCATTTTCATTCAACATTCACCACCCCAACACTTTGAATTTCAACCGTAGCATCAAGTTCATTGTATGATAGAACTGGAATTTGCGGGAAATAACGCTCCGTTAGTTGACGTAAATACATACGAACTGCTGGAGAGCATAAGATAATTGCAGATTGCTCCATAAAGGAAACGCGCTCTACTTCTGCAGCAATGGTCTCCAAGACAGTTTGAGAATCTTGTGGATCCATCGCTAAGTAATTTCCGTGATCAGTTTGCTGAATACTATCAGCAATCATTTTCTCTACTTTACCTGAAACAGTTATGACCTTCAATGACGAACTGTCCCCTACGTATTGAGACGTAATCTGACGTGCTAATGCTTGACGTACATACTCAGTCAAAATATCGGCATCGCTCGTTAATTTTGCATAGTCAGCTAGCGCTTCAAAAATAATTGGTAAATTTCGGACTGAAACATTTTCTCGTAGAAGTTTACCCAGTACTTTTTGAATTTCACCTGTTGATAATGGTGTAGGTGTCAGTTCTTCGACTAAAATTGGATGTGTTTCGCGTAAATGATCGATTAGCTGCTTCGTCTCTTGACGACCGAGCAATTCATGAGCATTGGCACGAATCATTTCCGTTAAGTGGGTCGACACAACGCTCGGTGGATCAACAACCGTATAGCCGAACATTTCGGCATCCTCTTTCACTTGCTCAGTAATCCACTTAGCAGGTAGACCAAATGACGGCTCAACAGTATCAATACCCTCGATAGAATCATCATCTCCTGGACTCATTGCTAAATAATGATCAAGCAGCAGTTCACCACGCGCCATTTCGTTACCCTTTATTTTAATTCGATATTCATTTGGTTGTAATTGAATATTGTCACGAATACGTACAACTGGAATGACAATCCCTAATTCTAATGCTAACTGTCGACGTATCATGATAACTCGATCTAATAAATCGCCGCCTTGAGCAGCATCTACTAACGGGATTAAACCATAGCCAAATTCAAACTCGATTGGGTCCACATTTAATAAATTCACAACGTTTTCAGGGCTCTTCATGCCGTCTGTTGCCACTTCTTCCTCAATTTCAAGTAATTCTTCTTCATCCTCTGGTTTCTTATGTTCCATCATATAAGCGCCAGCAATTAGTGAAATACCAATTGGAAGTGTTACCCAGTTAGGGATTGGCGTAAATAATCCAAGTAAAACAATTGTACCACCTGCTACATAGAGCAGTTTTGCTTGGGCAAAGAGTTGCCCTGTAATATCTTCACCAAGACTTCCCTTAGAAGATGCACGTGTTACAACAATCCCTGTCGCTGTAGAGATCAGTAGCGCAGGAATTTGTGAGACAATACCATCGCCCACTGTTAACTTAGAAAAATGATTTGCTGCCTCTGCAAATGGAAGACCCATCTGCACAACACCGATGATGATACCAAATAATAAGTTGATAATAACCATGACCATTGAGGCAATGGCATCCCCTTTTACGAATTTTGTGGCACCATCCATCGCTCCGTAGAAGTCCGCTTCACCGGCTACTTTGTCGCGTCGTTCACGTGCTTCCCGCTCAGAAATAACTCCTGCATTTAAGTCAGCATCAATACTCATTTGTTTACCTGGCATCGCATCAAGTGTGAAACGTGCTGCTACTTCTGCTACACGCTCCGCTCCTTTTGTAATAACGATAAACTGAATTAGCACAAGAATTAAGAATACAACTAAACCAACAAGAACATTCCCACCGACTACGAAATCACCAAAGGTTTCAACAACAGCACCAGCATCTCCAGTTGCTAAAATGGCACGTGTTGTGGAAACGCTCAGTCCGAGTCGGAACAAGGTTAACAGTAAAATAACTGAGGGGAAAATAGAAAAGTCTAACGCTTCCTTCATACTCATTGCTGTTAAAAGTACTATTAATCCTAATGTAATATTAATGACGATTAAGAAACTTAACATCCACGGAGGAAGAGGGATGATGAGCATCGCAACGATTAAAATAACCGCACCTAATACCCCTATATCGCGAACTTTCATTTGTGTCCCTCCTACTAAAAGCTTTAAATTTTCCGCTTAATTCGATAAACATAAGCAAGCACTTCTGCTACTGCTTTGAAAAACTCTTCTGGTACCTGATCGCCGATTTCTACTTGATCGTACATTGCTCGTGCTAAGGGTCTATTTTCAACCATAATCACTTCATGTTCTTTCGCAATCAGTTTAATTTTTTGAGCGATAAAGTCTGTACCCTTAGCAACGACGCGCGGAGCTTCCATACTTTCCTCATCATATTTGATGGCAATCGCATAGTGAGTTGGGTTTGTTATGACCACATCGGCGCTTGGAATCTCAGACATCATTCGACGCATCGCCATTTCGCGTTGGCGTTGTTTGATTTTCGATTTAATCAGCGGGTCACCCTCACTATTTTTATATTCATCTTTAATATCTTGCTTAGACATTTTAAGATTTTTTTCGTAATCATGTTTTTGATACATCCAGTCTAAAATGGATACACAAAGTAAAACGAGGGAAGCCGAAATTCCCATAATGCCAACAAGCTTACCTACTGTAATTAGAGTCATCCATGGACTTTTAAAAGATAACGCCAAAACCTCTGGCAAGTTTGTCCATATAATAATTGTCGTAACGCCACCGATGAAGCCAATCTTTAATACTGACTTTAAAAGCTCTACAATGGCTTTAACAGAAAATATTTTTTTCAACCCTTTTATGGGGTCCATTTTCTTCAAATCAAATTTCATTGGCTCTAATGTAAATAGAAAGCCAAACTGTAGAAAGTTACCTGCCAATGCTCCAACAAATGCAATGGCCATAATTGGAACAATAATAAAAGCCATTTGCACTATTGTTTCTGTAAATAGGTGCATCACACTATCAATGGTTAGTGATTCTACGTGTATATTATGAATAAAAGTTTGCCTAAAAAAAGCTAGGAGATCGTCTCGCAGTGAACCTGCAAAGAAGAATAAAAAGATAAATACCATGAGCATGACAATCGCACTGGAAATATCCTGACTTTTGACAACCTGACCTTTTTTTCGAGCATCTTGTCGTTTTTTTGGCGTCGCCTTTTCCGTTTTTTCTCCCGCAAAATACTGTAAATCTAAGTCCAGTAGCAGCAACATTTTACCCACCACCTAAAATAGCCATTAAATCACGCATAGCATAAATCATAATTGTAATAAGCCTTTTAATAACTTGAACCATTACAGCCATCATTGTGAATAACACTAGAAAACTAACTCCGATTTTAATAGGAAAACCGACAACAAAAATATTTAATTGTGGTACAGTTTTCGCTGTGATTCCTAGCGCCAAATCGACTAAAAATAACGTTGCTACGACAGGTGCAGCCATTTGAAAGGCAATCGCAAAAACAGCCGTAAATGTTGTGATAATAAACTCGATATAATTGTCGTTTCCAAAATCAGGAAATCCTTGATCCATCGGTAAGAATTGATAACTATAATGAATTCCATCGAGAATCATATGATGGCCATCTACAGCTATTAGAATGAGTAGTGCTAGCGTATTAAAAAATTGTCCAATCAATGGACTTTGTGCACCTGTTTGCGGATCAATAATATTGGCAATGGCAAACCCCATTTGAAAATCTATAAAGCTTCCGGCAATTTGAATTGCCGACATGATGATGTAGCCTACTAGACCTAGTAACAGCCCAATTAGCGCTTCCTTCATCACTAAAAGTATGTAATCACCATTAAATACAAATGGTTCGACGTCAATTGTGTAATACATCATCCAAGCTAAAACTAATGCGAGAGTTATTTTAACTTGTGGCGGAATCGTTCTGTACGAGAAAAAAGGTACAGTAACAAAAAATGCCGATACACGCACAAGTACTAATAAGAAAACCGTAAAATGCGGGATTAATTCATTCATCTACTCACCCTATATAACGCGTTAAATTCTCAAAAATGTCTCTCGCATAGCTTGTCACCTGTGATAACATCCATGGACCGAAAAATATGATGGCCACGAATACAGCGATGATTTTTGGAACGAATGCTAACGTTTGTTCTTGAATCGAAGTTGTTGCCTGAAAAACACTTACCGCTAAACCAGTGATTAAAGCAACTAATAGTAGCGGACCGCTTGTTAGAAGGATAATCATAATGGCACGCTCTGCAATTGAAATAACCAATTCACTTGTCATACAGTATCATCCCCTAAAAACTTTGTAGTAATGATTTCATCACAAGATACCAACCATCAACGAGTACAAATAATAAAATTTTAAACGGCAATGAAATCATAACCGGCGGTAACATCATCATCCCCATCGACATTAGAGTACTTGCGACAATCATATCGATTACTAGGAATGGAATAAAAATCATAAAACCAATTTGGAACGCTGTTTTAATCTCACTCAATGCGAAAGCAGGTACTAGCATTGTAAGAGGGATTTCTTCTACAGATGCCGGTTTTTCTGCTTGATTATACGTTAAAAACAAATCAAGGTCCTTTTGCCTTGTATGCTTACTCATAAACTCTTTAAACGGCTCACTGGCACGATCATATGCTTCTTCAATTCCAATTTCCTCAGAAAATAATGGCTGTAATGCCTCTTTATTGACCTCTTGAAATGTTGGAGCCATGATAAAGAATGTTAGAAACAAGGCAAGACCTACAATGACCTGGTTTGGCGGCATTTGCTGTGTCGCCAACGCAGTACGAACAAACGATAGCACAATAACAATTCGTGTAAACGATGTCATCAAAATTAATATACTCGGTGCTAGTGATAGAACAGTCAACAACAAGAGGAGCTGAACAGCACTTGAGACATTTGTCGGATCGCTGTTGGAAAAAATACTGATTGCATCATTCATTTATCATCATTCTCCTTTTGCTTCCATCTCTCCAGTTCTTCACTACGCTCCTGTTTAATTTCGGAAATCTTTTTTTCAAATAGTTCACCAAAAGAGTCTTGATTTTGCTGCGTCGATGAACTCTCATTATTTTTTCTCTTAAACTTAGAAAATACTTCTGCAATATACGGTGATGTTGCTGCAAATTCTTGTCGTTCATTATACAGTGCTAAAAGTGATGCAACTTCATCAGGATCAGTAATTTCACGTAACAACTGGACATCCTCACCGACCCCAACTAAATACAGTGTTTTACCTACTTGTAATAGTTGTACCGACTTTTGAGCACCTAACGATAAACCGCCTAAATTTTGTACCAATTGATTACGTTGAAAGTTTAAATTTCTTTTATTTAAAAACTTCATTAATCCATAAAATAAAGCTACAACAAAAATAAGCGCCAAAACCATTTTTATGTATTCCCATGCAGATATGTCTCCAGCTGCTTGTAAATCTGAATCATCTTGCTTAGCAGCTGGATCATTATCTTCTATACAATCTCCTTTTTTAATGCAGTCATTTACACTATTTGTGTTAGAGTCTGCATACACTGGAGTCGTTGTAGGGTACAAAAACAGGAAGGATACAAGAAATGCGAAAATCATCGTTAGACGAAATGATTTTAACATTTTCATGCAATCATCCTAGAGCTTTTTGAATCGCTTCAATTACACGATCAGCTTGGAAAGGCTTAACGATAAAGTCTTTCGCACCAGCTTGAATTGCATCGATTACCATTGCTTGTTGTCCCATTGCTGAACACATGATTACAGTTGCGCCTGGATCTGAGCCCTTAATCGCTTTAAGAGCAGCAATACCGTCCATTTCAGGCATTGTTATATCCATCGTTACTAAATCTGGCTTTAATTCATTGTACTTTTCAACAGCCTGTAAACCATCAGCTGCCTCCCCAACTACTTCAAATCCATTTTTCGATAAAATATCCTTGATCATCATGCGCATGAATGCAGCGTCGTCTACAATTAAAATTCTTTTAGACATGGTTAACTCCTCCAATTGAAACTATCTTAAATTATTTAAACGCTCTGCTTGACTTAAAACATCTGTAATACGGACACCGAAGTTTTCATCAATAACAACGACTTCACCTTTAGCGATTAAACGGCTATTTACTAAAATATCAACTGGTTCACCAGCTAATTTATCTAGTTCAATAATCGAACCACTAGATAGTTCTAAAATCTCTTTAACAGAACGCTTTGTACGTCCTAACTCTACAGTAACTTGTAATGGAATATCAAGTAGCATATTTAAATTTCTAGCTTCAGATTGCGAGATGACATTTGAATCAAAACTAGCAAACTGTGCTTGTTGAACATTGACCGGTTGAACAGGTCTTGTTGCTTGTGGAATCTGTTGTTGCTCTTGATATATTGGTTGCTGCACTGGCGCTGCCTGCTGTTGATATACTGGCTGTGCTGGCGGTTGTGTTACAGGTGCTTGTGGTTGCACGGGCGCTTGTGGTTGTACTGGTGCTTGTGTTTGTACAGGCGCTGGTGCTACTGGCGCTTCAGGCGCTATTGTTGCAGCCACAGGTTCCTCGATTGATTCTGTTTCTCCTAATAGAGATTTTACAATGTTTTGACTAAATTTAAGCGGTAATAATTGCATTAAATTTGAATCAATTAAGTTACCGATTTTCAATCTGAAGGATACTTTTACGAGTAAATCATCTTCTGGAATATTTTCTCGCCCTTCATTTTGAGAAATATTCATTAAATCAATTGATGGTGGAGAAATATCCACCTTTTTGTTGAATACCGTCGACATTGACGTAGCTGCAGAACCCATCATTTGGTTCATAGCTTCTTGAACAGCGCTCAGCTGAATTTCACCTAAGTCTGGCTTCGGATTTAAACCATCCCCACCTAACATTAAATCAGCAATAATCGCTGCATCGGATTGCTTAATAACAAGTAAATTCATACCTGTCAATCCGATCGTATATTCAACCTGTACGGCTACATAAGGATGAGGAAATTCCTCTTCTAATTTATTACGGTTGATCATTGAAATACTTGGGGTAGTAATATCTACTTTTTGACCTAATAACGCTGAAAGTGCTGTGGCAGAGCTGCCAAAAGATATATTTCCTACCTCACCTAACGCATCTTGGGCAAACGAATCGAGGTAGTCCTCTACTCGTAAATCATTTAAGTCCTCATTTGTAGAAGCTTCAGTGTCGCTGTTTTTATCTTCCAACGTTTCGCCCCTTAATAACGCTTCAATTTCTTCTTGGGAGAGCATTTCATCACTCATCTTCGTCTCCTCCTTTCAAAGGGTCGATAATCTGGATTGCTAATTTTTTGCCTTGCTTTCCGGGTTGAACTGTGAATTTCGGTAATGTTCCTACCTTTAATAGTAGTGGGTCTTCAATTTTTTGTTCTAATTGAATGACATCCCCAATCTGCATCGTGAGGAAATCCTCAACGGTGATGTCTGTAATACCTAGTTCAACGGAAAGAGGTAATTGTGCTTGTTTCACACGTGTTTCTAGCATTTTTGTTTGCTCTGGAGACATCTCTTTTGTATTTGCCTGCATCCAATAGCGAACAGAAAGATTTGGAACAATTGGCTCCAATACAACATGCGGAATACAAATATTAATCATACCGCTTGTCTCACCGATGATCGTATTTAATGAAATAACGACAACCGTTTCATTTGGTGAAATCATTTGTAAAAATTGAGGGTTGACCTCAAGCTCTACTAAAATCGGATCAATTTCCGCAACATTTTCCCACGCCTCACGTAAATTATCGAATGAACGTTCGAAAAGGTTTGTCATAATTTTAGTTTCAATTTCTGTTAAGTTATCCACATTACTATGACTCGCCCCGCTACCGCCCATTAAACGATCTAGCATTGAGTAGGCAATGTTCGGGTTTATTTCCATCAATATATTACCATCTAATGGCGGCACTTCAAACACATTAATGAGTGTCATATTCGGAATCGAACGAACAAACTCTTCAAATGGTATTTGGTCCACTGATGCAACTGTAATCTGCACATAGCTTCTCAGCTGTGCAGAAAAGAACGTTGTCAGTAATCGTGCAAAATTTTCATGTATTCGGGTCAAACTTCGGATTTGATCTTTTGAGAAACGTAGTGCTCGTTTAAAGTCATACACTTTAACCTTGCGCACCTCGTCCTCTTTTTTTATGTCATCAGCTGACATTTCCCCGGTTGATATTGCGGAAAGCAGCGCATCTATCTCTGATTGAGATAACACATCTCCTGCCATTTGCCCACCTCCATTTCAAGCAGTTTCTTTATTATTGAGTGATGAAGGAGGTAAAATAAACTTCCTGAACTTCTCCCTCTTGCATCAATTCATTTAATCGTGTTTTTAATGATTTTTGGAAAATTTGTTTACCTTGTTTACCTTCTAAATCTTTTTGCTCCATTTCGGAAAGCTCTTGGATAACAATGTTATTCACTTGGAAAACACGCTTCGTTAACTCTTCAGCAGCATCTTTATTTGTTGTTTGAATTTTTAACGACATGCGTACAATTTTGTTATCAGCTAGATTTGTCGTAATTTCCGGAACTTCTACAGAAGCTTCTACGATTTCATCAATTGTTGGTTCAAGAGATCCTGTTGGCTTATTAAATTGGTTAATCAATACAAAGGCAATAACTCCGATAAGTATGATTGCTACTAGTACGATGATAATCATCGTTAACATTTTGTTATTCTTCATCTTCTTCACCTCGTAGATGCGGGTTTGATAGTATTTGTATATTTTTATAAAAGGCTGTTACCTTTTGTCGCACCTCATCTTCACTCTGTAAAACAATGATTTTGGTTCCAGTCGTTAATGTTATGGTCGTATCTGGGAAAGATTCGACCGTTTCTATGTATAAAGCATTCAATGTAAATGCTTTCCCATTTAGACGTGTTAGTTCAATCATTGAAATAGGGCCGGGTCTAGCATGAGAGCCGGCCCGACCCTCCCTCATATGAAATTATGTTTTTAGTTTTGAGCACTTTGAAATCTTAACTGGTATTTCTTAACTTACAAATTACTTAGCGTTTTAAATTCACAAGCTCTTGAAGAATCTCATCAGAAGTTGTGATAATACGTGTATTTGATTGGAAACCACGTTGCGCTACAATCATTTCAGTAAACTCCTCTGAAAGGTCTACATTGGACATTTCTAGGTAGCCAGCTTCAACGGAACCAATCCCTCCTACTGATCCAACTTGAGCGTATGGTTGTCCAGAGTTTGCTGAAGTTTGGTAGTAGTTCCCCCCCACTTTTTCAAGGCCACCAGCATTTGGGAACTTTGCAAGTATGAGTTGACCTGCATATTGTTTGTCACCTTTATAGTCTACATACTGAACTGTACCATCTTTACCAATAGACATTGATTGTGCTGTTGTAGGAATACGAATCGGTGAAATTTCAGTTGCGAAATCCATATCCTCTGCGATATTACCTTCTATATCAGCTAGTCCATTCGCTGCTCTTTGTTCGTCAGCTGCAGAACCATCGATTGAATCACCATCAGCAGAAATCGATAACTCATCACTTGCGTGACCGACTAAATATTTACCATCGGCGTTCACTAAATATCCATTTCTATCCATATAGAAGTTACCAGCACGTGTATAGAGAATATTGCTGTAACCCTCTGCATCTAGTACCCCATCTTCATCAGGTGCGCCATTTGCATCACCTACCATGAAGAATCCATCACCAGATATAGCTAAGTCTAACTCGCGAAAAGTTGTTTGCATTGAACCTGTACCGTGAATTGTATCGATTGCAGCAAGTTGTGAACCTAAACCGATTTGTTTAGCGTTAACACCACCACGAGTTTGAGTAGGTGAAGAGGCACCTGCTGACGTTTGAGACATTAAATCTTTAAATACTACACGTCCTTTTTTAAAGCCGTAAGTATTAACGTTTGAGATATTATTCCCAATTACATCCAGCTTAGTTTGGAAGTTTTTTAAACCTGAAATACCAGAATACATAGAACGTAACATAATGTCGTTCTCCCTTCGTCTATTAATTGTATGCTTCTATCAATCAGCACACTTAGGCCTCCTATCACAGGTCCAGCCTTTACAGCACGATTGTGCCATCAATATTAGTAAATATTTGCTGTTTTGCTTCCGTGCGGTCCATTGCTGTAATGACAGTAGCGTTTTTAGCACTGACAATTAAAGCTGCTTGATCCATCAAGACTAATGGTTGTTTGACACCTTTTGAGTGCGCTTCAAATACCTTGTCCGATACAACCTGCCATTCTTGTTCAGTAATCTCTATATTGCGCTCGATAATACGTTCATGCGCATGCTTGCTCACTTTTAATTCTTGTTGATTGGTAGCTTCCTGTAAATGAGCTTTAAATGATTGCTGTGTTTGTAAGGGCTTAGGTTGCGTTTGGCGAATAGATGGATGCAATGGTACACGATGAATTGAAAACTTATCCATCATTCTTCTCCACCTTTATTCGCTGATTTCGGTAAATTCTTTATCTGTTAATTTTTTGTCGTTATCTAATAAGTAATAAATAACGCCATCTTTACTCGTTACAGAAACGATACGTCCTTGTAGTTCTTGCTCGCCGTCTTTATAGGTAACTTTTTTACCAATTAGCTTGCTTGCTTGTACAAGAGGAGATTCTGTTTCAGTATTGTTATCTCCTGAACCACCTAAAATAGCTGAGATATTGCCAGGCGTTATTTCCTTACCATCAGCTAATACGAATACTACATCTCCGTCTACAAATTTCAACGATTCAATAATGCCTGTTCCTTCATTGATAATAGGCTTCTTGTCTTCATCCAACTCATCTGTTATCTCATGCCATTTTACTTCTTTACCAACAAATGTTGTATAACTCATAAGCTGTGTTTGTTGCTGTGAGGCTAGTAATGATTCCATCGTTTTTGTCATATTTTGCATTTGCTCTAAAGAAGAGAATTGTGCCATTTGAGAAATGAATTCTCGGTCGTCCATAGGATTTGTTGGATCCTGATGTTGCAATTGCGTAATTAATAATTGCAGGAAAGCATCCTTACCGAGTTCGCTATTACCAGTTTGCCTAACTGGTTTCTTATAGTTCGAATAGTAAAAGTCATCCGTTATTTTTCCAGTCATTTTATCAGTCTTTGTATCCGCCACTCCTACACCTCCTCACTTATTAAATATTCACTAAATGATTTACCTTCATCATCATCGTCACTTTTTTGCTCCTGCTCATCTTCCTGTTGTTGCTTAAAGAAATTATTGAAGAAACTTTGGTCGCGTTGTTGGCGATCTGCATCTTGCAATGACTGAGCAATATCGAGACGATCAACTTGAATATTTTGCTGTACAAAGGCTTGCTTTAATTGATGTGCCTGACTATCAAGTAATTCACGTCCATGAGCTGTTGAAGCAAGTAGTCGAGCAGTGAGGACACCGTCATTTTGTACTAGCTCGATACGAATTGTCCCTAGATTTTCTGGATACAATTTCAATGTTAAGCGGGTAATACCTTGCGCATTAGAGATTTGGGCTCTATTGATGATTGCTTGCATCTCTTTCAATAATGCCTCAGATTGTGCTGGTTTTGCTGCTGGCAGAGTTACTTGGAATGTATCTGCTTTTGTTTGGACCGTATTAGATGTCACCATTTCATTAGCACTTGTATCTGCCTGTTTGGTAACCTGTACTTGCTGAACTACTTTCTGAAAGCCTTGTAACGGAAGTGTTACTGTTGTTTTGGTTGTTACCTGCTGTGCACCCGTCTCTACTTGTGTTTGCATCGTTGTTAAAAGACTCTTAATGTTAGTTAGTAAGCTTTCTTGTTGAGCTGTTAAGTCCGTTTTCTGTCCAACTAATTGGGCTAACTTTAATACTTGGAGTAATTGTGTTGCTTCGTTCGGTGTTACTTGTCCTTCACCTTGTAAAGCTGCTACAACTTGTGCTTGAAGCATTGGTGCCTGTGCGTCTACTAGCACTAAAAGCTCCCATACATCTTTCGCTTCCTTATCCTCCCCTAGCAACTGTCGAACTAATTTTTGAAGTTGCTCGGAATCAATTCCTAATGCATCCATTAAATTTTCAAGATTCAGCATTTCATCTATCGCAACAGCTTTGCCCTCTTCACCAATTTGAAGCATTAATAAGCCATCGTCGTGTGGAATATCTAGTAAGTCTAGTACGTCTTCAATAGATTCAGCATTTAAAACTTCTGCTAATCCTGCTATATCTTTTGTTTCTGTTGACTGTGTAGACTGCGGTGTTTGATTTGAAGAAATAATTTGTCCAAAAACAGAACCAAACGTCGATGATTTTTCTTTGTTCGACGTTCCACTTGCTTTAACATCGGAATTTCCAACTGTTGTAGGTTTTGTAGCTGCAGTTTTAGTTGGTACAGATTTGGATATCATTTGCATCATTGCCACATCCATCATTTCACCTCCTTTCAGAATTCCTTATTGTTTAGCCATCATTTCCGTATATTTCGCTGCATCTTGTGGATCCATTTTTTCTAGAATCGCTGCTAATTTATCCGGCTTTAAGTTTGTTAAAATACGAAGTGCTTCCGTATCACTCATTTTAATAAGGACTGGCGCTGCTGCTTTAGGGGACATCTTATCAAATGTTTTTAAAATGTCATTGTAGTCACGCTTTACGTCATCTTGCTCCCTATTTAATTTTTCAACTTCAAATTGTAACTGCTCATTTTCTGTCGTTAGCTTTTCTTTCTCAGTTGTTGCCGTATCCAATTTCTTTTGCAGCTGTGCGATTTCCGCTTCTTTTTCTTGTACATCAGCCTGTAATTTTACAACCTTCGAATCATTATTAACCACAGCCTCTTTTGCTTGTTGTTCTTCTGAAGGAACGAACGGTAAGCTTTCATATGCCTTCTTACCTAAATCAAAGACATTCGTATTCATTAAGGTTGCCACAACAAGTAGAACTGCTACTACAAACATAATAGGTATTACAAACCACATAAAAAACTTTCGAAAGCCACCTGATTTACGTTTGGGTGGTTGTGGTTGTTCCGCTAACTCCGCTTTAAGTCGATTATCTTTTTTTGCCATGAAATCACCTGATTTCTCTCTTGTTATACGTAAGCGATGAAATCTCATCTAAAAAAATGCCTTCGATACGATCCTGTTCCTGCTGGAATATCTTAAAATCTTTTTCTCGCATTTTTTCAAATTTACGTACTTCCAAGTTTTTTTCTAATAATTTTTCTTCGTGCCAATTCATTTTTGCACGGGCTTGTACAACTTTCTGCTGTACATCAGCAATTGTTTTTTCGAGGCTATCAATAAATCGGGCGTAGTGATGAATCTCCTCTATTGATGAACCTACAGCTAAACGTTCCTGTTGAAACTCTAATAAATCTTCTTTCTTTTTCAGCAAGTCGTATAGCTTTGTTGCTATTTCTTCAAAAGAACGTACAGATTCTTTATAAGCCATTTCAGTTTCATTTTTTTCCTGCTCTCGAATGGTTAACACTTTTTCAAAACGATAAGTATAACTTACCATCTAATTTCCACCACCGTTCGATAATGTAATTAACTCATTCATACTTTCCTCAAGAGTCACTTTATCTAAATAACCTTGCTTTAAATAAGCGGTAATGAGAGGTTCATAGTAAATCGCTTCATCAATTTCTTTTGATGTTCCTCGCTTATAGGCACCGATGTTAATTAGATCCTCCGACTTGTCATATGTATAATAGAGCTCCCTTAATCGTTCTGCCGCCTTTTTGTGCTCTGGCTCAGCCACATGATTCATCAAACGGCTGACGCTTTTCAAGACATTAATAGCTGGATATTGACCTTTATTAGCAAGGTTTCGATCAAGAACAATATGACCATCTAAAATCCCTCGCACAGTATCTGCAATTGGCTCGTTCATATCATCACCATCTACTAAAACTGTATAAAAGGCAGTAATAGAACCCTTCTCATTAGTACCTGTGCGCTCTAAAAGCTTTGGTAAAATCGCAAATACAGAGGGTGTATATCCTTTTTGAGCTGGTGGTTCACCTGTCGCAAGGCCAATCTCACGCTGTGCCATTGCAACACGAGTCACAGAGTCCATCATCAACATGACATTTAAACCGCGATTTCTAAAATATTCGGCAATTGCTGTTGCGGTAAAGGCCCCTTTAATCCGCATTAGTGCAGGCTGATCAGAAGTGGCAGCTACTACTATTGATCGGCTTAAACCCTCTGGCCCTAAATCACGCTCTATAAACTCACGGACCTCACGACCACGCTCTCCAATTAGTGCGATGACGTTTAAATCAGCTTGGGTATTTCGCGCAATCATACCGAGCAATGTACTTTTCCCGACCCCAGAACCAGCGAAAATACCTACACGTTGTCCATTACCAACTGTTAGCATGCCATCAATTGCTTTAACACCTACTTCAAGTCTTTCATCAATAGGTGGGCGTGTTAGTGGGTTTGGTGGATCCTGCTCTGTCGGAACTGACATTAATCCTTTTGGTAAAATAGTTCCATCTATTGGATTTCCCATAGAATCAAGTACCTTACCGATTAGCTCGGGGCCCACTTTCACTTCTAGCGGTGCCCCTGTACCTTCAACTAGGCAGCCAATCGATATTTCCCGAAGAGAGGTAAATGGCATTAAGATGACAATTTCATCTTTGAAGCCTACAACCTCTGCTAAGATGATTTGATGGCCGTTTTTTGAAGTTTCCACATGAATTTTGCAGACATCACCGATGGAACTATCTGGACCTTGCGACTCAATCATCAAGCCGACAACTCTAGTTACTCTACCAAATTTTTTAAAGGTTGGTATTTGAGGAATTTGTTCGATTAATTGAGCCGTTTTCATCTAGATCATTCCTTACTTTCTAATATTTCATGTAGCTTCAATCTTAGTTCATTTAATTGCTCATCAATACTTACAACAATACGGCCATGATTTGTTTCGATATAGCAATCTGTTTCATTTTCTAAATCCTCATTTACGAAAATCATAAATGGTACGTCAGTTGGGAACATTTCAGCTAGTTCATCCCGATTAGAAGTAATTAATGCATAGTATGTAGGTGAAACATAAATTTTTATTTCCTTCATTTCTCTCGCTTCCTTAAGTCCTCTGCGAACGATTGAAATAAATAATTCATTGGCTCGCTCTAAAGATGCATCAATAATTCGCTCTGCTGCAGTTAAGCCTAGCTCTAAAATAATCGCTTCCTGATCTTCAATATATTTCTGAGCGTTTTCCCTCGACTGAATGATTACCTCATTGGCCGTTTGGAGAGATTGTGCCATCGCTTCATTCGCTTTGTTTGTCCCATCCTCATAGCCCTGACCAAATCCTTCATCATAAGCCGCTTGCACTCGATTAGGTCGCTCTTCTTCCCAACCTTGCTTTAAATGTTCAATTTCCTGAAAGAACATTTGCTTCTCTTGTTCAAAAGCTTCACGTTCAGCCTGTAAAGTAGCTCTAGCCTCTGCAAATAAACGATCACGTTCTCCCAGCACTTCTTCCATAGAAATTTGTTTTTGAGGTGAAATTTCTTCATTTTCTCCCTCATGCATTTCAAACATGTCACGAATTTGAATATTTTTTACATTATCGCCATTGGACTGTGTGTGTATAGAACGGATGATTCTAGACAATGACGTCATCTCCTCCACCACGTGCAATAATAATCTCACCAGCATCCTCTAAGCGACGAATAACCGCAACAATTCGAGATTGCGCCTCCTCTACGTCACGTAAACGTACAGGTCCCATAATTTCCATTTCTTCTTTAAATGTCTCAGCCATACGTTGTGACATATTGCGGAAAATAATGTCTTTTACTTCTTCACTTGAAACTTTCATTGAAAGCAGTAAGTCTTCATTTTCACAATCACGAATAACACGTTGAATCGAACGGTTGTCAAGCGTAACAATATCCTCGAATACAAACATACGTTTTTTGATTTCTTCTGCAAGCTCTGGATCTTGAATTTCGAGTGCATCGAGAATCGTTTTTTCCGTTTGTCGGTCTACACCATTTAACACTTCAACAACTGCATCAATGCCACCTGTTTCTGTGTAATCCTGTGTAACAGTCGATGATAATTTACGCTCTAATACAGATTCAATTTCACTAATAACCTCTGGTGATGTTGATTCCATTACGGCTATACGTTTCGCAATATCAGCCTGTACTTCCTGCGGCAATGAAGATAAAATAACACCCGCTTGCCCTGCTTCTAAATAAGATAGAATAAGGGCAATTGTTTGTGGATGTTCATTTTGAATAAAGTTAAAAATTTGTGCTGGATCAGCTCTACGTGCAAAGTCAAAGGGACGCACTTGTAAAGAAGATGTTAGGCGATTAATAATCGTTTGTGCCTGCTCTACACCAAGCGCCTTCTCCAATACTGTCTTCGCGTAACCAATACCACCCTGTGTAATATAATCTTGCGCAAGTGCAATATTGTGGAATTCTTCAATAATTTCCTCTTTAACATTTGCTTCTACTTTTTTAACACTTGAAATTTCTAATGTTAAACGTTCAATTTCTTCCTCTGTTAAATGTTTATAGACAGAAGCTGAAACCTCAGGCCCTAATGAAATTAACAAGAGAGCGGCCTTTTGTTTTCCGGTTAATTCCTTATCTTTCTTGGACACATCCGAACCTCCTAGTTAGTCTTCCGCAATCCAACTACGCAGTAACTTCGCAAAATCGTCTGGCTTCTCTTTTGCCATTTTTTCTAGCTGCTTACGACGCATTGTAGCTTCCGTTTCAATTTCTTCATTAATATCTTCAATCATTAGTTCTTCTTGTTCTTCTAGGATGCTAAGCTCTTCTTCTTCCTGCTCACGTTTACGTGAACGGATAATAAAGAATGCAAGCAATAATATTACAGCTAGTAATATTCCGCCGATTACCCAAACCCACCATGGAATAACAGATTTTTCGTTCGCTACATCTGTTGCCTTACCATTTAAAGGTTGTACTGAAACAGCTACTTTTTCATCAATTTGGTCTTGAGTAAGCTCAGCTGCTACGTCTTTAGAAATCGTCGTACGAACAATAGTACTTAATATTTTCTCAATATCCTCACGAACCCCATCTGGTAATGATGCCGCATCAGCTGCTGTCGGTGGTTCAACAATTACCTGGATACCAATATCTTGAACTTTATATGGTGCCTCTTGAATATCTTTGCGAATACGGTTTACGTCATTATTAATTGTTTCTTCAGTACGTTCGTAATCTCCATTACCCGTTGCACCTTCGTTATAAGTTGTGAAGTTATCTGTCGTCGTTTCAGCTTCAGGTGTACCAGTGGCTGCTGCTCCTGTACCAGAATATTGCTCTGTAATACGTTGAGCACTAATAGCAATACCTTCCATATTCTCTTCGTCAACCGGCGTAACTAGGTTTTCTTCACGATTTTCTTTTTTGAAATCAATGTCTGTTGTCACAGAAACTATTACTTTGTCTTGTCCCATTAACGTACCTAGCATACTTTGCACTTGACGTTGTAGATCACGCTCAACCAATTTCTTCGCTTGTAACTGACCTTCAGCTGTCGTTGTTGAAGTACCATCAGCAGTTGCAGCGTGCAGATCAAAGTACTCGGAGAATTGGTTAGAAATAACAATGTTATCTGTGTTTAAATTCGGAATACTTTTTGCTACTAAGTTGTACATAGTGGCAATTTGTTGCTCTGTAAATTTATAGCCAGGGTCTGTGTTCAAAACAATAGATGCTGTCGCTTCTTCTTTTACATCTTTTAAGAAAACTCCCTCTTCAGGAACGTTAATCATTACCTTTGCATCTTTTACACCTTCTAGATTTTTAATGAGTTTTGCTATTTCTGTTTCAGTTGCTGCTTTTTTTAATAGGTTAAACTCATTATCTGTCATACCAAATCCAGAGCTGTTTGCAAAAGAGTAATCAATCGTGCCTGTTTGCGGATATCCTTCCGATGCCAATTGCACTAACAATGCATCTACTTGTTCTTCAGGTACTAAAATTGATGTCCCTCCTGGTGCAATTTCATATTTTACACCTTGGGAATCCAACGCTTCCTTCACTTGACCGATTTCTCTTGTCGATAAATCCTTATAAAGTGGTACATATGTAGTTTTTGTAGCAAAAATTGTTATTACGGTAGCAAGCAATAGAACTCCTAATACTGAGCCAATCATTACAATTTTTTGTTTTTTACTACGACTTGTCCAAAATTGGCTGGTGTCGTTTTTTATTTTCGTCAATCGTTCATTCATTATGAATCCTCCGGTTATAGTGAATAACCTATCCATCTAATAATTCGCGAAAACAGTGATATCCCATAACATTCAATCATTATTACATAATGGGTTGATTTCCGTTCCGGCTGGGCGCTTTCCTGGGGGCGTCCAACCTTCCATCATTCATTCAAAAAAGTTTAAATTATGGGATATATCCTTTACTTCAATAGTGAATGTATCACTTGTTCAATAAAGTTAGACACTCATTCGCATTATTTCTTGGTAAGCTTCAATCACCTTATTGCGAACTTCCATTGTTGCATTTAATGTAATGCTCGCTTTTTGTGATGCAATCATCACTTCGTGCAACTCTACATCTCCACCAGTAATTAGCTTTTGAGTAAGATTATCAGAAGTAATTTGTTGATCATTAACTTTCGCTATTGCTTCTTTTAATGAGTTCGCAAAGTTTTGCTGTGCTTCATAAGGTGTTGTATTAAGTTTATTTGTTTCATTTACAACCTGCGTAGGTGTCATTAGTGAAACGGACGAAATTGTCATTATGTATCTTCCTTTCTTCTTATTTATTTACCAATCTCTAACGCCTTTGTCAGCATGGATTTATTTGCATTCAATACAGTTACGTTTGCCTCGTAGGAACGAGTGGCTGACATTAAATCTACCATTTCTTTTAATGGATCTACATTTGGCATATTTACATAGCCATCTGCGTTTGCATCTGGATGAGTTGGATCATACACAAGTTTGAAAGGTGTTTCTCTATCTTCTTTTATTTGTGTAACTTTTACGCCGTTGCCAACGCCACTTTTTGCGTTTTTACCAAGTGCAACATTAAAGAACTTTGAAAACTGTCCCTCTTGAGCTGTAAATGTCACAGACTTCCGGCGGTATGGTTCCCACTCCCCATTCACTTGTCTAGCACGCGTTGTATCCACATTTGCCATATTAGAAGAAATGACATCCATTCGTAAACGCTGTGATGTTAAAGCTGAGGCAGTGGTATTCATTCCATGAAAAATAGACATCTATTACTTACCTCCTTTAATAACAGTATTTAATGTATTTAACTTACCGTTCATACGGTCAGTTAATGCATTGTAGTAGATTTGATTTTCTGCCAATTTCGCCTGTTCAGCGTCCATATCTACAGCATTACCATTATTTCGATAACGTAAGCCATCAATATTATTCACACCAGGCGTAGATTGTCGAATCGCAAAATCATAATGTCTATTATCTGTACGATATGCCGAAATTGATAGTTGCTGTTCTTTCTCCAACATATCCTTAAAACTTACATTTTTCGCTTTATAATTTGGCGTATCGACATTCGCAATGTTATTGGCGATTGTTTTATGATTTAAAGTTGCATAGGAAAGTCCGTTTTCCAGGCTACTAATAGTTCCTCCGAATAAATTCAAAACCATTCACCTCATTTTATGTATTTCTATTTCTTATTTTATCCAATAATACAATTGTAATTAAGATGCTACCTAGTGTCTATTGTCTTTTGTCACTTTTTAATAGTATATACGCCCTATTTTTTAACATGTATAACCAGGACAAAACTTCTGCACCCCTTGCGCCACCTGCTTTCGTTGTGGTTCAACTTGTTTCTAGTTATTTTACACTATTTCGACAGTGTTTACGGTTTTGGGATTAAATATTTCCCTTTTTTTTACTTTTAGTAGTAAACACACTGTCTAAATTTGGGTTCTTTTTTACTATTCTAACCTAAACTCGGAATATTCAAAAAATGTTTAAAGAAGATTCCATAACCATCTTACTAGTAACAATAGGAGCATTGTTTTTTTATTTTTATGCTAAAAGTTGTGTGTATCATTGGAATCTGATTTAGGGAAAAAGCAACGACATCAGCGTCTAAGAGGAATAAAAACATACCTATAGGAAATACGAAAAAGGATTAAAACATAGATGATTCCTCCCCCCCATTTAGTACTATATCATAGTCTGACTTAATTGAAGCATTGTAAATCATCTATAAATTTCCTCAAATTTTTGTCGAATTACGAAAAAATTCAAAAAGGCATCCGGAAAAAATCATTCCAGATGCCTTGTAACGTTCCCAAAGGACGCTTTATTATTATTTCATTTTAATTTCAGCTAATGCATTTAAGAATTTATCGTTTAGTACTTTAATATAAGTACCCTTCATACCTAGAGAGCGAGATTCGATTACACCTGCAGATTCTAGTTTACGTAATGCGTTTACGATTACTGAACGTGTAATACCCACTCGGTCTGCAATTTTTGAAGCAACAAGTAAGCCTTCATGTCCGTCAAGTTCTTCAAAGATATGTTCAATAGCCTCTAATTCACTGTATGAAAGAGAATTAATCGCCATTTGTACAACAGCTTTACTACGAGCTTCCTCTTCAATTTCCTCAGATTTTTCACGTAAAATTTCCATACCAACTACTGTTGCACCATACTCAGCTAAGATTAAATCATCATCCTCGAATTGTGCAGATAAACGAGCAAGAATTAATGTACCAAGACGCTCACCACCACCAACAATCGGTACGATAGTTGTTAATGCGTTTTGGAATAACTCTTTGTTTTCAATTGGGAAAGCAGTATGTTCGTCATGAATATCTAGATTTGAAGATGTCTCAGAAATTGTAAACAAGCTATGTGTGTATTCTTCTGGGAATTGACGCTCTTCGAACATCTTTTTCATGCGTTCGTTTTCAATTTGTTGGTGAATTGAAATGCCTAAAAGCTTCCCTTTACGGCTTACAATATAAACATTACTGTCTATAATATCTCCTAATGTATCTGCCATTTCTTTAAAGTTTACCGGTTTACCAGCAGATGCTTGGAGCATCGAGTTAATTTTACGTGTTTTTTCTAATAAATTCATTATATGTTCCTCCTATAAATAATCCGAAGAGTATTTGCTTAATATTCTAAAGGTTTTTACAACTGAATGGTACTATTCAGCCTTATCTTACAATATAAACTGTGACAAATCTTTGTTCTTTACTATACCTGCAAGTTTTTGATTTACATACGCTGCAGTGATTGGAATATTTGCAGGTGCAATTTCAGCTGCTTCAAACGATAATTCTTCCAGCAAACGTTCTAAAATCGTGTGCAAACGTCGAGCTCCGATATTATCAGTTTCCTGATTGACCTCTGTTGCAATTTCTGCAATTCGTTCAATCGCATCTTCTGTAAAGTTTATTTCCACACCCTCTGTTTCTAACAACGCCTTGTATTGTAGAATAAGCGATTGGTCTGGCTCTTGCAAAATACGTACAAAATCTTGCTTCGTTAATTTTTCAAGTTCTACTCGAATCGGGAATCGACCTTGCAATTCAGGAATTAAGTCTGACGGCTTCGACATATGAAATGCTCCAGCTGCAATGAAAAGCATAAAGTCTGTTTTTACAGCACCGTACTTCGTTGTTACAGTAGAACCTTCAACGATTGGCAGAATATCACGTTGTACACCCTCACGTGATACATTCGCAGAAGTGTTACCTTCCTTACTAGCGATTTTATCAATTTCATCAATAAAAATAATGCCTGACTGTTCAGCTCTTGAAATGGCTTCTTGCGCAACTTCGTCTGCATCTATCAGCTTATTCGCTTCCTCGATAGTTAAAATGCGTCGTGCATCTTTCACTTGTACACGGCGTTTTTTTTGCTTTTTAGGCATCAAACTAGATAGCATATCCTGCATACCACTGTTTGCAGACATATCCATGCCCGTTCCTTGTAATGCATCAAAAATAGAAGGATTTTGTTCCGTCACTTCAACTGTAATCCATTCATTTTCTAATTTACCGTTACGTAAATCGATAGCGATTTGCGCACGTTTGGAACGTACCTCAGTTTCTTCAGTAGAAGTATCGTCATTGGATTGCTGTTCTTTACCACCAAATAACATTTCAAACGGATTTTGCATGGATTGTTTTTTTCGTAAGGAAGGAACTAATAGCTTAACGATTGCTTCGTTTGCTAACTGTTCCGCTTGCTCCTTCACAGACTCCATCATTTCTTCCTTTACAAGACGATGTGAAGCTTCTACTACATCACGTACCATTGACTCTACGTCGCGACCAACATACCCTACTTCTGTAAACTTCGTTGCTTCCACTTTCACAAATGGCGCATTCGTTAGCTTCGCAATTCTTCGAGCAATTTCTGTTTTTCCGACACCTGTAGGTCCGATCATCAGAATATTCTTCGGAATTACTTCAGCCTTCATCTCATCACTTAATAGTGAGCGACGATAACGATTACGTAGTGCAATAGCTACTGCTCGCTTTGCTTCATTTTGTCCAACGATATAACGATCCAAATGCTCAGTAATTTGTCTTGGCGTTAAATTATTTTGTGTCATTAGTTAAGCGCCTCCACGATAATATTATGATTCGTAAATACACAGATCTCAGCAGCAGTTCCTAATGCCGCTTCTGCAATTTCACGCGCAGACATTGTATCACCTGCATATTTTTTTAGAGCACGGCCTGCAGATAATGCATAGTTACCTCCAGAACCAATTGCCAAAATACCATCATCTGGTTCAATCACTTCTCCTGTACCCGAAACGAGAAGGAGCGTATTTTTATCCATTACAAGTAGCATAGCCTCTAATTGGCGTAGCATTTTATCACCGCGCCACTGTTTTGCCACTTCTACTGCCGCACGTTGTAAGTTACCATTGTATTCATTTAACTTTCCTTCAAACATCTCAAAAAGTGTAAAAGCATCGGCAACTGATCCTGCAAATCCAGCAAGCACCTGCCCATTAAACAGACGTCTGACCTTCCTTGCTGTACCCTTCATCACAACTGCATTCCCTAGGGTCACTTGGCCGTCACCAGCCATGGCGCAACCTCCATTATGATGAACTGCAAATATTGTTGTTGCATGAATTTGTCCCATTCGCCTTCCTCCTTAGCTTTATTATGCCCTTGGATGAGCATTCATATATGTTTGACGAAGATGCTCTTTTGTTACATGTGTGTAAACTTGTGTAGAAGATAAATGTGCGTGGCCTAATAACTCCTGCACCGTACGTAAATCTGCGCCATTATTCAATAAATGTGTGGCAAAAGTATGGCGAAGCATATGTGGATATATTTTCGTATGGAGTGAGGCCTTGTCAATCATTTCAGTTAAAATATGACGTACACCTCGAGGAGTAAGTTCCCCACCGCGCATGTTGACAAACAATTGCTGATGACTTGTTTTTTTCATCAATCTCGGACGAGCTTGCTCTATGTAGTCCTGCATGGCTAGACTCGCAAATTGACCGAATGGAATAATACGTTCTTTTCGCCCTTTTCCCATTACCCTAATAATTGAATAGTGGAAATCTACATCTTCTACTTGAATCGAGGTAAGCTCACTTACACGAATACCTGTCGCATATAACAGCTCTAATAAAGCCGTATTTCTTAATGATTTCAAATCATCTCCAACATTCGCATCAAATAGCTGCTTCAATTCTTCTTCGTAGAAAAAGCTAGGTAAGCGTGATTCTTTTTTTGGATGATATAACGATCGAAACGCTCCATCATCTAATCCGTACTGTCTATTTAGAAAACGAAAAAAGGAGCGTATAGAGGAAATTTTTCTTGATACAGATGATCTCGCTCTTTTTTCATCGTACAACTTTGTTACATAGAGACGTGCATGTATATACTCAACACTAGCTAAATCATTTATGCCCTCCGCCTGTAAAAACGCTAAAAAATCTAGTAGATCTGATTCATATTCTCGCACTGTATGAACAGAGAAGTTCTTTTCAACCTGGATGTAAAGCATGAACTGTTCAAGTGCATCTTGGGACGAAACTAACATTAAAAGATTCACCACCAACGAATTATTGATAACCTTCTCAAATTACGGCTCATCACCATAATGTGGGGTTGATTTCCGCTCCGACTGGGCGCTTACTTGAGGGTGTCCGATGAGCCGCTTGGGCCAAAAAGGATGTTGGTCACGAAGCCATTATCACAGGATGTGATGCTTTTAGCCTTCGTTCCCCTACCGGCTCGCTCCAGGGTCTCATCTGTGACACTGATTCCCCAAGGAGTCGCCCAGTCTCCACTCCAACCAACTTATATACATAGCATACGTTTTTAATGTCATCCCCAACGTTTGGCGATGAGCCCAAATTACTTACACTTGCTATTAAAGGATGTACTATTTCGTTTATCCTCTTTAGTTTGTCGCTTTGGTATCGTTAATGAACATAAACATACATATTGACACTATACCTATCTTCATCATATGGCAAGTGAAAATGTTTATATTTTGAGAAAATCTCCATATAAAATAATAAAATACGTGTGAATAAGCATTTTGTCTACAAAAAAGAAAAAGCCTCTAAGAGTATATCAACTTTTAGAGGCTTTTTGCAATCAAATTGTTTGTGAATTCACAAAATTACGAATTGTATCCATTGCACGTGTAGCATGCATCTCTGCACGCTCTGGTTTCGAACGACGACCTGGTGGTAAATCTGGGAAAATTCCGAAGTTAACGTTCATTGGCTGGAAGTTTTTCGATTGCGCTTCTGTTATATAACGCGCCATACTTCCCAACGCCGTTTCAAATGGGAAGATAATCGGTTCTTGTCCTAAGACTAATCGAGCTGCATTAATGCCAGCAATTAATCCACTACCAGCGGACTCAACATATCCTTCGACACCTGTCATTTGACCAGCAAAGAAAATATTTTTTTGCTCACGAAGCTGATAAGTTTTCTCTAGAACTTTTGGAGAATTAATGAACGTATTTCTATGCATTACTCCATAACGAACGATTTCAACATTCTCTAATCCCGGGATTAGTTGCAATACTTCTTTCTGTGGCCCCCACTTTAGATGTGTTTGGAAGCCAACAATATTGTAAAGAGTACCCGCTGCATCGTCTTGACGTAATTGAACAACAGCATAAGGGCGTTTCCCTGTTTTCGGATCTTCTAGACCTACTGGCTTCATCGGTCCAAATAACATTGTTTTCTCCCCACGAGCAGCCATTACTTCTATAGGCATACAGCCCTCAAAGTAAATTTCCTTTTCAAATTCTTTTAATGGCACAACCTCTGCTTCAATTAACGCTTGACGGAAACGATCAAATTCTTCCTTTGTCATAGGACAGTTTAAATAAGCCGCTTCCCCTTTATCATAACGAGATTTTAAATAAACTTTATCCATATCAATGCTATCTTTTTCGATAATTGGTGCTGCTGCATCATAGAAATATAGATAATCTAAACCTGTTAAGCTCTGAATTTTTTCAGCTAAAGCTTTTGATGTTAATGGTCCTGTAGCAATAACTGTAATACCTGCTGGAATTTCTGTAACCTCTTCATGAATAACTTCCACAAGAGGATGATTTTTCACAGCATCTGTTACATAACCTGCAAATTCATGACGATCTACAGCTAAAGCTCCACCTGCTGGCACTGAGCAAGCATCTGCTGCTTTTATAATTACCGAATCTAACATCCGCATTTCTTCTTTAATGACACCCACTGCATTTGTTAACCCATTAGCTCGTAGTGAGTTTGAACAAACAAGCTCTGCAAATTTATCAGTATGGTGTGCAGGAGTTTGTTTAACTGGTCTCATTTCATACAGTCTAACCTTTACTCCACGCTTAGCAATTTGCCAAGCTGCTTCACTGCCTGCAAGACCTGCGCCTATTACATTTACTACTTGTTCAGTCATGTTCTTACCATCTTTCTATCATTGAATAGGTGCTTCTTCATAGTCACATTTCGTACACTGAATTTGCACACCTTTTTTTATTTTTTTCTCTACTAATAATGCACTACATTTCGGACACGGTCTGCTGATTGGCTTGTCCCATGAGACAAATTCACACTCAGGGTACTGATTGCAGCCATAGAATAAACGCTTTGTTTTACTCTTTCGTTCTACAATTTCGCCTGTTTCACAAGAAGGACATTTTACGCCAATAGGTTTCATAATAGCTTTTGTATTGCGGCAATCTGGGAAGTTTGAACAAGCCATAAATTTCCCATATCGTCCAAGCTTAAAGACCATCGGAGATCCACAAAGCTCACAATCCTCGCCAGCCGGTTCATCTTTTATAACAACCTTTTCCATAGCCTCATCTGCATATTTCACATGAACCTCAAAGTCCTTATAAAACTCATGCACAACTTCTTTCCACTGACGACCACCTTCTTCAATATCATCCAAATCTTGCTCCATTTGTGCTGTGAATTCGATATTTATGATATCAGGGAAAAACTCTAGTACGAGTTGGTGTACGATTTCTCCTAGCTCTGTCGGCATAAATCGTTTTGCATCTAATACGACATAGCCACGGCGCTGAATTGTATCGAGGGTCGGTGCATATGTGGACGGGCGCCCTATACCTAACTCTTCCATTGTTTTTACAAGACGCGCCTCTGAATAACGTGGTGGTGGCTGTGTAAAATGTTGCTTAGGTTCGATTTCAAGGGATTTTACTTGATCGCCAACTGCCATATCCGGTAGAAGCTTTGTTGTTTCTTCTGTTTGATCATCGGTACCCTCAATATATAGCTTCATAAAGCCTGCAAATTTAACTTGCGAGCCGTTTGCACGGAATAAAACATCACCATTTTGAAGGTCTACAGCAACTGTATCAAGTACAGCTGGTGCCATCTGACTTGCGATAAAGCGCTCCCATATTAAGCGGTATAAGCGCAATTGGTCACGACTAAGCACCGCTTTTAATTCTTCTGGAGCTCGCATTGTACTAGTTGGACGAATGGCCTCATGGGCGTCTTGTGCATTCGATGCTTTTTTAGTCTGCTTCGTCTCTGTGGAAATGTATTCTTTACCGTATTTCGATTCAATGTATGCCATTGCCTCTGTTTTCGCTGTATCCGAAATACGTGTTGAATCGGTACGCATATAAGTGATTAAACCGACTGTACCCTCTTTTTTACCAATATCAATACCTTCATATAATTGTTGTGCAAGCATCATCGTTTTCTTAGCACGGAAATTTAACTTACGTGCAGCCTCTTGCTGTAAAGAAGATGTAGTAAAAGCAGGTGCTGCATTTCGTTTACGTTCTTTTTTTGATACATTCACAACGTCAAAGTTTGTACCTTTAACATTTTTTAAAATAGATTTTACTTGTTCTTCATTTGTTAATTTAATTTTTTCTTTACCATCACCATAGTATAGTGCATCGAACGTTTTTTTACCTTTTTCAAAAGATCCTTCTATTGTCCAATATTCTTCTGGCTGGAAGTTTTTAATTTCATTTTCACGATCAATAATCATGCGTAGTGCTACAGATTGAACCCGTCCTGCTGATAATCCCTTTTTAACTTTTTTCCATAAAATCGGGCTAATGTTATAACCAACAAGTCTGTCCAATATACGTCTTGTTTGCTGCGCATCTACTAAATCCATGTTAATAGGACGTGGATTTTTAAAGGATTCTACAATCGCATCTTTTGTAATTTCGTTAAAAACGACACGACAATCTGAATTAATATCAATATTTAACGCAGTCGCAAGGTGCCAAGCAATTGCCTCTCCCTCGCGGTCTGGATCGGCCGCTAGAAAGACTTTCTTCACTTTTTTAGCCGCAGACTTTAGATCCTGTAAAACAGGCCCTTTACCACGAATAGTAATATATTTAGGTTCGTAATTATTTTCAGAACTAACGCCCATTTGGCTACGTGGTAAATCACGAACATGCCCGATTGACGCTTTCACCTTATATTTTTTCCCTAAATATCGTTCAATTGTTTTTGCTTTTGCTGGTGATTCTACAATCACTAAATAATCCGCCATCTATGTCTCCCCCTTAGCGAGGTCTATTGCTAATTTTTTTAAGTTACCTGTTGCAAAATGTATAACAGATTTTAAGATAATGCAACTTTTTTTCAATTTTTGTTAGAAAAGAGCGCAAGTGTTTCAACGATATCGTGACCATTACACACTGGAATAGCGCCTTCTAATAGTAATTTATTTGTGCCTTTTGATTGCTCCGCATCAATTGGTCCTGGTACAACAAATACATCTTTACCTTGCTCTAATGCGTATTCTGTTGTGATAAGCGTTCCACTTCTTAACGCAGCTTCTGTTACAACTAAAGCCTTGGACAGTCCACTAATTATTCGGTTACGCATTGGAAAATGCCATTTCTCAGGCTTCATATATGGAGGATACTCTGTGACAAGTAACTGATGCTCCGCCATATGCTCAGCGAGAGACTGGTTTTCCTTAGGGTATATATAATTAAAACCGTGACCAAGTACTGCAATTGTGGAACCACCAACTTTTAAAGTTGTCTCATGAGCTATCGTATCTGCCCCTCTTGCAAGCCCGCTCACAACTGTATATCCATGTTCTACAAGAGGTGGAACGATTAGATCCATCGCAGTCTTTGTATAAGCCGTAGCCTTTCTAGAGCCTATAATGGCTACTTGTTTTTCTTTCGTTAATATAGAACGCTGACCTTTCACATACAATACAGTAGGTGGACTGGATATTTCAAATAATTGCGCCGGATAAAAAGGATGATGAAAAGGTATGGGGAAAATAAGGGCCCGTTCATAGGCCTCTTCAAACGACAATGTCATAATTTGTCGAAAACTCCTAGAAATTCGCAAGGCTCTCTGCGATGATATTTGCAGTGCTTTTGCAATTTCATAAGGGGGCGCTTCTTCAAAATAACTGAATACATCCACAGGGGACAACAGTTGCTGAAGTTTCTGAAGTGGTAATGGGTATACATAATGTAAAGCTAGTAATCTCTGTGTATCGACTGAAAAAATCATTTAAAAGCCTCCTTTTATATAGAAGAAATTAAATGACCGCATTCCTTATCAATTATGCCTCGGCAAAATTGCGTCCGGAATCGGCTTTGTGCCTGCACAAAGAACTCCTTTCCGATTCCGTGACATCCGCAGGAGGCTTTGGGCCAACGTGATGTTGGTCACTCAGTCGTTGCCACAGGACGTGGCGCTCTTAGACTGAGTTCCTCTATTTAAACGGATGTTTGAAAAGTAACTTAAATCCGCATTCATCTCACCACCTATAGAGGTGGGAGACTTCTGCTGAAATAAGTTAAACTGAAGAAGTAGGAAGTAAGAAATCACATTTGCTTGAACATACTTCTATTAGAAGCAAGTTAAGCAGTGTCTAAATAAGGGAAAAGAAAAAGATGTAGCCACAATGTGCTACATCTTCCATTTTAATGGGTTTTACACTTTTCGTACAGCCCTTTTTCTTTGATTACTTTAATAAGCGTTTCACCAATAACAGATGGCGTCTCTGCTACTTCAATACCAGCAGCATTCATTGCCTTAATTTTCTCTGTTGCTGTCCCTTTACCACCAGAAATAATAGCACCAGCGTGACCCATACGTTTACCTGGAGGCGCTGTTTGCCCACCGATAAAGCCAACGACAGGTTTCGTCATATTCGCTTTAATCCACTCAGCCGCTTCTTCTTCAGCTGTACCTCCAATTTCCCCAATCATAACAACTGCATATGTTTCTGGATCGTTGTTAAACGCTTCCAAAACATCGATAAAGTTTGTACCATTGACAGGGTCTCCACCGATACCAACAGCTGTAGTTTGACCAATACCAGCTTGTGTTAATTGGTGCACAGCTTCATATGTTAATGTACCAGAGCGAGAAACAACTCCTACATGTCCTTTTGTATGAATATAACCAGGCATAATACCAATCTTACATTCATCTGCCGTAATGACACCTGGACAGTTTGGACCTACTAGGCGCGTCTTTTTACCTTCCATATAACGTTTAACCTTAACCATATCAAGGACAGGAATATGCTCAGTAATACAGATTGTTAATTCTAATTCAGCATCAACAGCCTCTAAAATAGCGTCTGCAGCAAATGGAGCAGGTACATAAATAACTGAAGTTGTCGCGCCTGTCGCAGCTACAGCTTCTGCTACAGTATTGAACACAGGTACTCCTTCGATTTCAAGACCACCTTTACCCGGTGTAACACCTGCTACAATTTTAGTACCATACTCAAGCATTTGCTTCGTATGGAAAAGCGCTGTTTCGCCCGTAATCCCTTGTACAATTACCTTCGTATCTTTGTTAATAAATACAGCCATTGTTCTCCCTGCCTTCCTTAGCCTACTAGTCCCACAATTTTTTGTGCACCGTCAGCCATTGAATCTGCTGCAACGATGTTTAAACCAGATGCATTTAAAATTTCTTTTCCAAGTTCTACATTTGTACCTTCTAAACGTACAACTAACGGCACAGCTAAGCCGATTTCTTTGGCAGCTGTTACAACACCCTCAGCGATAATGTTACATTTCATAATTCCGCCAAAAATGTTAACAAAAATGCCTTTTACATGTGGATCAGAAAGGATAATTTTGAAAGCTTCTGTTACTTTTTCAGCTGTTGCACCGCCACCTACATCTAGGAAGTTAGCGGGGCTTCCGCCATAATAGCTAATTGTGTCCATTGTAGCCATAGCAAGACCAGCTCCATTAACCATACAGCCAATGTTGCCATCTAGTGAAATATAGCTAAGGTCATATTTTGATGCTTCGATTTCCTTTGGATCTTCTTCATCAAAATCACGTAATTCGACAATATCTTTATGACGATACAACCCATTTGCATCGAAATTAAATTTAGCATCTAATGCTAAAACTTCGCCTTGTCCAGTTACAACAAGTGGATTAATTTCTACAATCGAAGCATCTTTGTCGATAAACGCTTGATATAAGCCTAACATTAATTTAACAGCTTTCCCTACTAGGTTTGCTGGAATATTCATATTAAACGCCATGCGACGTGCCTGGAAGCCTGTTAACCCAACAACAGGATCCACAACTTCTTTGAAGATTTTTTCTGGATGTGCTTCTGCTACTTCTTCAATATCCATGCCGCCCTCTTCAGATCCCATCATTGTTACACGGGATGTTGCGCGGTCTAATACTAAGCTTAAATAGTATTCTTTTTGAATATCAGAACCCTCTTCAATATATAAGCGTTTTACTTCTTTTCCCTCAGGACCTGTTTGATGAGTCACTAAAATTTTACCTAATAATTCTTTTGCATATGTACGCACCTCGTCAAGGTTTTTAGCGATTTTTACACCACCTGCTTTACCGCGTCCACCTGCATGAATTTGCGCCTTGACTACTGTTACATTAGAGCCAAGTTCCTTCGCTACTTTCACTGCTTCATCAGGGGAAAAAGCAACTTTTCCATTTGGTACAGCTACACCATACTTTTTAAGAATCTCTTTCCCTTGATATTCATGGATATTCATAATACATCCTCCCATCAAACATTTGCATAAATTGTTTTACTAACATAATCTATTCTAACTAAAGATTCTGATAAAGTCTACACTTTGTCTTTTGTTCATTTTTTATCTTTTTATATGACACTTTCTTCTACTTCGTGTACTAAAACAGAGTTTTACGAAAATCAGAATTCTTTGTTTTTTCTATATTTTTGCGCATGTTGTTGATCTAATCGATATATAAATGCAAAAACCTCAGCGACAGCTTCGTACAATTCTTCTGGAATTGACTCATTTAAATCTAATTGTCCAAGTAATTGAACAAGGTTAGGATCCTCATAAATCGGGACATCGTGCTCATTCGCGCGTGCTAATATATTTTCTGCTATTTTCCCTTTTCCTTTTGCTACGACTGTTGGACTATCAAAACGTCCTAACTTATACGTGAGAGCGATAGCCTCTTTTCGAGTAAATTTTTCTTCACTCATATGCGAAAATCCACCCCACTATGTTCCTCCTGCTGTTCTACTACAGGGGGTTTTTCAGGTTGGGATTTTTCAAATTGTTTAATAAAAACGCCTGAAAGTTGATACTCTTTTTCAGCTAGGCCTATTTTTAATGCCGCTTTTAGTGGTTCTGCAAGCGGAATAATATCATTATTTTCGTTAAATACTGTCACAGAAACTACACGATTTTGAACCTGCATATCAATAACCGTTTCTTTCATAGATTCCATTTGTAAATAAAATAATATACGCGCGTAATTGGCATCAATTTTACCGTCTTCCTTCATGCGTCCATTCCACTGTAATGTTGCATCCATTTTCTTGCCGAAGAATTCCAATGGTACTTGCATAATAAGCTGATGCTGATGGCCATTCTCCCCTGATGCTAGCTGCATGCCGTTCATACGCGCCATTAACATTTCGGCAGCTTCCTTCAGCTGCGGAGTAACATGTGTTTCCTGCAATAATGTATGTAGCTGAGGTTTTATTTGATGTGCAATCTGCTGTAAATCTGCTGACTTATTACTAAGTGTCGCTTCATAGCTAACTCCTAGATTTTTTAATACCGTTTTAAGTGCATGTTCCATTGCTTTACTGTCCATAGAATTTTGTACATGAGCATCTGCTTGCGTAACAATCTGCTGAATCATTGATAGCGGGGATTCAACACTATTTTTCATAAGACTTCGCATGAATGCTTCGTTTTGTATTGGAGAAGTTGCTTCATGCTTTAAAAGCGATAATAAATGGTCCTTCACTGAAAGAGCATTGGCGTCTTGTGTAAACAAACGCTCCGAAGAATTTTCTGCAAACGCTTTTATAAGTTGTTCTTGCATCTGTTTAGCAAAAACCTCTAGCGTTTGTTTAGTTGCTGGTAGCTGATTAAATCTATCGATTAGTTGATTTAATGGCTGTTTTTGTTCATTGGTTAACAGGCTTTGATTTGCTGTCCATGTTTTAAGCTGGTCAACAAGCTGATTTGTATTGTCAGATTTTGTCGATAGAATTGTTTGTATAACCTCTCCTGCCTGTTGAAGTTGATTTGGCTGGACAGGCTTTACACCATTGAGACTTGACCAGTTTTGTAGGGTTGCCTGCTGAGGTAATACCCCTGCATCCTTTAACATATTCATGGCCTGAATCTTATCACTCATAGAAGCCATATTATTAGTTAATATTTGTACGGACTTGGCAAGCACTAAACCACCTGTTTCTGCTTCAAAAGGCTTTGCAATTGCCTGTATTTGTTGCATTAGGTTTTGCTTGAGGTTCTCTGGTAAAGCTGTATCTTTAGCTAAAAGCTGTGCGAAGTTTTCCATCACGGAAATCATGCCGCTAGTTTTTTGTCCACTAATAAGCGCTTGAAAAACGTCATTTGTCATAGGCATTTTAAGCTCCACCATTTTTTGAATGGCTTGTAGAGCATCTAGTTTAGTAATGCCATCTGGTAATGCCTTCATCCACATTTCTGCCTGCGTCAGTTGCTCCTTTGAAATCGGTAGCTGTGCTTTCATAAAATGGGCAAGAAGCTGTTGCATTTCAGCCGTCTTTGGTAAATTCATCGATTCAAGTAACTGATTAATTTGTTGACTCTGGGATGCCGTTTGCGCCATAGGACCCGTAACAACTTTTAGTTCTGTTTGTGGGTTTATACCAGTTACTTGAAAGAAATGGGCGTCACCTGCTTTTAGTGGCACTTCGAGTTTAGCAATAAACTTCTGATGACCAACTTGTATCTCTGCCGTTTGATCTGGATATAATTGTTTAATCGTTCCATGAAATACTTGTCCTTGTTTTAAAGCAAGTGGCTGATTAGTTGAGGTTACCGCAGCTTGTTGCATTTGAATCGGATTAAAAGATGTGGCTGTCATATACGTACTCCTTTCATCAATTACTCCTTGGCGTAATTGGCGTCTATTTTTTATTTGGCTCACCACCATCACGTGGGGTGATTTCCGTTCCGCCTGGGCCTTTGCCGCTGACGTTTCGCTTTCGCGCAGAGCAGAGCTTCCTAGGGGCGTCCGATGAGCCGCTTGGGCCAACAGATGTTTTTTGCGCGAAAGCGTAGTGCTAACGTAGCGGCAGCAGAGGGTATGTGCGAAAGCGTAGCGACAGCAACAGCACGATGTTGGTCACGAAGGCGTTATCACAGGACGTGATGCTTTTAGCCTTCGTTCCTCTGATGGCTCGCTCCAGGGTCTCATCTGTGACGCTGATCCCCAAGGAGTCGCCCAGTCGGAACGAAGATCAACTTAACCACATGATATACGTTTTAACTAATGCCATTCCTAACTTTGGCGGAGAGCCTTTTATTTTTAGTATGCTATTTGCTGTCGCTACATAAAACATTTGTGAAAGAAGTTAAAGCATTGACTTTATCGGCTCAAACGACTTGCGATGATGGCTCGTTGGGCCGAATTCTTCAAGTGCTTTTAAATGTTGCTTTGTACCATATCCTGCATGCTGAGCAAAACCATACATAGGGAATTCGTTGTCCAATTGATCCATATAATCATCTCGAGCCGTTTTCGCTAATATCGATGCAGCTGCAATAGCTAAGCTTTTCGCATCCCCTTTAATAATTGAATCCTGTGGAATAGAGATTGGCAGTGTCATAGCATCAACTAGCACATAATTAGGCTTAATAGATAACGATTCTACACTTGTCTTCATCGATTGTTTTGTCGCTTCGTAGATATTTAATTCATCAATTTGTTGCGCTGATTGGAAATGGATAAAATAACTTAATGCATGTTCTTTTATTAAAGCAGCATAGGCATTGCGTTTATCCTTTGATAATTGCTTTGAATCATTTAATCCGACAAGAACCTCGCAGTTTGAGGGTAAAATAACAGCAGCAGTTACTACTGGTCCTGCTAAAGGTCCACGTCCTGCTTCATCTACCCCTGCAATGAAGACTTCTTTTCCTCCGTAGCTTTGATCGAAATCAACTTTCGTTTGATGTTCCTGCAGTAGCTGTTGTTTTTTATCTTGGCGCTTTTTCCAGCTTAGCCAAGCCTTTTGCACACCCGCACGTTCATCACTCTCTACTCCTACCATCCAGTCCTGCCATTCCTCCGCTTCCTTCAAAGCTGTAGTGATTTCTTTAATCGTTTTCATCTATTTACTCCCAAATCGTTAATTTTAAGTTCTAGTACGTTTTTCGTTTCTTTCAAGCTAAGGATTCACCTTAACGCTTTTGCGCTTTCCACAATATGTACTTGAATGCACATTCATTTCAGAAGGACGCTAATCCCAAAATAATTATAACTTCTTTTTCATGCTCTATATCCTATATCGGCAAGAAGACGTATTCCTAAAAGAAAAACTGTCACGCTCACGATTTATGACGTGAGTATGACAGTTTTCATTATTGCTGCTCTGTTTCTTTTTCAAGTTGTTCGTCAACAAAATCAAATGTTAGTTTACCTAATTGTAAACCACGAATATCTCGAACGATTAGTTGAGCTACTTGATCATAATCGATTTCTCCACCAGGACCGAACACACGACGAAGTTTACCGATATGGTCGAAAGTCTCAACTAAATCTTCATGTACAAACTGGAAGCCATAGCGTTCTTCCATTCGTGCCGGATAATGAATGGATAAAAAGCGTAGACCATATACAGCTAAATCCTCCATATTTGTTATAGTATCCTTTATAGCTCCTGTTAAGGCTAATTTGTAACCTACTTCCTGATCTTCAAACTTCGGCCATAAAATACCTGGTGTATCGAGTAATTCAAGCTCCTTACCAACCTTTATCCATTGCTGAGCCTTAGTTACCCCTGGAGTATTCCCTGTTTTTGCGATATTTTTCTTCGCTAGTCGGTTAATCAGCGTTGATTTCCCTACGTTTGGAATTCCAACAATCATTGCGCGAATGGCTCTTGGCTTCATCCCACGCGCCTTCATACGCTCAAATTTTTCTTTTAATATTTCTTGGGCAGCCTTTGTAACCTGCTGTAATCCTTTACCTTCAAGAGAATTAATTGCTACTGCCTTATGACCACGTTGTGCAAAGTACTCTACCCACTTACGTGTTTCCTGCTCATCTGCCATATCTGCCTTATTTAAGATAAGGAGACGCGGTTTTTGATTGATCACTTCGTCTATCATCGGATTACGCGAAGATAGAGGTAAACGTGCATCTATTAATTCAAAAATAATATCAACGAGCTTTAATTTTTCTGTTACTTCTCTTCGGGCCTTCGCCATATGCCCTGGAAACCATTGTATAGTCATATCTATACCTCCTAAACTAAAAGAAAAAGGGAGTGTTAGCCCTCCCTTTCAAGTATTACTTTACAATTTTAATATCACTAAACGGCCAGAAAATCAGACTTGTATTACCAATAATCTCTTTTTGATCGACGATACCAATATCACGACTGTCCCTACTGTATCGACGATTGTCTCCCATAACGAAAACATAGCCCTCTGGAATTACATCGAGTTTTACATCAATGTCTTTTAATGTAAAATCCTCTGTTAATGTACCTTCTGTAATTTGTGATTTGTAGGCATCTAAATAAGGCTCATCTAGCGGTTCACCGTTAATGTATAATTGATCATTTTTATATTCCAATGTATCTCCTGGTAGTCCAATAACACGTTTAATATAGTTTTTCTGCTCTGGAGCGTGAAACACAACAATATCAAAGCGTTTTGGTTCACCTATTTTATAACCAATTTTATTCACGATCATACGGTCACCATCTTCAAGGGTTGGCATCATGGACTCGCCATCTACTGCAATGGGTGTAAATAAAAAATAACGAATAATTGCTGCAATCGCAAATGCAATTAGAAGTGCCTTAGTCCATTCCCATAGTTCATTCTTTTCCTTCACTTGTTTTTCCATCGAGATTTGCCCCCTTGTCTATCCTCATTTTAGATGATAGTTATTTAAGATGACAAGCAAAAAGAAAAGGAGCTTGTTGCACAAGCCCCTCACTTTTAAATCATAATTATCGAATTTCTTTAATACGAGCAGCTTTACCACGTAAGTTACGTAGGTAGTAAAGTTTAGCACGACGTACTTTACCACGACGTACAACTTCTAAGTTAGCGATTTTTGGTGTGTGTACAGGGAATGTACGTTCAACACCTACACCATAAGAAATTTTACGAACTGTGAAAGTTTCGCTAATTCCGCCACCACGACGTTTAATTACTACACCTTCGTATACTTGGATACGTTCACGAGTACCCTCTACTACTTTCACGTGTACCTTAACAGTATCACCAGGACGGAAAGTTGGTAGATCAGTGCGAAGCTGAGCTTTTGTAATTTCTGCAATAATGTTTGACATTGTTTTCTCTCCTTAGACAGATGCTCTTGCACGCAATCTATGCCACAGCGGAACATCGTAATTCAGTACTTCACATAGAAGTACAGAATAGATGTTATCACAAATGTAGATAGCAATCAAGCATCTTTATTGTTGTTTTTCAAGTTTTTCTACATACAATTTTTGCTTATCGGTTAACGGATAATTCTCGAGTAGATCTGGACGACGTTCGAATGTTCTTTTCAAAGATTCTTCCTCACGCCATTGCTCAATCTTTGCATGATTACCCGATAGTAAAATATCAGGTACTTTCATTCCACGAAATTCAGCAGGTCGTGTATAATGTGGGTGCTCTAAAAGACCTGTTGAGAACGAATCTTGTATATGGGAATCCTCTTGTCCTAAAACCCCCGGCAGAAGTCGTACAACGCTATCTATAACCGTCATAGCCCCTAGCTCTCCACCAGTTAATACGAAATCTCCAATTGAAATCTCGTCTGTAACAAGATGCTGACGAATGCGTTCATCATAACCTTCATAATGACCACATAAAAATACTAGTTCTTTTTCTTGCGCTAGCTCTTCTGCCTTTTTTTGAGTAAAACGCTCACCTTGTGGACACATCAAAATGATACGAGGATTTCTTCCTTCAGTAATGGACTCGACAGCGCTAAACATCGGCTCTGGTTTTAATACCATTCCCGCGCCACCACCATACGGATAATCGTCTACTTGATTATGCTTGTTACCCGAAAATCCACGAATATCAGTTACTTCTAGCTTTACAGCACCTTTTTCCTGTGCTTTCTTTAATATGGATGCACCAAAGACGCCTGCAAACATATCAGGAAATAAACTTAACACATGAATATTCATCATAGCAGGCCTTCCATTACGTGTATCACAATTTTCTTCTCATCAACATCAATTTCCTTGACGATGTCTTCGATATACGGGATATAATGTTCTTTTTTAGCGCCCTTGACTACCCAAACATCATTTGCTCCTGTTTGAAGAATGTCGGTCACTGCTCCGATTGTTTCGCCTTCTTCAGAAACAATTGTACAGCCAATTATTTCATGGAAGAAAAATTCATTTTCCTCTAATAAATTATCTGACATTTGATCTTTCGTAACTTTGAGCATGCCTTCTTTGAAAGGCTCAACCAAGTTGATGTTATGCATTCCTTCAAAAGTTAATAAAATAAAGTTTTTATGACGACGCACTGATTCAATTGTTACCCACGTTGGCTTTTTATCGTCTTTTTTAAACGCCGCAAGCTTATTTCCTACTGCGAAGCGCTCTTCTTCAAAATCTGTTGTTGATAATATACGCACCTCACCACGAATACCATGCGTATTGACAATACGACCTACATTAAACCATTCCATTCAAATCTCACCTCGTATAAAAATGCTAAACAAGCTCATCCCCGTCAAGCTACTAGCTAGCCAGATCAAAAAGTAACCTTTCTCTCACCTTTCACCTACAAAAGCAGTTTAACTTTTGGTGGACGGTGTTATAGCTAAGACGTTGACCAGTCTTCCTCAATGTCATTATGTTCAATTACCTCTCAAAATAATTATGATAATGAAAAAAGGAAGGAACCGGCAAGCTCCTTCCTTTTAGTCCAGATTTTACGCTTTACCTCAGAGCCACTTTGAATTCCTAAGCGCATTTAAACATACCGATCAGGACTCTCCAGTGCTTGTTGCATGTAAAAGAGCGTGAAAATCTTTTCTATCAATCCAATATATCGACGTAGGTCTTTTTTTGATGGTGACTACCCGCCGCTGAATAAACAATTGTACGAATCGCTTTCGCTACTCGCCCTTGTTTGCCTATGACTTTCCCTCGATCCTCTGGATGAACAAAAAGTTTATAAACAATTCGATTTGCATTTTCATCCGTCTCTATACGAACTTCTTCTGGATAATCGACTAACGGTAAAACGATTGCTTCAATCAGCTGCTTCAAAGACGTCGCCCCCGATTATTTACTGAATTTTTGGTTATGGAATTTTTCCATGATACCTTGTTCTGAGAACAAGTTACGCACTGTATCTGATGGTTTTGCACCGTCAGCTAACCATTTAAGAGCTTTCTCTTCATCGATGTTTACAGTAGCTGGTTGAGTTAGTGGGTTGTAAGTACCAACTGTTTCGATTTGACGACCGTCACGTGGTGAACGAGCGTCTGCAACTACGATACGATAGAAAGGAGATTTTTTAGCTCCCATACGTTTTAAGCGAATTTTAACTGCCATTTTAATAGCACCTCCGAATAAGTTTCACACAAGATAGTATATTATCAATGTTTATGTTGTTTGTAAAGTGTTTTTTCTTAACACCTATAAATTATTATTTAAACAATGAATCAAAGCCTGGCATTTTCATCTTTTTCTTTCCTTTACCACTCGCCATGCCTGTCATTTGCTTCATCATTTTCTTCATTTCATCAAATTGTTTTAATAGACGATTCACCTCTTGAATCGAAGTCCCAGAACCATTCGCTATGCGCTTTTTACGGCTACCGTTAATAATTTCTGGATTCGTCTTTTCAGCAGGTGTCATCGAGTAAATAATCGCTTCTACGCGACCCATTTGCTTATCATCCACTTTAACATTGTCTAAGCCTTTGATTTTGCCAGCACCTGGTAACATTTTTAAAATATCCTCAAGCGGACCCATTTTCTTTACTTGCTGCAATTGCTCAACAAAATCATCAAATGTAAAGCTCTGAGTTTTAAATTTTTCCTCTAGTTCTTTAGCCTTTGCTTCATCAACGTTTGCCTGAGCCTTTTCAATAAGCGATAGAACGTCGCCCATCCCTAATATACGAGACGCCATACGCTCTGGATGGAATGGTTCGAGTGCATCCAATTTTTCGCCCATCCCGACAAACTTAATCGGCTTCTGTGTTACTGAACGAATTGATAATGCAGCACCACCACGTGTATCACCATCAAGCTTTGTTAAAACAACCCCTGTAATGCCGATTGCTTCATTAAAGCTTTCTGCCACGTTGACAGCATCCTGACCTGTCATAGCATCTACAACTAGGAACACTTCATCCGGCTCTTTTAGTGCACGAATATCTTTTAATTCTTGCATTAAATCTTCATCGATATGCAAGCGACCAGCTGTATCGATAATAACGACATCATGATGCTCTTCTTTCGCCAATTCAATTGCCTGACGTGCAATTTCTACTGGAGATACATCCGTTCCTAACGCAAAAACAGGTAAGGATAACTGCTTTCCTAACGTTTGTAACTGCTGAACAGCCGCTGGACGATAAACGTCTGCAGCAACTAGTAATGGCTTACGATTATATTTTTTACGTAGCACATTTGCCAATTTACCTGTAGTTGTCGTTTTCCCTGCACCTTGTAAGCCGACCATCATAATAACAGTTGGTGGCTTTGTATTAAATTTGATTGGGCTTTGCTCGCCACCCATTAATTCTGTTAATTCGTCTTGTACGATTTTAATAACCTGCTGACCGGGTGTTAAGCTTTGCATAACTTCTACACCGACAGCACGTTCACTGACCTTTTTAACGAATTCTTTGACTACTTTTAAGTTAACATCCGCCTCGATTAAAGCAAATCGGACCTCTCGCATCATTTCTTTAACGTCTTGTTCCGATACTTTTCCTTTACCTTTAATCTTTTGGATCGTTCCTTGGAGTCGCTCCGCTAATCCTTCAAAAGCCATTGCTTTCGCCTCCTAATCCCATTCTTTCAACTGTTCTATAAGCGCCAATTGCACTTCAACTGTCATACTTTGTTCCGTGATCCCTGTTGTTAGCTGCGCAAGCATTTGTGTACGTTGTTGAAATTTTTCCAATAAACATAGTTTTTCTTCATATTCTTCAAGCATCGCTTCTGTTCGACGGATATTATCATAAACAGCTTGGCGTGAAACTCCATATGATTCAGCAATCTCTCCAAGCGAGTGATCATCTAAATAATATAGCTCCATATAACTTCGTTGCTTATCTGTTAATAATGCTTGATAAAAGTCGAAGAGAAAGTTCATGCGTGTTGTTTTTTCAAGTAGCATCGAATATTTCTCCTCCCGTTATTAGTCATTTGTATCATAACGAAAAGCGCCCGTCCGTGTCAAGGTAATCTCCTTGTCTAAAAGCTTTAATTAACTGCTTTTCAGGCGTTTTTCACCTATAGCTAGTATTTCCCTTTTAAACAATGCGTTTCCCTGCACAAACGAGCGCAATTACAAATTTACTTCCTCAAATGTTAATCCTCGGACCACCACCAAAACGTGTTGTTGATTTCCGTTCCGACTTATTTACATAGTATACGTTTTAACAAAAGTCATCTACAACTCTTGATGATGAACCTAATCCTCATTATTTTGTAATTCTTTATCTAAACCATCCGCAAATAATCCATACACATAACGCTCTGCATCAAATGGCTGTAAATCGTCCATTTTTTCACCAAGACCAATAAACTTCACTGGAATGTGTAGTTTGTTGCGAATGGCAAGGACAATACCACCTTTTGCAGTACCGTCAAGTTTTGTTAAGACAATTCCTGTTACATTTGTAACCTCTTTAAATGTTTGTGCTTGAACAAGTGCATTTTGACCTGTTGTTGCATCTAATGCTAATAGTACTTCATGCGGAGCATTTGGTATCTCTCGAGAAATTACACGATGAACTTTTTCAAGTTCATTCATTAAGTTCACTTTGTTTTGTAGACGTCCTGCTGTATCACAAATTAACACATCCGCTTTACGGTTTTTCGCCGCGCGAATTGCATCATACATAACCGCTGCTGGATCAGAGCCTTCTGATTGTTTAATCACTTCACAACCAACACGGTCTCCCCAAACTTGTAATTGGTCGATGGCACCAGCACGGAAAGTATCACCTGCCGCTAAAACAACTGTTTTACCTTGTGATTTTAGACGATGAGCAAGTTTACCGATGGTAGTCGTTTTCCCAACACCGTTTACCCCAACGAATAAAATGACAGTAAGCTCACCTTCAGGTTGCATATTCAGTTCGATTAAATCTTCTTCTCCTTGCTCATAAATTTCCACAAGTTTTTCAGAAATAAGCGTTTGAATTCCGTTTGTATCTTTTATATTTTTACGCTGAACCTCGAAGCGTAATTTGTCCATTAGCTCCATTACTGTTTCAAAGCCAACGTCTGCCTGTAATAATAAGTCTTCTAATTCTTCAAAGAAATCTTCGTCCACTTTTCGATAGCGAGCAACTAGATCATTCACTTTTGAAGTAAATGAATTACGCGTTTTTTCCAGTCCAGCCTTGAACTTTTGTGTAATAGACCATGCAGAAGGTTTTTTCTCCTCTACTGGTTCTTCTGCTATCGCAACCTCTTGCACTTCTTGTTGCTCTAGTTGTTCTTGATCTTCTTTTTCTTCAGGAATTTCGGTTTCAATTGAACTTTCCGTTACAGAAACTTCCTCTACTTTTTCAACTTCATCTACAATTTCTTCAATTTCTTCAATTTGAGCAGGCTCTGTTGCTTCGTCTTGCTTCTGTTCAGCAGCTTCTTCTTCCGTACTCTCTACTACTTTTTCTTCCTCGACCGGGTTGCCTACCAACTTATCTTTTAAACGTTTAAAAAAACTCATGCTTGTTCGCTCCTTTGCTCCGCAAGTACGGGTTCATCTTCTAATTTTACTGATACAAGTTTAGACACGCCTGATTCCTGCATTGTAATACCATACAAGACATCCGCTCCCTCCATCGTCCCTTTACGATGTGTGATCACAATAAATTGCGTATTACGGCTAAATTTCTTCAAATATTGGCTATATCGAACGACATTTGCCTCATCTAAAGCCGCCTCTACCTCATCGAGAATACAAAATGGTACAGGTCGTATATTTAAGATGGAGAATAATAAAGCGATTGCAGTAAGTGCACGTTCACCACCTGAAAGTAAACTTAGGTTTTGTAATTTTTTCCCTGGTGGTTGTGCTACGATTTCTATACCCGTTTCTAGCAGATTTTGAGGGTCCAATAACACTAAATCTGCCTGTCCTCCACCAAACAATTCACGGAATACACGTTTAAATTGCTCTCGAATAGCATAGAAGGTTTCGCTAAATCGAAGCGTCATTTCCTCATCCATCTCTTTAATAGCCTCATGCAATGTTTCCTGTGCAGCAAGTAAATCCTCCCGCTGCTCAGTTAAGAATGAATGGCGTTCAAGTACACGATCGTATTCCTCAATGGAACTCAAATTAACAGGACCTAGCTCCTCTATCGATTTCTTCAGCAGTTTCACTCGACGTCGCATATGCTCTTCATCTTCAATTGCAAGGGCTAACTCCTCAGCCTCATCAAATGCTAGCTGATAGTTTTCTTCTAGCTGTTCATTGAAATTATTTATCTCAAATTCTACGCGACTTCGCTTCAATTCATTTGCACGTATTGCTTCAAGATAGCCTTTATGTGTACGTTGCAATTCCTTCAGCTGTTCTTCTAAAGTAGTAAGCTCTTGTTGTTGTGCTACTTTTTCATCTTTTTTCTGTGAAATAGTATCCTGCAGTGAATCTCTTCTCGCTTTCCACGTAGCAACCTGCTCATCAACTTCTTCATCACTTAAAAGTTTTGTCGATTCATCAGATTGAAGCCAGATTATTTCCTGAGAAATATTGTCAACTTTTTGACGAGCTTTGTTCAATTGTAGGGCTAACTCTGCAGTAGCAATTTGCACTTGTGACATTTGCTCCTGCATAACTGCTAACTGCGAGCGTTTTTCTGCGGATTGCTCACGAAGTACATCCTTCTCTGTTTCGCTTTGTAACTTCACCTTACTTAGTTGTTCCACTGTTTCATTAATTTCTAACAGTTCTGTTGCTAGTGCCGTTAAACGCTCTGTAGCCGCTTCCCTTTGAGCTAACAATGCTTCTTCGCGTGTTTTTACATCTTGTGTTTCATTAGAAGCAAAAGATACTCGTGCAGATAAGCTTTTCTCGACAACCTCTAGCTCGCGAATACGACTCGCCTGCTGCATTTCATCTTTTCGTAGTTGCTCTCCATCAAGCTTCAATTGCTCTACTTTGTCTCGCAATATTGCAAGCTTCTCTTTTTCAGTTGTGACAGCCTGTTCAGCACTATAAATGGATGCTTCTAACGATTCTAGCTTTACTATTAAACCATCTAATTCCGCTTTTCTAGTAAAGAGTGAAGATTGTTGCTTCACAGAACCACCTGTTAACGAACCGCCTGCATTGACGATATCACCTTCAAGTGTTACGACACGATATCGAAAACCACATAATCGAGCAATTTGGCTTGCACCTTCTAAACTTGATGCAACGATTACATTGCCAAGAAGGTTTTCGACAATTGTGCGGTTGTTTTCATCGAACGTAACAAGTGCATCAGCCATTTGGACAAATGCTGGATGCTCAGTAGCTAGTTGAATCATAGATAGATTGATTTTACGTGACTTCATGACTGATTTGGGTAAAAACGTCGCGCGTCCAGCTCTCTTTTGTTTTAACCAATGAATTGCCTGTTGAGCATATCGTTCATCGGTTGTCACAATATGTTGAGAGGCTGCCCCTAATGCTGTTTCAATAGCCTGGGAATATTTTCCATCTACTTGGATTAACTCAGCAACAGCTCCTTCAATTCCAGCTAATTCACCTTTATCACGCGCTAATAATACTTCTTTTACTCCATGGAAGAACCCAGAGAAATCTGCTTCAAGCTCAGCTAGCGTATCTTTTCTAGCCTTCAGTTGCTGCTGATGCTGATAAGCCTTATAAAGCATGTCTTGCTTTTCATTAAACGATGCATTGACGTTCTTAAGCTGTATTTGCAATGTTTCGTATTGCTCAAGTTTTCCCTGCAATTCGTTAGTTGTTGTAGTGTGAGCAACAACTAGCTTTTCTTTTTCCACAAGAATTTGTGCAAGCTCCTGACCAAATTCATCAGTTTGGTCTGACATTCGTGTCGCCATCGCTTTTTGTTGTGCTAATTGTTGTTCAATATTTTTCAATTCATTTTTAACTGTTGCTTCTTCGTTTAAGGAGTCGATATAGTGGTTTTTTTGTTCTTCAATTTCTTGTTCAATTTCAGAAACAGAGCGATTTAAAGATTGTTCTAATTGCTTGATGCTTTGTTTTAGCTCTGATACCTCTTGCTGTTTTTCAGCGAACACTTCTTTTTTCTCTTGCTCTTGAACTATGAGAGCCTCGACCTCATCTTTTGCTTCTTGTAATGCTGTATTCAATTGAAGTAGTTGATTAGAAGCATTTTGTCGCTTTTCAGCCATTAATGCTTTACGACCATCCCAACGCTCTACCTCCATCGTCGCATTAACAAACTCAGCCTGAGTAGTATCCAAATAGTCATCTAGCTCTTTTAAAAGCTTACGAATGCTTGCAGTTTGCTTTTCTATTGAAGAGATATTATGCGCTTGTTTTTGCTCTGTTTCATATAGCTCTGTGTACTCAGCTTTCAGTGCATGCAAAGATTGTGCACAATTTTTTAAATCGTGCACAAGGATGGCGATATCAAAATCCTTTAACTCTGTTGACATTTGCACATAATCTCTTGCACTTGATGCTTGAATTTCTAGCGGCTCCAGACGACTGTCTAGTTCATGTAAAATATCTAAAACACGATACAAATTTTCATCTGTTTCAACAAGCTTATGCTCTGCTTTTTTCTTTCTTAATTTATACTTTAACACGCCAGCTGCCTCTTCAAAAATCGAACGACGGTCATCAGGTCGGCTATTTAAAATTTCATCGACACGGCCTTGTGAAATAATGGAGAAGGCTTCTTTCCCAAGTCCTGAGTCCATAAACAAGTCCGTAATATCCTTCAGGCGACACTGCTGGTTATTTAATAAATATTCACTATCTCCTGAACGGTATACGCGTCTTGTTACGCTGACTTCTGTATAGGAAAAAGCAAGCTGTTCATCTGTGTTATCTAAAATTAATGTTACCTCTGCAAAGTTTAGTGGCTTACGTGAGTCACTCCCAGCAAAAATAACATCCTCCATCTTTGCCCCACGTAACGACTTTGCCGATTGCTCCCCAAGTACCCAACGAATAGCATCAGTGACATTACTTTTTCCACTGCCATTTGGCCCAACAACCGCTGTAACGCCGGGCACAAAATCAATTCCAATGCGCTCCGCAAAAGATTTAAAGCCAATCACTTCGAGTCGTTTTAGGAACATCTATTAAGCCTCCTCTTTTGCAGATTGCTCACGCATTGCACGCATCGCACATTGCGCAGCTTGCTGCTCGGCTTCTTTTTTTGATTTCCCACGACCAATACCAAGCTCCTGTCCATTTAATAGTACGCTCGATACAAAGGTACGGTTATGTGCAGGACCCTTTTCATCAATAATTTCATAATGAAGAAGGCCATTATTCGTTTGCTGTACCATTTCTTGCAATTGGCTTTTAAAATCCATCACATGCGAAAAAGCACCGACTTCTACTTTCGGGAATACGATTCGTTCTAAAAAGGACACGACCGTTTGTAAGTCCTGATCTAAATAAAGGGCACCTACAAATGATTCAAATACATCTGCAAGCAGCGCTGGGCGTTCCCGTCCACCTGTTAATTCCTCACCTTTTCCGAGTAATACAAAGCGACCAAAGCCTAATTCATTTGCAAAGACCACAAGTGATGGCTCACATACTATGGATGCTCGTAGCTTCGTCAGCTCACCCTCACTCATATGAGGGTATTTCTCAAAAAGGTATTTAGAAACAGACAGTTCAAGTACTGCGTCTCCTAAAAATTCAAGACGCTCATTATCCGTAAACAATTTACGGCGATGCTCATTCACATAAGATGAATGCGTGAATGCTTGATACAATAAATTTTTATTAATAAATGTGATAGTTAATTCATGCTGTAACAGCTCGAATTGATTGCGTACTTTTTCAGGAAGTACGCCAGATTTCTGCATAGTTCCTTTTCTTTTCATAGCCATTGAACAATCTGCCTTCCTAATAGTTTCTACCGTTTTAGTGTACCTTTTTCAAGACATTTATGCAAAAGTATTTCGGCTTAAATACAATGTTTTGGAAATTTTTTCGTAATTTATTTTCTAAAACAAAAAAAGGGACGTTCATAATTCGAAAAACGAACCATTTCGTACCCTTTTAAATACATCTTAGCCTATTATATCCGCTCTTCACATTCAAGCAAAAACAGTAGTAATTTCTGCTGAATAACGTTAAACGAAATTAGTTTAATTTACTTTCAATGTATGAAATTGCAGAACCAACCGTTGAGATTTTTTCAGCATCTTCATCAGAAATTTCCATATCGAATTCGTCTTCAAGCTCCATTACAAGCTCAACTACGTCTAATGAGTCAGCACCTAAATCATCACGGAAAGAAGCTTCTAGAGTTACTTCACTTTCTTCAACACCTAAACGGTCCACGATTACTTTTGTTACGCGTTCTAATACTGTAGACAAATCATTCACCTCCCCTCAAATGATTATACAAAAAATCATTATCTATGACTAATTGAAATTACATCACCATGCCGCCATCTATATGTAACGTCTGACCCGTCATATAGTTAGCATCATCTGAAGCTAGGAAAGCTACTGCCTTTGCGATATCCTCAGGCTGCCCAAGTTTAGCAAGAGGAATTTGCGTAAGCATGCCTTGTTTTAGATCTTCTGGTAGTTGTTCAGTCATTTCAGTTTCGATAAAGCCCGGTGCAATTGCATTCACTAGAATATTTCGTGAAGCTAACTCCTTTGCAGTCGTTTTAGTTAGTCCAATAACACCTGCTTTTGCAGCTACATAGTTAGCCTGCCCCGCATTACCAGCTACACCGACAATCGATGAAATATTGATGATACGGCCCGCACGTTGCTTCATCATTTGACGAGTTACTGCTTTTGTACAAAGGAAAACACCTTTAAGGTTCGTGTCTAAAACATCGTCCCATTCATCTTCTTTCATACGCATTAACAAGTTATCACGTGTAATACCTGCATTATTTACTAAAATATCAAGCGAGCCGAATGTTTTCACAGCTGCATTCATTAATGCTGTAACTTCCTCTGTTTTGGAAACACTCGCTTGTACGGCAATAGCCTCGCCACCATTCTCTTGAATCATCGCGACAACTTCTTCTGCCTTTGCCTGTGAGCCGCTGTAGTTAACGACAACTTTAGCGCCCTCATCAGCAAGCTTTAATGCAATAGATCGCCCTATTCCACGCGAAGCACCAGTTACAACAGCTACTTTACCATCTAATTTACGCATTAATTGTCCACTCCTTCGCCGCTTCTAGCACAGTCTCTAATGATGCTTCATCATAAACACAATATGTCGCAACAGTTCGATCGATTTTTTTCACTAATCCGCTTAATACTTTACCTGGTCCACACTCAATAAAGACATCGACACCTTGTGCAATCATTTCACGCACAGATGCTTCCCATTGCACAGCGCTAAATACTTGTTCTACTAACTCATGTTGAATAGTAGCAACATCCTCTAATTCTTTCGCCATGACGTTGCCGATTACAGGGATTTTTGGGGCTGACAATGATATAGCAGCCAATGCTTCTTTTAATTTTCCAGATGATGGGCGCATTAGCTCTGAATGGAATGGGCCACTAACAACTAAAGGTATTGCTCGTTTGGCGCCTGCTTCCTTCGCTGCTAAAGAAGCCTTGTCAACGCCTTCCTTTGTACCAGAAATAACGATTTGCCCTGGACAGTTTACATTCGCTACCTGAACCGGGTCACCTGCTGCAGATACTTTTTCAGTTACCTCATGCAGTGCCTCAAGCTCCATCCCTAGAATGGCTGCCATAGCGCCTTGCCCTGCAGGTACAGCTTCATTCATATAAAGCCCACGCTTATGTACGACAGAAACTGCATCCTCGAACGATAGCACACCAGCGATTACTAATGCACTGTACTCTCCAAGTGAATGCCCTGCTGCATAGTTTGGCGTAATACCTGCTGCACGTAATTTTTCTGCTACCATCACACCAGTAGTTAAAAGCGCCGGCTGTGCATGGTAAGTCAATGTTAGCTCCTCAGCTGGCCCCTCTAACATAAGTTTAGATAGCTCAAAGCCAAGTGATTGATCTGCACTGTCATAAAACGCTTTACTTTCTGCCGCATTCTCAATAAATTCTTGCCCCATTCCAACTACTTGAGAACCTTGTCCTGGAAAAACAAATGCTATTTTCGTCATTTTTCATTCATCCCCTTTTTAATCAATAATGCCTCGGCATAATTGCGTCCGGAATCGGCTTTGTGCTTGCACAAAGAACTCCTTTCCGATTCCGTGACATCCGCCGGAGGCTTTAGGCCAACAAATGTTTTCTGTGCGAAAGCGTAGTGCTAACGTAGCGACAGCAACATGATGTTGGTCACTCAGTCGTTGCCACAGGACGTGGCGTTCTTAGACTGAGTTCCTCTATATCAGTGGGTGTTTGGACACCCGCTGAAAGAAGTTAATCAATTTCTAAGTGACGTACTGTATCTGTAATCGTCGAGATGACTGTATGCTCTACCATCGTATTTGCTTGGCGAATCGCACTGTATATTGCTTTGGCGTTGGAAGATCCATGTGCCTTTATTACAGGTGCTTGTAAACCAAACAAACCTGCACCACCATACTCTGTGTAGTCCATTTTATTTTTCAAATCACGTAAATTATTTTTCATAAGTGCTGCCGAAATTTTTGTTTTTGTTGAAGACATAAACGCCTCTTTCAGCATTGAAAATAATGCGCCTGCTGTTCCTTCTATCGATTTCAGCACCATATTACCTGTAAAACCATCTGTTACTACAACGTCAGCTACCCCTTCAAGTAAATCTCGAGCTTCTACATTGCCGATAAAGTTCAAATCTGCTTCTTTTAATAATTCGAAAGCAGCCTTCGTTAATTCATTTCCTTTTTTATCCTCAGTACCGATATTTAGCAAACCAATACGTGGCTTTTGTAAGCTGCCTACCTTTTTCGCATAAATATCGCCCATAATCGCATATTGCAATAAATGCTCAGGTCGCGCATCTGCATTTGCCCCTAAATCAAGCATTAAAAAGCCCTTACCATCCAATGTTGGTAGTGTAGTGGCTAAAGCAGGTCTAGCAATCCCTTCAATACGTCCTACTTTAAATAAGCCACCTGCCATTAAAGCACCCGTATTACCTGCTGAAAGACAAGCATCTGCCTTTCCTTCTTCAACTGCATCCATCATTCTTGCCATCGATGAATCCTTTTTACGGCGAACAGCGCGTGCTGGATCGTCTGTTCCTTCCACAACTTCCTCACAATGTACTACAGTTAATCGATCATGTATTTTAATAAATGGTTCAAGCTTTTCCTGCTGACCATATAGTTGTATTTCTAAATTTGGAATTTGCTCTAATGCTAATAAAGCACCTTCAACAACTGATTTTGGTGCGTTGTCGCCACCCATTCCATCAAGCGCTAATTTCATTGTTGTTCACCTTCACCTTTCGTGCGATACATATCAAATTCACCAACAAAAACTGTTTCGCCGTTAACAGTGGACGTCAACTCTACTTTTGTACGATGATTTTTTTCATCACGTCCAATAACAATAGCTTTTGTAATAACACGATCTCCAGCTCTAACAGGTTTCACAAAAGTAATATTAGAATGTACTGTTAATGCTAGTTCGTCGTCAATAACTGCTACCGCCAATGAATTTGCCTGTGCAAACAAATGATGTCCACGCGCGATGCCATTGCGCTGAAAAACATGTTCTTCTTTTACGTCAAAAATAGATAGTGCACGATTATCCAATTCAATATCAATTATTTCTCCGATTACTTCATCAATCGGTAGTGATTTTACTTCATTTTCATAAGTTTTCGAAGCAACATCTTTAATTCGTTCTCGTAATTCTGGAATCGCTAATTCCATACGATCTAAACGAATCGTTTGGACACTAACCTGAAACTGTGTTGCTAGCTGTTCATCTGTGACGAATGGATTTTCAGCTATCGTTTCGGATAATAGTCGCTGTCGCTCTTTTTTCGTTCGTCTCAACATCATTCGCCACCTTTTTAGTTGTTATTAGCACTTGGTACTAATATCAGTATATAGAGTATTAAAAAAGAATGCAAGACTTGTTTAGAAACAAGTTCCCACATTCCTAATAGAGTATCAAATATTCAGTTAATCGAAGCGATCCCCTTGTAAAACGCCTGAATTTTCAAGCATTTCACGTAATTTTTTGTATTCATCATCACGCCAAAAAGCATCAGTCTCAAGTATGTCCGTTGCATCTTTTCTTGCAGTCTCAAGTATTCGATAATCATGCACTAAATCCGCTACTTTAAAATCAGGCAAGCCACTTTGTTTACGTCCAAAGAAATCACCTGGACCACGTAGTTCCAAATCCTTTTCAGCTAGGCGGAAACCATCATTCGTTTCCGTCATCGACTGCATTCGCTCTTTGCCTTCATCAGATTTTGGATCGGCAAGCAACACACAGTATGACTGATGTTCGCCTCGTCCAACACGTCCACGCAGCTGATGCAATTGAGCTAAGCCGAAGCGTTCAGCGTCATAAACAATCATAAAAGTTGCATTTGGTACGTTAACCCCAACCTCAACAACTGTTGTAGACACGAGCACATGAATAGTCCCTTCACTAAAGGCTCGCATAACAGCGTCTTTTTCATCCGCAGTTAGGCGACCATGCATTAACCCAACATTGTATCGCCCGTTAAAATACGTTGCAAGCTGCTCGTAGATTTCTACTGCATTTTGTACATCAAGCTTGTCTGATTCCTCGATAAGAGGACAAATAGCATATGCCTGCCTTCCAGCAGCAAGCTCTAATTCTAGCTTTGACATAACAGAGCCAAATTGCTCTTTTTTCATCCAATGTGTTTCAATTTGTTTACGCCCCGCTGGCATTTCATCAATCATTGAAACATCCATCTCTCCAAATGCTGTAATCGCAAGTGTACGCGGAATAGGTGTCGCCGTCATAAAGAGCACATCTGGATTCTCCCCTTTATCACGCAATATTCTACGCTGCTCAACCCCAAAACGATGCTGTTCATCCGTTATGACAAAACCAAGCTTGCAAAAAACGACATCAGGCTGAATAAGCGCATGCGTACCAATTAAAATATCTATATCCCCATTTACTAGTTCTTCTAAAAGTAACCGACGCTCCTTTGCTTTCGTCGATCCTGATAGTAAAGCCACACGTACGCTAAATGGCTCAAACCATTCCTTCAAGTTTTCAGCATGCTGCTCAGCTAAAATTTCTGTTGGCGCCATTAATGCTCCCTGAAAACCAGCAGTTACAGCTGCATATAAACATATCGCCGCAACAACGGTTTTCCCTGACCCTACATCACCTTGAAGTAAGCGGTTCATACGATGCGGTTCTTTCAAATCCTTGCAAATTTCATTGACGACGCGTTTTTGTGCACCTGTTAATTCATACGGTAACGATGCAATAAAGGCACGTAGTTTTTGCAAATCAAACTGTATAACTGTACCGTGCTCACTGTCCTTTCGAATTTTACGTAACGCTTGAATACGTAGCTGAAAGTTTAGTAACTCTTCATAGGCAAATCGCCTTCTTGCCTGCTTTGCATGCCCCGCATCAAGAGGGAAATGAATGCCTTCAAGTCCCTCACGCATTGAAACAAGCTTATAATCCGCTTGTAAACGCTGTGGAATTGCATCCGGTATCTCTGCACCAAACTCATCTAGCGCTTGTCTCATATATTTACGAAAACGCTTTTGTTGAATCAACCCTTTTAGACTATAAACAGGTTCGAAGTCGACCTGATCTGTTTTCGGACCAAACGTAACAGACGTTCCATTGATAACTTGTCTGCCTCTGTCCCATTTACCTGTGACGGTAATAATAGCTCCTGGTACAAGCTTCTGCTTCAAATAGCCTTGATTAAAAAAAACAACCTTCACCAAATGTCGACCTGCCAGCACCGTCACTTGCAATCGAGATTTATTGCGACCTAAAAACAACATTGTCGGTTCACGTTCAACTTTACACTCAACAGTGACACGTTCATTATGTGGTGTTTGTGCTAAATCCTTTAAACGAAAATCCTCATGTCGATGCGGAAACGTCCATAATAAATTCGCTATCGTCTCGATGCCTAATGCCTCTAAATGCCCTGCTGTTTCTTTCCCGATTCCCTTTAAATCGGTAACGGGACTCGTTAAATCAGTCACCTTGCACGACAACTCCTCCAAATATTTCCACCACAAGTACTTTACCCATAGTCATTCGTTTAACCATACGTTTTTTCAGCATATGAGTTTTCCCCTTTCTTACGATTACTCTTAGCGTTTAACACATCTGAACACACGTATTATTATTCTCAATATTATTATATAACTTTTCATTTTCAGTAAGATAGCAATTCAATTCAATTCATTAATAATTGATTGATAGTTAATTATATCGAATGAATTATCACTTTTTCATCCTAATTCCCTATAATTTTCAATTGTTCTAGTTCACGATTTACAACAATCAATGACCCTCTTCATATTGGGTCATTTTTTTAAGTGATTGTAACTTTAATTTTTGGACACTCAATAAAAAGTAACTTAAACTCGCATTCATCCTCACCACTTATAAAGGTAGGGGACTTTTGTACCTGTCGCTACGCTTTCGCTACAAAAAACATCTGTAGCTGACGTTTCATTTTCGCTACGAAAACATTCGCTGAAAGAAGCTAAAACGTACGCCATGTATATAAGTTGATTGGAGTGGGGGCTGGGCGACTCCTTGGGGATCAGCGTCACAGATGAGACCCTGGAGCGAGCAAGTAGGGGAACGAAGGCTAAGAGCATCACGTCCTGTGATAACGCCTTCGTGACCAACGTCGTGCTGTTGCTGTCGCTACGCTTTCGCACATACAAAACCCTCTGCTGCCGCTACGTTAGCACTACGCTTTCGCGCAAAAAACATCTGTTGGCCCAAGCGGCTCATCGGACGCCCCCAGGAAGCTTTGCTCTGTGCGAAAGCGAAGCGGCAGCTACAAATGTTTTATCTGTGCGAAAGCGAAGCGACAGCAACAACAAATGTTTTCTGTAGCGAAAGCAAAGCGGCAGCTACAAATGTTTTATCTGTGCGAAAGCGAAGCGACAGCAACAAATGTTTTATCTGTGCGAAAGCAAAGCGGCAGCTACAAATGTTTTATCTGCGCGAAAGCGAAGCGTCAGCGGCAAATGTTTTATCTGTGCGAAAGCGTAGCGGCAGCAACAAAGCGCCCAGCCGGAACGGAAATCAACCACACGTAATGGTGATGAGCCTAGAATAGGGAGTATCACCAAGAGAATGTATCCTCTTTGTCTAAACTACCCTCCCGTACTATTTCACCATTATGTTTTTCATTTTCACCTATAAAACACCTATACCATGTGGAACCTCAAAAAAACACGCCTCCCTTAGGAATAGCGTGTTTCATATTTTTATTTTTGCAGTGATTTGATACTCTCTAAATTGCCGTTATCAAATATAGCTTTACTAATCGCTTTACCTGTTGGTGTTGCAGCTAGGCCTCCACGTGCAGTTTCTTTTAAATTCGGACTCATAGATTGTCCAATTCGATACATCGCACCAATCACTTCATCACACGGGATGCGACTTGTGACACCCGCGAGTGCCATATCCGCAGCTACAAGCGAATTTGACGCACCCATAGCATTTCGTTTTACACAAGGAACCTCCACTAATCCAGCTACTGGGTCACAAACAAGCCCAAGCATATTTTTGAGTGTAATGGCAAATGCTTCTGAACATTGCTGCGGGGTACCACCAGCCATCTCTACAATCGCCGCCGCTGCCATACCAGCAGCTGAGCCAACCTCTGCTTGACAGCCACCAGCAGCACCTGAAATCGAAGCATTATTGGCAACAACGAAGCCGAAAGCACCTGATGTGAATAAATAACGAATCATTTGCTCACGTGTTGGATTTAGCTTGTTTTTCACTGCAAACAGTGTCCCTGGTACAACACCAGCTGATCCTGCAGTTGGTGTTGCACATATTGTACCCATTGCCGCATTAACCTCATTTGTTGCAACCGCTTTACTCACCGCGTCTAATAATAAATCCCCAGACAATGATTTTCCTTGCGCAATGTAATTTTGAAGCAATACTGCGTCTCCACCAGTTAAACCCGTTACAGATTGCACACCCTTCAAGCCTCTTTCAACAGCTTCCTCCATCACCGTTAAATTACGGTCCATTTGCTGCATAATTTCTTCTCTTGTACGTCCAGTTATTAACATTTCCTGTTCAATCATAATTTCAGAAATTAGTTTTCCTTCTTGATCTGCCCGTTCAACTAGTTCACGAACATTATGAAACAATACGTCCATACTGGGACACCTCCTTAGTTATTAATTTTAGAAACCTTTGAAATATGTGGTATTAAAGAAATTTGTTGTAGTACTTTTTCCTCGATGTTTTGATCGACTTCTATCACCATAAGTGCCGTTAAACCACGTTCAATACGCGAAACCTCCATATGCCCAATGTTGACTGCATGCATCGCTAAGCAATTTGCTACATTGGCAATACAGCCAGCACGATCATCATGTACAACAAGAATAGCTGGCATGCCACCTGTTAACCGTAACTTGAAGCCATTAACCTCACTCACTTCAATTTTACCGCCACCGATAGAAATCCCAACAACAGACATCTGTCCTTCATCATCGCCAATCACAAGGCGAGCAGTATTCGGATGTTCCATATTAGCTGTTTCTGGGATAAATTCATAATCTAATCCTGCCTTTTCTGCATCGGCAAAAGCTGTTTTAATTCGTTCATCAAATGTATCGTAATTTAATAGGCCCCCTATCAATGCTACATCTGTTCCATGTCCTTTATACGTTTCAGCAAACGAACCATATAAGTGAATTTTCGCCCACTTTGGTTGTCTCCCAAATAAATCTCTGGCAACGCGTCCAATTCGTGCGGCACCTGCCGTATGAGAGGAAGAAGGCCCAATCATCACTGGTCCAATAATATCAAATACTGAAGTAAACTTCATAAAAACACCCCTCTATTCTATCCATATAATAATATTTATTTTTACTTATATCATGTATCATGCTTGATAGTCACTATAAAAGTAAAGCACTTCTTTATCAACTTTCAGAAAATTTACACTACTATAATATACAAGTGGAAATATTGTTTAACTTTTGTCCACTCCATATACACAATAATTTCAAAAGGCTGATATTCCAGCATTTTCAAGTACATTGTCCTACGGGTACATACATCAAATCACTTATTTTTAGCTAATTTATATAATTTATTATCCCCTATTCTTCTTGTACCATAAACAAAAGCAGTACACGGTCTGTGCACTGCTTTGTCTACTTCCTTGCAAAGTAGCATTGAATTATTCTACTGAAATAATATATGGATATAATCCTTGCTTTCCATTAAATAACTCAACTTCCACCTCAGGATAGTTCTCTTCAATAAATTTTACTAGCTCCGAGGCATTTTCTTCTGTAGTATCCTCACCATAAATAACTGTTACAATTTCAGCATCTTCATCTACTAAATCAGTAATCACCTTCTCAGCAGCATCTTTTAATGCTGGGGTAGATAATACAATTTTTCCTTCTGCAAGAGCCATGAAATCGTCCTTATGGATTTCTACGCCATCAATAGATGTATCTCGAACTGCATAGGTTACTTGGCCTGTTTTAACATTTGCAAAAGCCTCTGTCATTGTTGCTTGGTTTATTTCAACTGCCGCCTCTGGATTAAACGATAGAATCGCTGCCATACCTTGAGGGATTGTTTTCGTTGGAACTACTGCTGCTTCAATATCTAAAAGCTCTACTGCTTGTTCTGCTGCCATGACGATATTTTTGTTATTCGGTAAAATTAACACTTTTTCAGCACCAATTTCTTGTACTGCCTTAACAATATCTTCAGTTGAAGGGTTCATTGTTTGACCGCCTTCAATAACATAAGAAGCACCAATTGAACGAAGTAATTCAGCAACTCCCTCGCCCATTGCAATCGTTACAATTGCATATGGATGCTTTTCTACTTTTTTAGCTGAAGACACTTTATGATCCTCCCCAACGATAGCTGAATGCTGTTCACGCATATTGTCGACCTTAATTTTAATGAGATTACCATATTTTTGACCCATAGCCAAAACAGCACCTGGTTGCTCAGAATGAATATGAACTTTAGCAATCTCTTCATCCGAAATAACGAGTAAAGAATCACCTAGAGGGTTTAATTCATTGCGGAATTGTTCTTCACTAAAGGGCTCTTTCCCTTCTTCCAAACGTACCATTATTTCAGTACAATAACCAAACTCAATATCCGCAGTATTCATGAAATCTTGTGCTCGATGATGCTCTGCATTGATCAAATCATCTAAAGTTGCTTCATTTTTCTGCGGTAATGGTTCACCTTTTAAAGATGCTAAGAACCCTTCATAAACAAATTGAAGACCCTGACCACCGCTATCTACAACACCTACTTCTTTAAGAACAGGTAGAAGCTCAGGTGTACGTTCCAACGAAGCTTGTGCTTCAGCAGTAAATGCTTCCATCACTGCAATGATATCGGTTTCAGTTTCTGCCACTTCCACGCCTTTTTTTGCCGCTTCACGTGCTACCGTTAAAATCGTTCCTTCAACTGGCTTCATTACCGCTTTATAGGCTGTATCAACGCCTGCTTGGAAAGCACCTGCAAAGCCCTTGGCATCAATTGTCGCATCTTTTTCAATAAATTTACCAAAGCCACGGAATAATTGCGATAAAATAACGCCAGAATTTCCGCGCGCTCCCATAAGTAAACCTTTTGATAAAGCCTGTGCTGTTTTACCGATATGTTCTGAAGCAGAGAGCTCTGTCTCCTTTGCGCCAGATGTCATCGATAAGTTCATATTCGTTCCAGTATCACCATCTGGTACTGGAAATACATTTAATGAATCAACATAATTTGCATTTTGGAATAGGTGATGGGCACCCATTTGCACCATTTCTGCAAACTTTATTCCGTCTAAAGACTGCATTCGATTTAGTTCCTCCTCTTAATCATTCGCTACACGAACGCCCTGCACAAAGATATTGACAGATTTTACGCTCATACCTAATGTTTTATCCACTGTATATTTCACTTTCGATTGTACTTGATAAGCAACTTCCGAAATCTTTGTCCCGTAACTAACAATAATGTACATATCAATATGTAAATCGTCGTCCTGTTTTCGAATAACAACACCTTTTGCAAAGTTTTCTTTACGTAAAATATCAGTTAGACCATCACGAATTTGATGTTTAGATGCCATGCCTACAATACCGTAGCATTCTACAGCAGCGCCACCAGCAATTTGCGCAAGTACATCTGTTGAAATATCAATTTGGCCGAATTCATTGTTTAACTCAATTGACATAGAAATGCCCCCTTGGCTCTTTTTGACTAAAGTATATTGTAACACTTTCGTTATACATTAATCAACCTAGGAGGGCATGAAAACGCTCTGTATCAACGTTTTACTGTCATTATATAGATAAAATTAACCTTCATCGAAATTTTCATTTTTGCTGTAAAAGTTGTTACGACCGTTTTGTTTTGCTGTGTATAATGCTTGATCGGCTAATTTACAGCATGTTTTCAAATGCTCGATATTTGAGATTTTGACATGGCACATCCCGATACTGACTGTGACAATATCAGCTACTTTTGAACGCTCGTGACGAATGTTTAAATTGCGGACTTCCTCTAAAATTTCCTCACAAACATGCTCTGAAAATTTTGCGGCATGTTGGCTAACGATGACGAATTCTTCGCCTCCCCAGCGTGCAGCAAATGCATTATACTTTTCAGCAATTTCATCTAACAGAGCTGCCACTTTTATTAATGCTTCATCACCCTGTAAATGACCATAATAATCATTGAAATTTTTAAAAAAATCTATATCAATCATCATGACTGATATAGATTTTGGTTTACTAAGTTGTTGCCCTATTTGCGTTAATTTATTATTAAAAGCTCGTCGATTAGGCAAATTTGTCAACGTATCCCGAAGCGCTTGCTCTGATAGCTCATTATTTTTCTCAGCTAACAATTTTGACAAATTCTTGGATCTTATCATTTCTTCTTGTAATAAAATATGTTGTTTCGTAAATTGTCTTTGAACTTTATAATTATGTCGTTGAATAACTAGCCCTATGGGAATAATAAGGGACATCGGTAAAAGTATTTTAATACTTTCACTTGATACCCCAACACTCAGATAAGCACTTATTAAAATTGGTGGCACTGTTATTAATGCAATCCAAAAAATTTTCAGGAAAGGGATAGAAAAAATAACGCAAATCAATAAAAATAGCACCTCATAAAGAGCCGCATGTTTAAAGAAATAAACATCCATCACGGTGATAACAGTAATTAATACCAATATAGTATAAATATAACTGAGTAAAATAGATTCGTATTTTCGGAAATTAAGAGATGTAACCTGAATTCTCTTTTCTTTTACAAATAATAACACCGCTAAATCTATATAAAACAATATAGTGTGTATAGCTATATAAGCTGGCACCATCGCTCGTTCTGTTTTCGAAAAAAAGACCTCACCATAATGAATTATTATAATGATGACTGATACATACATTAATGTCCACGCTACTGTTCGCATACGTTTCAAATTAAATTGAATCATTTCTTTCTGTATAGAGAGAACTAGCTTTTCTTGATTTTCCATAACGTCCGCTCCTAATAAAACAGTCTTGCAAATTCATTTCGCCTTGGCGTAATTGTAGCTTTCGCCAGATAAACAATGCCGCTGTCGTTACAAAATTGCTGAATGAAGATAATTTGTCCTATTTTTATCGTCTAGATAACGAAAAATACAAGTAGTCTTTGCAAAAATTGTTGATAAACGAACGAAATTAGCTCCACCTTTTTACTAAAACTCAAAAAACACCATTTACTTCACTAGTCAAAAACAAAACTTCTAAACTTCTATAAAATGCATTTCGTTGCATAAAATAATCTCTGAAAAAATAAAAAAGTTGATACTTATATCATAACACTAACTTTTGAAATGACAGGATGATGGTTTTAGCCTTCGATCCTCTATCGCTAATCCCCAAGGAGTCGTCCAGTCGGAACGGAAATCAACCCTTCGTTTTGCCTAAGACCATACTTTAATTAATGACACCATAATCTCATTGAAACAATAGTTTTTCAACAGCATAAAAGCTGATACTTTTTTTAGTATCAGCTTTTACATTTTTCTTTATAAATTTAATTTAAAATAGGCTTTTTATAAGCGTATCAATCATCACCGGCATTTCCTTAAATGCGCTATCCACATGTAATCTTTCCGTCTTTTGATGGGCATCCTTGCCAAAAGGTCCAACGTTTAAAACAGGGCCCTGTAATGCAGACATTGCTTCAAACGGAATACTATACGTGTCTCCCCATACCGGTGTATTGCGCTCGAATGCTGTCCATTCGTTTGAGTCGTCCGAATAATTGACATAGCTCAAATCACAAATACCATTAAAATAGTGAATTTGCTCCACTTCAATATTAAATGTTTTGGCTGTTTTCTTCATTAATTCAATCGATTGGATGACAAGAGGATGATTGGATGAATTGATTGCCGGATAGTAAGGTGGTGCATATAACAACACTGTCGCTGGTGAAAGTTCCTGGCAACGAAGCATTAGCTGATCCACGATACGAATTGATTTCTCTCGATCATCCCATGCGCTTTTTTCAAGAACATGACTTTTTATTAAATCCACTTCCTCGGCCCCTAATTTATTAATCGCATACTCTAAAAGCGCCTCATAACGAAGTACCTTTACTTCACCTACACCTTGTACCTTTTCTCGCTCACAAATTCGCTTATATTGCTCATTACAAGCTGACATTGCTTCCATTGCAACTTGTTCAAAAATATCCATTACTTGCGATGCTGTACGCTTTAATAAAAACACATTGTAAAGAGCTGCTGCACGATATGGTGTTTGTGTAGAATACTCCATTTTCAAATCTTTTAATTGTAAGGATACAGGTAATGGCGTACTTTCACCAAGATCTGTTTCACTGAAAATCGGATTCCACTCCATATGCTGCGTCATGTATGAAGCAATAAAATTTGCGGTCATTCCTTTTAATGGCTCACCCACATGTGTCTCTTTTCCGTAAAATAAGGTAGCTGGCATAATTTTACCGATAGTTCCTGAATAAATATATTCATTGGTATCAGCTGGGCCTTGTGAAAAAGAAGGCTCACTATTTAAAAATAGTTTATAAGAGAGCCCATGCTGTTCACGGAGTCTGACAAGCTCTACAACTGCTGCACGCATCCCAGCAGAGTTCACTTCTTCGTCTGGCACAGCCGTTAAAATAAGATTGATGGGCCATTCTTCGATACTTGCCTTTTCAATCAACTGCATATGCAAAGCGAGCCCCATTTTCATATCCATCGTCCCTCGACCAAATAAATAGTTGCCTGATTCTAAATCAATCCTTGCCGCTTCAGGTAAATCCTTTTTGTATTTAGGTTCCATTAGCTTTTTTGTCAGCTCTTCAGGGTAGAAGGCTAATGGTTCCAGCTCGCCATATTCTTCCGTATGGACCGTATCAAAATGACTAATTAACACAACCGTTTCTGTTGCAGATGGGTGCTTATACAAGGCAGTCACAGCATTGCGTTCAAGGCCCGCATCATGTAATTCAATAAATTCCGGGTTTTCCAGAAAATAAGAAAGCGTTTGCAATTTATTTTTTAATTTATAGGCAAATTCATGTTCACCTTTTGTTAATGTCCTACTTTCCAAACTGACAATTTCACATAATAATGCACGAAGTTTTTCAGGTGTATTCCAAAGATAATTATTCATAAAAATTCTCCTTTATCCGATCTTCAACAGAATACATATCAGTGTATATCAAGTGATTCCTCATTTTTTATTTCAATCTCAGAAGAAACTGTATTTGTTTTACTCAATTTCAATTTATAGAAGATCATGCAAGCAATAAAGAATCCAATACCATATAGTAAACCAATTCTTTGTGTTGGGTCGAATGCTAAAAAGACAAGAATTAGCATACAAAAACTAATACAGAACACTGGAATCAATGGATAAAATGGCGTTTTAAATTTTAAATCAGCCACATCCCCTCCAGCTTTCACATAGCGATATCGGAACATCAATTGAGATGCACAAATTCCCATCCATGAAATTGTTACAGAAATTCCCGCAACAGACATGAGTAAAACAAATACTGCATCTGCTTCCATCACACTCGTTAATAAAGAAAGCAGTGAGAAAAGCATCGTGAAAATAAGTGCATTTAATGGCACTTTATTTTTCGTGAGACGGCCAAATAATTTAGGAGCCATTCCCTCTTTTGACATCGACCATAATAAACGCGTTGAAGCATATAGACACGAGTTACCTACCGATAATATCGCAGTTAGAATTACAAAATTCATGATACCAGCAGCATATGGAACGCCAGCTAAATCCATCAATGTGACAAATGGACTTTCCAGTAGTCCAAGCTCCGATGACGGAAATATGGCAGATAAAACAATAATAGAAGCAATATAGAAAACAATTATTCTAAAAAGAATTGTCCGTATTGCCCGTGGAATATTTTTTTCTGGATTTTCAGTTTCCCCTGCTGCAATACCGACAAGTTCAGATCCTTGATAAGAAAAGATAACATTCATCATTGTCACAAATATAATCGTTATACCTGCTGGGAATAAACCAGACGGTGCTAAATTTGTTAGATGTGGCGTAGGGCGATCAGCTAATGGCATCAAACCAAAAATTGCCGCAGCTCCTATGACGATAAATGCAATCACTGCAATTACTTTGATGCTTGCAAACCAGAACTCCGCTTCTGCAAAACCTTTCGTTGTTAACGCATTTAATATAAACAGAAGAGCCATAAATACGGCACACCAAATCCAAATAGGGACATTTGGGAACCAATGTTGCATCAAAATTCCCGCTGCTGTAAATTCTACCCCAGCTGTGGCGGCTGACCCGACAAAATACATCCATCCTAAAGAAAATCCTGCAGAAGGACTGATAAAACGCGTTGCATAGGTTTGGAAAGAACCAGTTACAGGCATATAAACCGCTAATTCTCCAAGACAATTCATTACCATGTACAATATTAAGCCACCAAATAAATAACCAATTAATGCGCCTCCAGCACCTGCTTGATTAATTGTGTAGCCAACATTTAAAAATAGGCCTGTTCCAATAACTCCACCAAGCGATAGCATTAATAAATGACGACTCTTCATTGAACGGTTTAATTGATAATCTTGCCGTTGTTCCCCTTTACTCAACATCCATCACCACTCTCTAGTTGTTATAAATATATTCAATATTCTGATTTTTACTCTACTAAAGTACCCAATCAATTTTTCCCATTTAAATTGATTGGGTATTTTTACATTGAACTAAAAACGTAATGACAAGCAGCTTAACCCACCATCATGTTTTCTAAATTCAGACATTTCAAGCTCAATTGTTTGATAGCCTAAATCATTTAATTTACGATTTGTTTCTGGATAGCCCGCTGGAATAATGACATAATCATTTACTTGGATACAGTTTGCCGAGTACTCATCCTCTTTTGGAATAATAATTTTTTCATAGGATTCGAACGCAGGATGATCGATAAACTCCCCTGCTAGCACCATACGATTTTCACCAACATATGCGATGCCTGTTTTTAAATGGAAAAATTCTTTTAACGGAATAATCGTTGCCTCATAGCCTTCTTTTTCAACGATTTCTTTGAATTGACGAGCTCCTTCTTCATTCGTACGGTCAGAGATGCCGACATAAAATTTCTTTTCTGCCTGCAATACATCTCCGCCATCAAGTGTTCCTGGGCCTTCGATATAATACAATTTTTCATAGAACTTTTTAACAGCCGGTTCGATTTCCTCAATCTCACGATTACGAGCTTCTGCCCCAGGGTTTGAAATAATGGCAAACTCAGGTGTTAAAACAGCTGCATCCTCTACGAATGTTGAATCTGGGAAATCTTCATTCGCTGGAAGCTTTGTAACCTCTACGCCACATTGCTTTAAAGCTTCTACATATTTTTCGTGTTGCTCATATAATTTTTCTACAATTGGTTTTCCTAAATCACTAGTCGTTAAACCGTTTACATAACTATTTCCTGGATTTTTTACTATTACATTTTTAAACATTTGCTTCGTCTCCTTTTATCCTCTTATTACTGGACAAGTTAGACATGTAGGTCCACCTGTTCCTTTTACCGTAATTTCATTTCCTTTATATTCATAAACTTTTGCGCCTGCATCTAGTAATTGTTGCTTTGTTATTGGATTTCCGTTTGGCATAATACATACTCTAGGTGCAAGTGCTAAGACGTTACAGCCTAGCGCATCATATTCATCTTTCGGTACTTCAATTAGCTGAATTCCTCGTTCGATTAGAAGCTGACGGAAAAAAACTGGCATTAATCGTGAATGTACAACCGCTAAATCCTTGTCCACCATACTAATAAAGGACATTAAGTGTAAACATTCTGCTTCACCCAAATCATGTGGTAGCTGTACAACAATGAATTCATCGACAATATTCTCCGTCATGTCCTGTAGCTGACGAATAGCTTCATCATTCGTTCGATAGCCTCGACCTACAACGAGTGTACGGTCAGCAAGCCAAACAATATCGCCACCATCCGCAACAGCATCTCCCGTCAATTCTCCGATTATCGGAATGCCCTTTTCTTGTAAAAACGCTTTATAAACAGCTGCTTCTGATTGTCTTAATTTTTTGCCAGATTTTAAGATAATAGCCCCTTTTGACGTGAATTTGACAGGGTCATGTGCATATAGCGAATCCAACCCTACTTCATCTGATTCTGGTAAAAAATCAATTTTTTCAACGTACTTTTCGAGAATACTAATAAATTCAGCATATTCTCTAAGAGCCTCATTATAGTTTGGTTCCGATAAGTAGTTAAATGTTTCCCATTCATCACTAAGATGCTCTTGGCTTCGGAAAGCATCTTTTGGACGTTTTACGATTACGTGTTTCAAAGGTGCATACATTGATGAACAATAATGCATTCCTTTCACCCCTTTTCCGTGTAGTGGAAAACGTTTCCGTTAAAAGGAAAGTTTATATGTAAAATATATGTGTTTTGCGGTATACTGTCAATATATTTAGAAAAATTTCTATATTCATTCTTTTTCAGATAGGAAACGAAATGAAATACATATCCACGATTATGTAACTAGACGTAAACAAGGATTAAAAATAAAATAAATGAAGGAGAGGTGGGACATAAATGCAATTATTAGAACGAGCTATGACAATTGCTAAAGTTTTAGCTTCTGAAGCAGGCGAAAGCAGCTTGTCCATTTCAGAGCTTTCGGCAAAATGCAATTTGCCACTTAGTACATTACATAGAATTTTAAAAGCGATGATTAAAGAAGGAATGATTGAACAAGACGAACAAACTAAACAATATCAACTTGGTACAATATGGATGGAACTTGGCTTACAAGTGTATGATACGATGGACTACATTAGTAAAATTAGGCCTGAATTAGAGCGTTTAGCAAGAGAGGTCGAGGAAAGCGTCTATTTAAGTAAGCCTGCGGGTTTAGATACGATCATTATTGAAAGAATAGACAGTGCAGCTAATCCAATTCGTATTTACGATCAGTTAGGAATTCGTATACCGATGCATATTGGTGCTGCAAATAAAGCAATTTTAGCCGCAATGCCCGTTTCTCAAGCAAAGGAAATTATTGAACAGCTCATTCCGGATGAAGAAATCGCTGAATTAGAGGCACAGCTTGATCAAATAAGACTACAGGGATTTGCCATTAGTCATGGGGAAAGAACAGCAGGAACATCCTCAATGGCAGTTTCCATTTTAAATGGTTTTAATGAAGTAGTCGGTGCCGTAAGTATAGGTTTTGTTAGCTTTAACGTCTCAACGGAACATATTAATACCCTTACGGAGCGTTTAGTGGAAACTGGTAAACGTGTTTCTATGAAGCTTGGCTACCGTGGAAAATAAAGTGAAGCTTTAATCAATAGGGTTTGCTTCATTCCCTACAGAATCTTCTCCATCATGCTGAAAGTTAACGCGGAGATTAAAAAACTTCAATCATCTTATACCGATAATTGTTTTATCTAGGAATTAATAAACTCATCACCATAACGTGTGGTTGATTTCCGTTCCGACTGGGTTCCTGGGGGCATCGGGGCAACAGTTTTTTTTGCGCGAAAGCGAAGCGGCAGCGGCAGGATGTTTTTTTGCGTCCAGTCTCCACTCCAATCAACTTATATAAATGGCAGACGTTTTAAAAATGTCATCCAAAACTTTTGGTATGAGCCAATTAATACCACTTTTTTAACAAGTATTTTTTGTCTGTAAAGGTTTTTTTCTTGAAAGGTTATGTGAAAACTATTGCACTGAGCGTCATCGTATGTTAAATTATTATGGTATGTGAAATACCGGACTGAAATAATAATCTTTCAGCATCAACAGTAAGGAGGGAATACAACATGCCAAAACAATGTGTAATCACTGGACGTAAAGCTCGTACTGGTAACAACCGTTCCCACGCTATGAACGCTAACAAACGTACTTGGGGTGCTAACCTTCAAAAAGTTCGTATCTTAGTAGACGGTAAACCAAAACGTGTATGGGTTTCTGCTCGTGCATTAAAATCAGGTAAAATCGAGCGCGTTTAATCGTCGCTTCCAAAAAATCGATTTGGCATTTGGCGCAAATCGATTTTTTTCTTTCTTATTAACTGGGCAGACTACCAACCGCCTTAGTGAATATTTAGATAAAAGTATCATTTGTATTTAATCATCGTTCTAGTGGGCGACCATAAATACAATAAAATGATTAAGCCGCTAGCAATTACAAGGACACGTAATTGCTAGTGGCTTTCTTTATCAATAGCAATCCGGCACGGCAAATCGCCTATTATCTGTAGTATTTAGAATCTTCTACTTTTATCAATTTTTTGTATGTCAAAAATGAGCGTTATGGCTACTCACTTTATTTGAACAGAATAACCTCTAACAGTGATACGATAGTGCATCTGTTGTTGCTGCCGCTTCGCTTTCAGATGAATTCATTTTCATACGAATATTTTGAAGATTTATCGGAACAAAATCTCATTTTATCGGAACAATTTTAGCTTTTATCGGAACAATCAACATCGTGTTGCTGTCGCAACGGAAATCACCCCCTCGTTTTGCCGAAGAGCCATACTTTATTTAATACGACACCTTCATTTCATTGACATAATAGTTTTTCAACAATTAGAAAAATCCGACTAGAGTTTGTCGGATTTTTTTACTTTCTTTTCTTTTTTAAAAATGTTGATACACGTACGCGTAATACTACTCACAAATTTTGGTAGCTGGAACGTATATACTTTCAGGACTCTCTCCCCCTTACGCTAATCTATGCTTCTTATCATTAAACATATGCCTTGCGTGAAAGATATAGACCCTGAATTACCTATTATTTCATTACTTGTAAAGCGGGATGTACCGAGAGAGATTTCTTCATTTGTTGTTTCATACTTTACTTGCCTTAGTGTAACATCTTTAATCGGCTCTTCATGTGCAAAAAAAGATAAATAACGATATTGCTCGTTTGCTTCAATGTTGTGTGTGCCTGGCATTAAAAATTGCAACATATTTGCATGATTAATAATCTTCAATACTATCTGTGGATGCTCTTTTTGTAAACGATAAATTGAACGGACTGCTGCCTCATAATGATCTAAGCGTCCACCTGTCACACCTGTAAGTACAATTTCTAGCGGTGTATAGGTCAGGGCTTTCAATAACGCTAAGTCCGTATCTGTTTCATCTTTTTCTTCTTGGAATCGTTGTCTATCATTTGTATGTGCCATCACCAGTTCGTATTCCTCTTTTGATAGTGAGTCAAAATCTCCTACTATGGCATGTGGTGTGATTCCTTGCTCGATTAAATATAGCGCTCCTCGATCAGCTCCGATAAATAATACATCACTTTGCTCTTTAAACGGATGAAATGAGCAGAGTTCCTCTTTTGGTCCACCTGCACAAACAACGACTACTGTCATCCTTGAATCGCTGCCTCACCAGCAGCTAAAATTTCCTGAAGTGCCGCAGAACGATCTTCTTTACTATAAATTGCTGAACCAGCTACAAAAATTGTTGCCCCTGCTTTTGCACATGGAATAATAGTCTCAGCATTAATTCCACCGTCGATTTCTATAGCAATATCAAGATTACGTTCTTTAATAATAGCTGCTAATGCTTCAATTTTTGGTACTACAGAATGAATGAATTTTTGTCCACCAAAGCCTGGATTCACAGTCATGAACAACACCATATCAATATCCTCTAAAACGTGTTGAATAGATTCTATTGGTGTATGTGGATTTAATACAACACCAGGTTTGACCCCGTATGAGCGAATTAATTGAATTGTACGGTGTAAATGGCGGCAAGCCTCTACATGCACCGTAATATAGTCTGCTCCTGCTTTGGCGAATTGTTCAATATACTGATCAGGATTTTCAATCATTAAATGAACGTCTAGCGGTAAATCTGTTAAAGGACGAATGGCGTCTAATACGATAGAGCCAAATGAAATATTCGGCACAAAATGACCATCCATAACATCGATATGAATAAGCTGTGCCCCCGCTTTTTCTACTGCCTTTACTTCTTCTCCTAATTTAGCAAAATCGGCTGCTAAAATTGATGGTGCTATTTGTATCATCATTAATACCTCGGCTTTCGATCCATAATTTCTTGCATAAATTGTTCGTAGTGTTTATAACGGTAGTCACGAATTTCTCCCGCCTCAACTGCTACCTTTACTGCACATTTAGGTTCCTTTAAGTGTAGACAGCCTCTAAATTTACAATTATCTGCAATACGGGCCATCTCAGGGAAGCATGCGCCTAATTCTTCTTTTTCTATTTCATCAAAATCAAATGAACTAAATCCTGGAGTATCTGCTATTAAGCCGTCACACACCTCGATTAATTCGACATGGCGAGTCGTATGTTTTCCACGCCCTAAGCTTTGTGAAATAATGCCTGTTTTTAAATTTAAATCTGGAATTAATGTATTTAGTAATGTGGATTTCCCAACCCCAGATTGCCCTGCTAATACAGAAGTTTTTTCCTTTAAAATAGGCTGTAGACGATCCACTAATTCTTCCTCACCCTTATAAGTTTGTAGCACGGTATAACCCATGCTTTCATAATCTCCTATATAGCTTTGCAATTCCTCACGCTCATGATCTTCTAGCAAATCCATCTTTGTTAAACAAATAATCGGATGAACATGAAATGACTCTAAAACAACTAAGAAACGATCCAGTAAAATTGTATTAAAATTTGGTTCTTTTACGGAAAACACTAGAATACCTTGATCAATATTGGCTATCGGAGGACGTACTAATTCATTTTGACGTTCCATAATTTTTTGAATAGTGCCGTCAGATCCTTCTGTTTCCAGTGTATATTCTACAATGTCGCCAACGAGTGGGGATTCCCCGCGATTGCGAAATACCCCACGTCCTCGACATTGTATAAGTTGTTCTCCATCATATACATAGTAATAACCACTTAATGCTTTACGTATTTGGCCTTGCGCCATCTAATTCCCCCTTATTTAATATCATCATAATTGAAACTTTCTTCAGCAATAATTTGCGAATCACGTAGAATTTTATAGGCTACTTGTTGACCTTCTTCAACGACAAATTGTATTTTGTATTCCTTATCACTTGTAATAGGAAATTCAGCATACGGTTTTGCCATTGAATGGATTTTATCTTGAACTTCAATTCGAATTTGTTGTTCGATACCTTCCTCTGTTGGTTCATATGGAATCACCACTGTTGTCACATAAGTTTTCACAGGTTTTTCGGCAGGTCCTTTACTGATGACAACAGCTATTGTAGAGCCTGCTTCAACTGAAGTTCCAGCTTTTGTCAATTGTGAAATAACACTTCCAGCCGCTACTGTATTATTATAGTCTTCACGAGAAATACGCCATTTTAAGCCTTGTCTACTTACGTACTCATCCATTTCAGCTTTCGTGTAATTCACAACATTATCTACGGTAACCATTTTTACACCGGCGCTTACTTTAAATTTCATTGATGTATCTTTAGCGATTACTTCTTCTGGTGGTAGCGGCTCTTGTTCAATAATTGTTCCTTCTGGCTCTGTAGAATATACGTCGCTAATTTCTGGCTCTAAAAATTTACCCTTTAACATTGATTGAACTTGGCTGATTTGCTGCCCTCTATAATCATCCACTTTCGTCTTTTCTACTCCAAGACTAACGACTAAGTCTACTTCCGTACCTTTTACACGCTCCGTCCCCTCAGCAGGGTTTGTTTCAATGACCTTATCCTTTTCTATGTCCTCATCATAACGCTCCTGAGGTTCTTCACCAACAGTAAAGCCTTCAGCCTCTAATTTCTTAGTAGCTTCCACAATTGTTAGATTAGCCACATCAGGTACAGATATCTTTTTCGGGCTAGTTGCAAATAACAAGAATAGGGAAATGGCGATGGCTGCTATTACTAACCCAGCAACATATAATGGCCACTTTTTCTTTTTCTTTACAGGTACTGCCTTTTCAACGGGCTTCTTAGCTTCGGGTTTCGGCTTTGATTGCGTAATTGGTTCGATTGCTCTTGTCTTCGTTAAATCTTCGTCTTTACGTAGAGTTGGTTCTTTTATAATCGGAATAGCCTTTGTCACATCATTATCTACCGGTATGACAAATTTTGGTTCATTCATACGATTTGGCGATAAAACTGTCTCTAAATCTTCTTGCATTTCTTCTACAGTTGAATAACGATGGGAAGCATCTTTTGCTGTAGCTTTTAGCACAACATTTTCCACGCTTTGTGGAATAGTAGCATCGAATGCACGAACTGACGGTGTCTCAGCTTGTAAATGCTTAAGGGCTATCGAAACAGCTGACTCGCCAGAAAACGGCAATTCTCCTGTTAATAATTCATATAAAACAATCCCAAGTGCATAAATATCAGATTTATTTGTTGCTGTGCCGCCACGAGCCTGCTCTGGTGACAAATAATGCACAGTTCCAAGCACGGAGTTTGTTTGTGTAAATGACGTTGCACTAAGCGTCATCGCGATGCCAAAGTCAGTTATTTTCACATTACCCTCAGCATCCATTAAAATATTTTGAGGCTTAATGTCACGATGGATAATATGATTTTCATGAGCATTGGCAATGGCTGATGTTAACTGCTTCATAATATGCACACTTCTAGCAGGAGAAATTGGTGCAAATTCCTGTATGTACTGCTTTAACGTTTTTCCTTGAACATACTCCATTACAATATAATGTAGATCACCATCATCCCCTACATCATAAACGCTAACAATATTTGGATGTGTAAGGCTTGTAGCAGAAAGTGCCTCACGTTGGAAACGTCGATGTAATTCATCCTCATTGGTAAAATCATAGCGTAATATTTTAATCGCTACATCCCGGTTTAAAATCATGTCATGTGCTAAATAAACATTGGACATACCCCCGCCACCAATGAGCCCTATAATTTTATAGCGGTCACTAATTCGTTTACCTACAAGCATACTTACACCTCCTCATCTTGCCTTGTGAGTAGCACGAGGGAGATATTGTCTTCCCCCCCGCTTGCATTTGCTAATTCCACAAGTTTTCGTCCTTTTTCTTCTATTGAATCTGGATACGTAATAATTGATGCCATTTCATACACGGTTAGTTTATTACTTAAACCGTCAGAGCAAATGAGTAAATACGATTCTGATGCTAAATCAACTTCATAAAAATCTGGTTCAATCGTTTCTTCTGTACCAACAGCTTTCAAGATGAAATTTTTCTTCGGATGTGTCAACGCTTCCTCTTCACTTATTTCACCATTTTCAACCAGAACATTTACATAGGAGTGATCTCTTGTTATTTGTTGTGCACCATCTTCAAAGAAATAATACACACGACTATCACCAACATGTGAGATAAAGCAATGATTTTTTTCAATTAACACTGCAATAAACGTCGTGCCCATTCCTTTACAGTCTTCATGTGATAAAGAATAGTCATATATATTTTTATTTAATTGCTTGACTGCTTGTAATAACCACTCTTTTTTTGATGTTGTTGATGCAAATTGATGTGCCTCTGCCTGTAAAAAAACGGATTCTATCTGTTTCATCGCCATATCACTCGCTACATCGCCAGCATTATGACCACCCATGCCGTCCGCTACAAGTGCTAGTGCAAGCCCGTCTGGACGTTTAAAAAACGCCGCACGGTCTTCATTAATTGCTCGTTTTAACCCAATATCACTTTCGACTGTGTATTTCAACACTGGTCACCTCGTCTCTTCAGATCTCTCTTGCGCACGTAATTGACCACACGCAGCTGCAATATCAGAACCTTGCTCTCGGCGGATCGTTACGTTAATACCATTCTTCTTTAAAGTTTTTTCAAAGGCAAAAATTTGACTACGAGATGTGCGAACATAATCACGTTCTGGTACGTAGTTTACAGGAATTAAGTTCACGTGGCATTTAATTCCTTTTATTAATGCGGATAATTCTTCTGCAATTTCAACTGAATCATTTTCACCAGACATTAAACCATACTCAAAACTAACACGTCGACCAGTTTTTTCGGTATAGTAACGGACGGCTTCCATTAATTCATCCAATTTGTAAGCACGTGCAATCGGCATTAGTTTTTGACGAGCCTCTTGGTTTGGTGCGTGTAAGGATACTGCAAAGTTGATTTGTAGCTGCTCATCAGCAAATTGATAAATTTTTGGAACAATCCCTGATGTTGATACAGTGATGTGACGAGCACCAATATTTAATCCTTTTTCATGGTTGATGACTTTTAAGAAGCTCATCATTGCATCATAATTATCGAAAGGTTCTCCAATACCCATAATGACGATATGTGACACACGCTCGCCCACTTCATCTAAAGTCTGCTGTACTTTGACAACTTGCTCCACGATTTCCCCTGCTAGTAAATGACGTTTTAATCCACCTAAAGTTGATGCACAAAACGTACAGCCAATTCGGCAACCTACTTGTGTTGTCACACAAACAGAATTCCCATATTCATGACGCATTAATACAGTTTCAATAGAATAGCCGTCTTGTAATTGGAATAAAAACTTGATCGTACCATCTTTAGATTCCTGCTTAATAATTGTTGACAATGTCGTTAATGAAAAACTTGCTTCTAGCTTTTCACGTAATCCTTTTGAAAGGTTTGACATTTCTTCAAATGTTTTCACTCGTTTATTATAAAGCCAATCAAAAATTTGTGCTGCACGGAACGGTTTTTCACCATTTTCCTTTAACCATTCTTCTAGTTGTTTCGGCTGTAATGAGTATACCGATTCCTTTAAATTTGGTTTTTCTTTTTTAGCTCGAACAGGCTTGTCTTCTGCTTCTTCAACTAAGTCGCTTATACGCTCATTAAATTTCTCTTGATCCACCATTAGTTGGATTCTCCTTTTTTACGAAAGGCGGCAACGAAGAAACCGTCACTGCCAAAGTCTTGTGGAAAGACTTGAAGCATGCCATTTGCTTGCTTTTCCGCTAATTTTGTTGGTAAAGATTCTAGTTGTATAGCTTCCATTTCTGGATGCGTTGATAAAAAGGCCTCTACAGTGCCTTCATTTTCTTTTTTATCGACTGTACATGTACTGTACACAAGCTTGCCATCTATTTTCAATACTTTTGTTGCAGCATCTAATAGCGCCAATTGTATTTTTTGGAGGTTTTCTAAATCTTCCTCTCGTTTTGTATATTTAATATCTGGCTTGCGGCGCATAACACCTAAACCACTACAAGGTGCATCGACTAAAATAGCGTCGAATGATCCTGGTTGTAGAAAATCAGGTGCTTTACGTCCGTCAATCGGAGCAGTCTCTACGATATCAATACCTAGACGATCCGTATTATGGTCGATTAAATCTAATTTATGAGGGTGAAGGTCAGTCGCTAAAATCGATCCTTCATTTTTCATAATTTCAGCTATATGTGTTGTTTTTCCACCTGGAGCTGCACACATATCTAAGACGCGCATGCCAGGAGATGGATTCAAAACATTTGCTGGAATCATGGAGCTTTCATCCTGAATAGTAATAAGCCCTTCTTGGAATGCCTTTGTTCGAGCTGGCTGACCATTTGTTACATGTAAGCATTCAGGCATTAGATCACTTCTTTTCGCTGATAAACCTTCCGCTTCTATGCTGGCAATCGCTTGCTCGACGCTTCCTTTCGTCATATTTACACGTACAGTCTGCACTGGAGGCACATTATTTTCATGTAACATTTCAGTTGCTACTTTAATACCATAGTTATCGACAAAGCGTTGCACTAACCATTCTGGATGACTCGTTTCAATGGTAAGGCGCTCAATCGGATCTTTAATGTCATCCGTAGAAGCTACACCCTGACGTAAAATAGATCGTAAAATACCGTTGACCATTGAAGCAATCCCTTGGTGACCTCGACGCTTGGCAATTTCTACAGCTTCATTCACCGCTGCATGAGGTGGTATACGCGTTAAATAATGCATTTGATATAAAGATAAACGTAAAAGCCAGCGCACCCAATGATCCACTGAACCACGAATAAATGGTTCTAAATAGTAGTCAAGTGTCATTTTATATTGTAGAGTGCCGTACGTAATTTCTGTTAAAAGCGCACGATCCTTCGCTTCAATTTTATGTCGCTTTATCGTTTCATTTAAAAGTAAATTACTATAGGCTTGATTTTTATCTACTGCTAACAGAATAGAAAGTGCAGCATCGCGCACATTTCCATCCCAAATTACTACGCTTTTTTTACTCATTTAAACTGGTCCCCGATCTGTAATTTAGAACCTGTACCACGTAAATATTCCTCTGCTGTCATGCGTTTTTTACCAGCGGGTTGTACATCATACAGGGCAAGTGTTGTTCCATTTCCAGCTGCAACTTCAAAATGATCCTTTGAAATCGCAACAACCGTACCAGGAATAGCATCATTCTTCGTGTTACCAACCTGTGCCCACCAAATTTTAAAGTTCCCATCTTCAAATGTTGTATAGGCAACTGGCCATGGATGAAGACCACGCACTTGATTGTATAAAGTTGTAGCATCCTTTGTCCAATCGATACGTTCCTGTTCACGTGAAATATTGCTTGCGAAGGTTACTTGTGCTTCATCCTGCACTGTACGATTATTTGTTCCATTTATAATAGAAGGAAGTGTTTCTTTTAATAAATCGCTGCCCACAGCACTCAGCTTATCAAATAGTCCACCTGTATGATCTTCCTCTTCAATTGGGATAGCCTTTTGAGATATGATATCACCAGCATCTAGCTTTTGCTCCATATACATAATTGTTACACCAGTCTCTTTTTCACCATCAATAACTGCTTGGTGAATAGGTGCCCCACCACGATACTTCGGTAAAAGTGACGCATGGACGTTAATACAACCAAGCGGTGGTGCATCTAGCAATTCTTTCGGCAAAATTTGTCCAAAAGCTGCCGTTACGACTAAGTCAGGCTGTAAATCAATAATTTGCTGTAATTCCTCAGAACCACGTAGCTTTTCCGGCTGAATAACAGGTAAACCTAACTCCATCGCTGCTGCTTTAACAGGTGGTGGTGTTAACACACGCTTACGCCCAACTGGACGATCTGGTTGTGTAACTACAGCTTTAATATCATAGCCTTCATGATGTAGCATACGCAAAATTGGCGCGGAGAAATCAGGTGTGCCCATAAAAATTATTGATGTCATTTTATTCCTCCTCTTCGGCGTACATTGCTTCAAGTTCTTCTTCGGTTACAATGCGTTTGATTTTTGAATCGAATAGCACGCCATCTAAATGATCGATTTCATGTAAAATTGCTCGTGCATCAAAGCCTCCCGCTTCTAGCTCATATACACGTCCTTCACGGTCACATGCTTCAATTTTCACATATTCAGGGCGTTCAACCTCCCCGTATAATCCTGGGAAGCTTAAGCAACCCTCAATATCTACTTCAGCTCCATCCGTTTCGATAACAGTTGGATTAATCATTTCTAAAATATCTCGTTCCTCGCCAAGCTCGACAATTGCAACACGTAAGCCTACATTTATTTGTGGTGCTGCAATTCCAACGCCATCATATTCAACCATTGTGTCATATAAATCATCTAGTAATGTAATAGTTTCTTCATTAATTTCTGTTACTTCCGCGCACGGTGTTGATAATACCTTTGCTGGATGTTCTACAACTTTTTTAATTGCCATTTTATGTTCCTCATTTCTATATTTAAGGCCTATACCTTGTTAAATTGTAATGCCTCGGCATAATTGCCTGGGATAGTCTTTTGTAGAATCTTTCTGCGGGTTCATCATCATAACGTGTGGTTGATTTCCGTTTCGGCTGGGCGCTTTGTTGCTGACGCTTCGCTTTCGCACAGAGCAGAGCTTCCTGGGGGCGTCCGATGAGCCGCTTCGCTTCGCTGTAGGGTCTCGGGCCAACACGATGTTGGTCACGAAGGCGTTATCACAGGACGTGATGGTTTTAGCCTTCGTTCCTTTATTGCTGATCCCCGAGGAGTCGCCCAGCCTACACTCCAATCAACTTATATGCAAGACATAAGTTTTAGCAAAATGTCATCCCAAACTTTGAGTGATAGAGCATTTTATATAGTCGACGGATCTAAATCTACCGTCATTAATATACCTTGTTTAATCCATTCCGCACGATACATCGCAAGAAGGCGTTGTAATACCGGAATCAGATTTGGTTCAATTTTATATTTTATCAAACATTGATAACGATATCTATTTTGGAGGCGACTAATGCTTGCCGTTGTTGGTCCAATAATTGCTACTTTGTTTGATAGGTTTTCCATTAGCCAATCCGCTGCACGTCCAGCATACTCAGCTGCCATCATGACATCCTCATGGGATATTTGAACAAGTGCTACATAATAATACGGTGGATAGCTAGAGCGGCGGCGTAAAAACATTTCACGTTCGTAAAATGGCTCATAATCTTGTATTTTGGCCAATTCAATTGCATAATGCTCTGGTGTATACGATTGAATAATAACCTCACCAAGCTTTTCATGACGCCCAGCCCTACCACTAACCTGCGTTAATAATTGAAATGTTCGCTCCGCTGCACGATAATCGGGCAGATGCAGAGATGTATCAGCACTCAGTACACCAACAAGCGTAATATTAGGAAAATCAAGACCTTTCGCAATCATTTGCGTCCCTAGCAAAATATCTGCCTGTCCTTCCCCAAATGCCTGCAAAATTTCTTCATGTGCACCTTTGTGCTTTGTTGTATCAACATCCATCCGAAAGACCCTTGCCTCAGGAAATAACTTATATATTTCTTCCTCGACCTTTTGTGTTCCGGTACCAAAATAGCGAATATGCTCACTTTGGCATTGTGGACATATTTGAGGAACACGCTCCTCATAACCGCAATAATGACATTTTAATTTCTCTGTTGTTCGATGATACGTTAACGAAATGTCACAGTTTGGACATTGTACAACCGTCCCACAATCACGACAAAGCACAAAAGAGGAATAGCCACGACGATTTAAAAACATCACCATCTGTTCTTTTTTCTCAAGCCTTATACGTATAGCATCAATAAGTTGCTCCGAAAACATAGAACGATTCCCTTTTTGAAGTTCTTCTCGCATATCAGCAATAAAAACAGTTGGTAACGGTTGGTGCAAAGCACGTTGCTTTAAGGATAGCAAACTATATACGCCCTTCTTTGCTCTCGCAAATGATTCAAGTGCAGGCGTTGCACTACCTAATATGACAGGACAGTTATAAAATTCACTTCGCCAAATTGCTACATCTCTAGCATGATAACGTGGTGAATCTTCTTGCTTATACGTTGATTCATGCTCTTCATCTAAAATAATAAGACCTATATTTGTAAAAGGTGCGAAAATTGCTGAACGAGCTCCAACAACAACGCTCACTTTTCCTTGCTGAATTTTACGCCATTCATCATACTTTTCACCAACAGACAATCCACTATGCATCACAGCAACCATCTCGCCAAAACGACTACGAAAACGCTCTGTCATTTGTGGTGTTAATGATATTTCAGGCACAAGCATAATGGCTTCCTTACCTTCATCTAACACCTTTTGTATTGCCTGCAAATATATCTCAGTTTTACCACTCCCCGTGACGCCGTGTAGTAAAAAAGTTTTCCCAGTCTGTTCTTCCATTGATCCAGTAATGGCCTTTAGTGCAACGTGCTGTTCATCCGTCAATTGTAAAGATTGAGTACGGGAAACCTCCTTCGTAAAGGGATCACGATACACCTCTTCTTGTATAAAATGAGCGGCACCTTTTTCAATAACTGACTGTAATACTGCGGGTGACATACCTGTTTCCTCATAGATTTTCTGTGGCAAAAGGACTTCACCAAGGTGTCTACTCATCCATTCAATCAGCAGGCGCTGTTTGGCTGCTCTCGCTGCACCTTCCATTGCCTTGTCGATATCTTGCTGATCATCTGAAATTTTGACCATACGTATTTCTTTCACATTTCCTTGCTGCTTCACAACATTTTCAATTCTTACAATTTTATCTGTTATCAGTTGCTTTAATAAAGGAAGTAATCCAGCACGCTCGAATTCCTTGAAATTAGCCTGTTGTCGCTTACCGAAAATAACCTTGGCATCTTCAGGTAAAGCTTCTTTCTCCTCTTGCATCGTTATGATTTTTTCATACTTCGCTCGAAGCGCTGATGGGAGCATGACCTGTAAGGCATCAATTTCATAGCAAATCGTTTCGTTTTTCAGCCACTTTGCCATTAACAGCATTTCTTCTGTTAACACAGGCTCTATATCTAAAATTTGTGCAATAGATTTTAATTTATTAGATGGTACATCTGTTTCATTTTTTAATCCGATCACAAAGCCTAGAACATTTCTTGGTCCAAACGGTACTTTGACACGACAGCCCATTTCTATAATGTTTGCCCATTGTGTTGGCACTTCATAGTCAAATGGACGATCTACATGGTATGTTGAAACATCCACTATAACCTCTGCAATCAATAAACTCATTGCGCATCACCCTGTAATATATATGTCCAAAATGCTTTAGCAAACTGTGTGGCATCTGTCGCATCCCAAAATTGGCCATTTATTTCTGCCGTGTCACTAAAATCGATCCACGTGTCAGATACGATTGTTAACATAGGTTCACCAATAACCTTCTGTCCAAAGGTTACTGCGGTCATTCCTTCTATGGACAGTATCGGTGCGCCTTCAATTGTAGGCGTATTTGCTGCATGGATAAAAAATGTAGATGGATATTGTTTTTGATAACCCTCAAGTTGTTCAAAAAGCTTATGCACGCTTGCTTCTTTCTCATCTATTAAAATTACATTTGCCCCAAGTATTTTCGCCTCTTCTGCTATCGCCTGACCAATTCTACCGTTCGCCTTTGTACTAATAACATGGTGCTCGTCCAATGGCACATAAAATGCTCCAGCTGTGACCACTACCGTTTTACCAGCTAGCGGCTTGACCTTCTCTGAAAAAAATCCTTGCACAATCGCAGTTATTTTTTCTGGCTCCTCTAAACGTCCCTTACCAACATAGCCACATGCCAAAAATCCTTCTGAAGGCTCTATAAATTGATAGCCATCAGATGCTAGCTGTGCCAAATTTCGTTTTACCGCTGGATGATCATACATATGCACGTTCATAGCTGGTGCAAGCCAAACAGGTGCAGTTGTTGCAAGCAAGGTCGTCGTTACCATATCATCTGCAATTCCATTCGCCAGTTTACCAATAACATTTGCAGTAGCTGGTGCAACTAAAATTAAATCTGCCCAATCCGCCAAATCAATATGAGCAATAACACTTGAATCCTTTTCATCAAATGTGTCGAAAAAAACATCATTTTTGGACATAACTTGAAAGCTCAACGGATTCACAAATTGTCTTGCTGATGCTGTCATGATGACTTTTACATTTGCCCCTGCCTGAGATAGCTTGCTAACTAGAGCGACAGCCTTATAAACCGCTATACCACCTGAAACACAAAGTAAAATGTTTTTATTCATGTACAATCGTCCTTTCAAATGATAAGCTCCCAAAGGAACATTCCTCGGGAGCTCTCGGCATTTGTATAATCAAAAATCCACTGTAAGACTTTAACATTAATTTAGCAAAAGCTTTTTTACATCAATGTTAGATTTCGTCTTCGTATACAGTTGACTCATCCTGTGATACCTTTGTAAGTACACCTGCTGCTACTTCTTCAAGTGCTTTCCCTACGGATTTATAGGAAACATACTTGTGTAAGCGTTCTGTGCCTTGTTCCTCTTGCATTTGACGAGCACGTTTAGATGCTAGACTTACTAATGAATATTTTGAATCGATTTCTTTTTTTAATGTATCTACTGATGGGTATAACATAGGTTTATTCTCCTCTCAACATTGACAAATATCTTTTTTCAACACGTTCTCTACGACAATGCTCAGCTTTAATAATCGCATTTATACGATCACAGGCATTTGTCACTTCATCATTTTCAACTACATAATCGTATAAGCTCATCATTTCAAGCTCTTCACTTGCAGTTGCAATACGCTTTGCAATAACCTCTGCTGTTTCTGTCCCTCGACCAACTAAACGGTCCTTTAATTCCGTTAAACTTGGTGGGGCTAAGAAAATAAATAATGCATCTGGTGCCTTTTTACGGATTTGAGCTGCACCCTGCACTTCGATTTCTAAAAACACATCACGTCCTGCATCAAGTGTTTCATTTACATAGGCTAACGGTGTTCCGTAATAATTACCTACAAATTCAGCATGCTCCAATAAGCCACCCTGTTCAATTAATGCTTCAAATTCTTCACGTGTCTTGAAAAAATAGTCTACACCATCTACTTCACCTTCGCGAGGATTTCGTGTTGTCATCGAGATGGAATACTCATAATTCGTATTCGGCTGAGAAAATAATTCTTTTCGCACTGTCCCTTTACCTACACCAGATGGGCCAGACAGAACAATTAATAATCCGCGTTCTTTTATCATTTATTCTCTATATCTCCCTTAATTTATAACAGATACATGCAAGCTATTCGATATTTTGAACTTGCTCACGCATCTTTTCTAAAATTGTTTTCGCCTGAACTACCGCAATGGCCGCCTCTGTTGATTGATTTTTTGAACCAATCGTATTGATCTCGCGGTGTATTTCCTGCATTAAAAAGTCTAATTTACGGCCAACTGAAATCGTTTCTTGTAACGTTTCTTCCAGTTGATTAAAATGACTATCTAATCGGTCCAATTCTTCGGTAATGTCTACACGTTCTGCAAATATCGCTACTTCTGCAAGTAGGCGATCTTCTAACAGCGATCCATTCGCCACTTCAGTAATTCGTTCCAATAATCGTGTACGATATTTTTCAACAGCTAGAGAGGAGAATGAACGAATCTGTTTCACTTGTTCCATTAACTGTTCTTTATATTGTACAACAACGTCTTGCAATTCTTGCCCTTCACGCTCGCGCATTTGAATCAGCTGCTCAAGTGCTTGCGTAATAGCCTTTTCAACAGCACAAAGTAAATCCTCAGGTGTAAGCTGTGGCTTTTCCTGTACAAGTGCTTGTTCAAGAGACAGTAGCTCTTGCATCGTCCATTTTTCTTCAAGTGGTACTTTACTTGCTAATTGCTCTTTTGCCTTACGATACGCTTCAATTAATGACCAATTAATTTCAATAGATTGCTCGACGTTCTCTAAATCCTTAACATATACCATCACATCAATTTTGCCACGTGACAAAGCTTGTGAAATTAATTTCTTTGCAAAAATTTCTGCTTCAAGCCATTCTTTCGGAAATTTTGCATGAATTTCTAAAAATCGATGGTTGACCGAGCGCATTTCTACGGTTAATTGAAAGTCTCTTGTTGTTGTGACACCTCTGCCAAAACCAGTCATACTACGCACCAAGGTTCGTCACACCTTTCTTTGCATACTGGAATTATTATAACATAAGCTCTGCCATTTATGACGTCTCACCATAAAAAATTAGATCAAGAAAAAGCTAATTCTACCACAATTAAAGCTATATTTTAATATTCACCTAAAAAATGCTATGATAAACATAAGAAAATGCTCATCACCAAAAGAAAGAGATGACATTTGTTAAAATGTACGCTATGTCTAGAAGTTGATTAGAGTGGATGGAATTAGCGGCTCATTATTTTCAAATGCGTACTTTGAAGATTTATCGGAACAATATTAGCTTTTATCGGAATATTATCTCGTGTTATCGGAACAATTTCAGTTTTTATCATGGCCCCCGGAACGGAAATCAACCCACGTTATGGTGATGAGTCATAAGAAAAGTGCATTTGTGCTCGAGTAGAGTGTTATGAGAATGCACCATTAAAATATAATAAATACGAAAGTACCAAGGATGCTTATATCGTTGGAAAGAGGAATTCATATGGCATTTGATGGCTTATTTACTTATTCAATGACAGCCGACCTACAACAATTAGTAACAGGTCGGATTACTAAAATACATCAACCAAACGCTCAGGAGGTAGTTTTACATATCCGTGCGAACGGAAGCAATCATAAATTGCTTTTTTCAATTCACCCTTCATACGCACGCGTTCATCTTACTGAGCAATCTATTGATAATCCAGCAGAACCTCCTATGTTTTGTATGCTGTTACGGAAGCATATAGAGGGTGGTTTTATTTCTTCTATTAAACAACACGATTTTGATCGTATTATAATAGTAGAAATCCAAAGTAAAAATGAAATTGGCGACCCTATTGTAAGGGAATTACATGCTGAAATTATGGGCCGTCACAGTAACCTGCTGTTAATAGATAAGGAGCAGGGAAAAATAGTCGACAGCTTAAAGCATTTGCCACCTTCCGTGAATAGTTTTCGGACAGTGTTACCTGGTCAGCCCTATATTGCACCACCCGCCCAAAATAAATGGCACCCTCTAGCAGTGACCGACGAACAGCTTACGATGTTTTTCTCTGAACTAAAAACGGCTAAGGAAGTTGTTTCGCAATTTACTGGCTTCTCACCTGTCCATGCAGAGGAATTATTATTCCGATTAACAGACACAACTGATCGTGTAGGTAGCTTTAAGAACTTTATAGCTTCTTTTAATAATGGTGGAGCAGAGCCGATGTATGTATTCGCAAATAATAAAACTTACTTCTCACCAATCGCTTTAACACATTTACAAGGAGATGTAACGATTTATCCAAATGTACACGAGCTACTTGACCGCGTATTCTTTGCACGAGCTGAGCGTGATCGTGTTAAACAGCAGGCAGGGGATTTAGAGCGATGGCTACAAAATGAAATTGATAAGCTTACATTAAAAACTAAAAAATTGAATAAAGATTACGAACGTGCATCTAAGCTTGATCAGTTCCAATTATATGGGGAACTACTGATGGCGAATATTTACGCGTTTGAAAAAGGTGTAAGAGAAGTAACTGTCACTAACTACTATAGTGAGACTGAAGAAAAAATCACCATTCCAGTAAGTGATCGTAAAACACCTATCGAAAACGCTCAAAGCTATTACACAAAATACACAAAGGCAAAAAATGCCCTTATAATGGTTCAAGAACAGCTAGAAAAAACGAAGGAAGAAATAACATATTTTGAAATGCTCGCTCAGCAGGTACAACAAGCTGCTCCGGGAGATATCGAAGAAATTCGCGAAGAATTAGCAGAACAAGGTTATTTGAAATTACGTCATGCGAGAAAAAAGAAGAAACAAGTGAAGCCTGAGCCTGAACGTTATGTCTCTTCTACAGGTGTAGCTATCTCTGTTGGGAAGAATAACAAGCAAAATGACATGCTTACATTTAAAATAGCTAAGCGCACTGATATTTGGCTGCATACGAAGGATATTCCAGGCTCACATGTTGTCATCCATACGAGTGAACCAGATGATACTACATTACGAGAAGCCGCTACACTTGCCGCCTATTTTTCAAAAGCAAGAGACTCTTCCTCTGTCCCAGTAGATTACACAGAAATACGTCAGGTAAAAAAGCCAAATGGCGCTAAACCTGGTTTTGTTATTTACTTTGAACAAAAGACTTTATACATCGATCCAGATGAAACTGTCATTTTACAGTTAAAAAAACAGTCTTAAAGATTGAGGCTGAGACATAACTGGTCAAAACTTTAAAAAGCGTGAGAAATCAATTTTAGAAACGTTGATTTCTTGCGCTTTTCTGATGTGAAAATTTTTTAATTGTGCTATAAAAATATACTTATGTCCCAGCCTCTCAGACTGTAGACAAACTCTTGAATTGCATAAAGTTGTTTAACGATGAGGGTTACCTTGATGAAAAATATTCAAACATATCCCATAGGCTGAATCTTTTAGTATTTTAAACATAATACTACTTTGATTCAGTTTGTCTACTCATACTAATGATGAGGAGTTGTTGATTTTTCACGGAGAGTGGCGACTCCTGCAAGATGAGCTTGCGCAGAAAGCGCCAACTCGGAGTGAAAATCAACCTTTATTTAAAGATACACATTATTTAATGTTTATTTTTAGTCGAAAAGCTGTGGAATACGATATGAAATGTATCGTATTCTTTTTTTTATGACGATGACCACGTAATCTGTACTATGCAACCATTAAATTTATCTTTAACTTGATTGATTTTTATAGCTATTGTTCCTTATTATAATAACGCTAAAAAAACTCGTGAATATTCCGAACTGTTTATTCCGAGCGATATTGACTTCCTCCTTTATGAATGGCTAAATTTAAGTAAAAATGTAAAGCATTTCAGAAAGGATGTATCATTATGTCTGTAGGCAAAAAATTAAGCTTTGGTTTTCTCTCCATCATCCTCACCCTAATTATTTCATTGTCGATTTTGTTTATTCAGTTTTCAAATATTGAAAATAAGGTAGAAAACGCGCTAGAGGATCGTGTTGCCTTAGTAGAGTTAGCTGATAATCTTCAAATTGAATTAGCGATGCAAGGGCTTTTCATTCGTGCCATAATCATCGAGGACACAGCTGCTAATAAAGAGAACTTTGCAAAATATTCAAAAATGTTAGATGACCACGTAGCAGAGATGAAGGAAAAATCTGATTCATCTGAAATGGATGCTTACTCGCAGGATTTAAATACATATAATGATGCTTTTAACAAAGCGGCAGATGAAGCACTTGTGCTCCAAAAAGCTGGGAAATTAGAAGAGACACTACAAAAAGTTAATGGCGAGGTGCAACAAGCAAACAAGGAGTTATTATCAGTATCAGAAAATATTATAAGTTATCAAAAAAATCAACTTGATATTGTTACAAAAGAGTCTAGACAAGCTGTATCAAATTCGCAAATAATTTCAATCATAGCTATCGTCATTGGCGTTATTCTTGGGATATCCCTGATGTTTTATGTACAACGAACTATTTCGCGTCCTTTAAAATCTGTAGTAATTGCTGCCAATAATATTGCCAATGGTGAATTATATCATCAAGATATCTCTCACCAATCTAAAGATGAAATTGGTCAGCTTTCTACAGCCTTTAACGCAATGAAAGATAGCTTACGAAGTTTATTAACACATATTCAAGGCAATGCTGAACATTTATCAGCTTCTGCTGAAGAGCTATCCGCCTCTACCGAAGAGATTTCTGCTTCTGCTGAAGAGGTGACTGTACGTATTAATGAGACAGCGAATGCAGCATCTACTGCTACAATTGCTGCCAATGAGAGTGCATATGCAATGGATGAAACAGCAGTAGGTGTACAACGTATAGCAGAGGCAACTCAACAACTTCATCAAAGCGCAGTGACAACAAGTGAATTGGCGAATGACGGTAATAGTACAGTCGATGAAGCCCAACAACAAATGAACGTCATTTATGACTCTACGCAAATGATTAACGATCTCGTTCAAAAATTGAGTAAGCAATCAGAAGAAATAGGCCATATCACTACAGTAATTACAGCAATCACAGATCAAACGAATTTATTAGCCCTAAACGCTGCAATCGAGGCTGCACGTGCAGGTGAACACGGCAAAGGCTTTGCAGTCGTAGCCGACGAAGTACGCAAGCTAGCAGAAGAATCAAAGCAATCAGCCAATCAAATCGTTGTCTTAACACAAGAAATTCAAGAAGATACACTAAATGTAGAAAAAGCTGTCGAAGATGGGCTACAATCTGTCACAGATGGTGTAAAAATTATCGGGGATGCTGGCAACTCTTTCGAAGCAATCGTAAAAGCGATCAATACGATGACAGACCAGATAGAAGATATTTCGGCTACTTCGGAAGAAATCTCTGCAAGCGCTGAACAGGTAGCTGCCTCTGTCGCAGAAATTGCCCATGGTGCTTCTTCTAGTGCAGCCAATACACAAATCGTTGCCGAAGCGAGTAAGGAACAAGCTGCGACAATGCAACAAGTAAATCAAGTTGCTACAGATTTAAGTGAAAAATCAATGGACTTACAAACCCAAATTAATCAATTTAAGCTTTAAACATTCAAGCAGAGTATTTCTTTCATTGAAATGCTCTGCTTTATTAATGGATGTTAAAATTTTTAAAAGGTAAATGCACTCCCTATCATTCTCAAGTCCTATCCACTTTAGCCATAATGCAATTGTTTTAGTAACTATATGCAGAATCTTTCTTTCTAAGTAAGACAATTGAACTTCTCCATAAAACAACAGCACAAAAGTTGTTAGGCGAGGTATGTTTTCCCACTTGTAATATGTTATAATCTGCATACATATGATTGATATAATACATTGGCTTTTCATACATTATTGTATATTCAAGCAATGTGTACATTATTTCAAAAAAATATATTCTACGAAAACACAATGCAATTATTTCTTAATAAAGGTACATTTTTGCATATATTTACTCTACTTCTTCTTTTTTGCTCTTCTATTGGATAATCTTAGATAAATACAAAATAAGTTTCTTATATATCATTAATAGATAAAAATATTCATGCTTCGTGATTAGAAATTACAAAAAAATACCTAAACAGGAATCTAAATCACTTAGTTTTACAAGAATTTTCTACAAAACTATACAAGTCTCACAAAGCATCAAACCTATTACTTTTGAATCATTTTTCAAATAACGATGATATTATCAAAAGAATATGAATTTTCTATATAATAAATCATTTTTTAATTTTTGTTTTATTTTTGATATTCAAAACAGATAAATATCATTTTTTTATTATTAAAACGCTTTCATTCTTTAATGTGATGAATCGAAAAAAATTATTATTCTCTTAGATTTCAGATAATACTATATAAATTTGAATCTTTTTTATTTTGTACACAATGATTTTTTGGTATATTAAATAGGAGCTTCATAAAAGGCTTAAAAATTGTATAAGGGGGATTCACATGAATAAGAACAAAAAGTTTTTATTACTAACAGTCCTTGCAGTATTTTCACTAGTACTTGCTGCATGCGGCTTCGGCGGAGATTCGTCTGAAAAATCAAAAGATGATGGCAAAGATTCTGGTTCATCTGGAACGGCTTCTTCGAAAAGCGAATTAAATGTTGTAGTAACTTCAGAGCCACCATCACTTCATCCAGCATTAGCAACAGATACAACTTCTGGTGTTATTCTTACAAACACTTTTGAAGGTTTAACAACACTAGATGCTGATGCAAAACCAATTGAAGCTGCGGCTGAAAAATGGGAAATTAGCGATGACCAATTAACGTATACTTTCAAACTACGTGATGATGCAAAATGGTCAAACGGAGATCCAGTAGTTGCTGGTGACTTCGTATATGCTTGGAAATGGGCATTAAACCCAGATAACCTTTCTGAGTATGCTTCAATCCTTTACCCTATTAAAGGTGCTGAAGAGTACAATTTAGGTAAAGGTTCTGCTGATGAAGTGGGCGTTAAAGCGGAAGACGAGAAAACTTTAGTAGTAACTTTAAATAATCCAACTCCTTATTTCTTAGAATTAACTGCATTTAAAACATATGCTCCGTTAAATCAAAAAGTAGTTGAAGGCAAAGAAGACTGGTACGCAGATGCTGGTGAAAACTTTGTAACAAACGGTCCATTCACTTTATCTGAGTGGAAACACAATGATTCAATCGTATTAAAGAAAAACCCAGAATACTGGGATGTTGATAAAGTATCTTTAGAAACTGTTAACATTGGTATGGTAGAATCTGAAGCAACAGCTTCTACAATGTTTAAAGGTAAAGAAATTGACTACCTTGGTGCTCCATTCCAAACTGTAGCTCTTGACTCAATTGATGAGTTTAAAGCTGATGGTTCTTTACGTATCGCTGACCAAGCGTCTGTTTATTGGTACAAATTAAATAATAAAGATAAATTCACTGGAAACGCTAACATCCGTAAAGCATTAACATTAGCAATCAACCGTCAAGGATTAATCGACAACATTACTAAAGGTGAACAAAAACCTGCATTAGGCATGGTTCCTATCGCAGTTCACGGCTTTGAAGAAGACCGCGGTTACTACAAAGACAACGATATGGAAGGTGCTAAAGCAGCACTTGAAGCAGGTATGAAGGAACTTGGTATTAAAGATCCAAAAGACATTAAAATTAACGTTTCTTTCAACACAAGTGAAGCACACGCTGCTATCGCTCAATACATTCAAGAAGGCTGGACTAAAAACCTTGGTATTACTGTAGGTCTAGATAATTCTGAATGGCAAGTTTATTTAGAAAAACTTAACCAATTAGACTACCAAGCTGGACGTATGGGCTGGGTTGGTGACTACAACGATGCTTACACATTCTTAGAAATGTATGATACTGCTGCAAACGGTAACAATGACACTGGTTGGGAAAATGCTGAGTACAAAAAATTATTAGTTCAATCTAATAAGGAAACAGATCCAGCTAAACGTCTTGAACTTTTAAAACAAGCAGAAAAAATTGCTGTTTCTGAATTACCAGTTGCACCAATCTACTACTACACGAACCTTTCTGTAGTACAAGACAACGTGAAAAACATGCAAGCAGATATTCTTGGTAATATCCAACTTAAAAACGTTGTAGTGGAAGCTAAAAAATAATCTATTTTATATCGCTTATGTAAGCTCTACAGCGAAGAGCTGCCTCGTAGCCACTTCGGCACGAGTCAGCTCTTTTTAAAATACGAAGGCATATATTTGTCTGAAAATTGACAAATAGAAGGAGGAGTTTTATGTGATTAAATATATTTTGAAAAGGCTGATGTATATACTTCTCGCGCTTTTCGTCATCGTAACGGTTACGTTTTTCTTAATGCGTCTCGCTCCAGGTAGTCCTTTTGCGAGTGAACGTAATTTCCCCCCTCAAATTGAGGAGAAGTTAAACGAAACGTATGGATTAAATAACCCTTGGTATATACAATATAAAGATTATTTAATCGATACGGCCACTTTCAATTTCGGTGAGTCAATGAAATATAAAGCGCGTTCTACAAATGATATGATTTCTGAAAGTTTCCCTGTTTCGTTAACATTAGGGATTGAAGCTATGCTACTAGCAATTGGATTCGGTATTTTAATAGGCGTAGTTTCCGCGCTATATCATAATAAGTTCCCGGATTATTTGGCAACGTCCTTTGCGGTGCTATTTATTTCAGTACCTTCATTTATCTTAGCGGGTTTAATGCAGTATTTCTTAGCCTATAAGCTAGATTGGTTCCCAATTAGTGGATGGAAAGGCTTTTCTTATAGTATACTACCAGCCCTTGCAATCGCTTTAACACACATGGGCTTTATCGCAAAATTAACACGTTCAAGTATGCTTGAACAAAACAATAGTGACTATGTAAAAATGGCTCGTGCAAAAGGGATTGGAAAATGGACAATCGTTTTCCGTCACACTTTACGTAACGCTCTACTTCCAGTTGTCACTTACCTTGGTCCATTAACAGCGGCTGTTGTAACAGGTAGTTTCATTGTTGAGCAAATTTTCGCTATTCCTGGACTTGGAAAACACTTTGTACAAAGTATTACAAACCGTGACTATACAGTAATCATGGGTACGACTGTGTTCTATTCCATCATCCTTTTATTTGCGGTGTTAATCGTTGATATTTTATATAGTGTGATTGATCCGCGTATTAAACTGAAAGGAGCGAAAAAATAATGACACAGCAACATATTGAAAAAGATAAGTTTAAAATTGTTGGCGGAAATCATGAAGCTACTGAGAAATTAGCTGATAAATCAGTCTCCTTTTGGAAGGAAGTATTTATCCGTTTCTCTCATAATAAAATGGCCATCCTTGGAGTAATAGTCTTGATTATCGTTATATTAATGGCTACTTTTGTGCCCATTTTCTCTCAATACAAAGCAAGTGATCAACTTGGTGTTTTTAACTCTCCACCTTCAAAAGAGTTTTGGTTCGGTACTGATGATTTAGGTCGAGATATTTTTGTTCGTATTTGGGAAGGTGCACGTATCTCCCTATTTATTGGAATCGCCGCAGCGATTATTGACTTAATTATCGGTGTTCTTTGGGGAAGTATTTCAGGTTTAGCAGGCGGACGTGTTGATAATATTATGATGCGTATTGCCGATGTTTTAACTGCTGTACCTTACCTATTAGTAGTAATCGTGTTATTAGTTGTTATGCAGCCTGGTTTAATTCCCATGATTATCGCACTTTCAATTACTGGTTGGATTAACATGGCTCGTATTGTACGTGGTGAGGTCTTATCGATTAAAAACCAAGAATATGTACTTGCCGCTCGAACTTTAGGTGCTAGCACTGGACATTTAATATTAAAACACTTAATTCCTAATGCACTAGGTGCCATTTTAGTAACAATGACATTAACAATTCCATCTGCTATTTTCACAGAGTCATTCCTAAGTTACCTTGGTCTTGGGGTTCCTGCTCCAACAGCTTCTTGGGGTACAATGGCATCTGATGGGAATAAAGCGATTGCCAATGCGCCGTGGAGATTAATTTTCCCAGCAGTATTTATCTCACTAACAATTTTTGCGTTTAACGCAGTTGGTGACGGCTTACGTGATGCATTAGATCCAAAACTACGTAAATAAGGAGGTGGCCGAAAATGAGTAAAACAATTCTAGAAGTAAAAGATTTAAAAATAAACTTTAAAACGTATGCAGGGCTTGTTCGTGCTGTTCGTGGTGTAAACTTTGACTTAAAAGAAGGTGAAACACTAGCAATCGTTGGTGAATCAGGTTCTGGTAAGAGTGTTACGAGTAACGCATTAATGAAACTAATTCCACAGCCACCTGGTATTTATGAGTCAGGACAAATTTTATTTAATGGCCGTGATTTAGTGCCTTTAAGCGATAAAGAAATGTCAAAAATACGCGGAAATGAAATTGCAATGATTTTCCAAGATCCGATGACAAGCTTAAACCCGACGATGAAGGTCGGACGTCAAATAACAGAAGTTATTTTACAACATAAAAAAGTTTCAAAAGCTGATGCTAAAAAACGTGCAATCGAACTTTTAACACAGGTAGGTATCCCCTTCCCTGAAAAACGTTATAACCAATACCCGCATGAGTTTTCAGGCGGTATGCGTCAACGTGTTGTTATTGCCATCGCACTTGCAGCTGATCCAAAGCTTCTAATTGCCGATGAACCAACAACTGCATTAGACGTTACCATTCAAGCGCAAATTTTAGAACTAATGAAAGAAATCCAAAAAAATTCGAAAACATCTATCATTTTCATTACTCACGATTTAGGTGTCGTTGCAAACGTTGCCGATCGAGTTGCAGTTATGTATGCAGGACAAATCGTCGAATATGGTACTGTTAATGATATTTTCTATAATCCTAAGCACCCATATACATGGGGTCTACTTGGTTCAATGCCAGACCTAGATAACGATACTGATGAGCTATTACGTACGATTCCTGGTTCACCACCAGATCTGACTAATCCACCAAAAGGTGATGCGTTTGCTGCTCGTAATGAATTCGCAATGGCTATTGACTATGAGCAAGAGCCTCCGATGTTCCAAGTAAGTGAAACACATTTTGCAAAAACTTGGTTGTTGCATCCTGACGCGCCAAAAATTCCGCTTCCAGATGCGGTTGCTAAACGTATTGAAGGGTATTTAGCAAAGGAGGCACAAGAAAATGACTAATTCGGGTGCAAAAAAAATTCTTGAAATCAAAAATTTAAAACAGCATTTCGGTTCACCAAGTAACCCTATTAAAGCTGTTGACGGCATTAGCTTCGATGTATATGAAGGTGAAACACTTGGTCTTGTAGGTGAATCGGGCTGTGGTAAATCAACAACAGGTCGTTCCATTATTCGCTTGTATGACATTACAGATGGTGAAATTATTTTCGATGGTGAGAGCGTCCAAGGGAAAAAATCTAAAAATGATTTAAAGAAATTTAATCGTGAAATGCAAATGATTTTCCAAGATCCCTATGCTTCATTAAACCCTCGTATGACAGCTGGGGAAATCATTGGTGAAGCCTTTGAAATTCACGGGCTTCACAAGGATAAAAAAGTGCGTCGTGAAAAAATTAATCAACTGCTAGAGGCTGTTGGTTTAAACAAAGAGCACGCAAACCGCTATGCACACGAATTCTCTGGCGGTCAACGTCAACGTATTGGAATTGCACGTGCGCTAAGCTTAGATCCTAAGTTTATCATCGCCGATGAACCTATTTCTGCACTTGACGTATCGATTCAAGCGCAAGTTGTTAACTTATTAAAAGAACTGCAAAAAGAACGTGGCTTAACATATCTTTTCATTGCCCATGACTTATCAATGGTTAAGTATATCAGTGACCGTATCGCTGTTATGTACCGTGGTAAAATTATGGAAATCGGTAAAGCAGATGATATTTACAATCACCCTGTTCATCCGTATACAAAATCATTATTATCGGCAATTCCACTTCCTGACCCAATGTCAGAAAAACGCCGTCAACGTATTCCGTACAAGCATACAGAGGTTGACGATAGCGCAACATACCATGAAGTTGGCGATCAGCATTACGTTTATGGTACTGCAGATCTTGTGAAAACTTGGGTTGCTGATCGATAAAACAATAACTTCCGTCTCAGTATAAACGCTGTGATGGGAGTTTTTTTCATTACTTCAAAGCCGCAACTTACATATGATGCATTATTTTTCCACACACTTGAATTTGTCAAATATTGTAGGAATTTTTGGTATGAAATATCTTCCATAATCCCCTTAATATACTATAATATATGTAATATATTAAGGAGGTGAATGAGTAATGAAAAAGAGTATTAAACTTATTATCAGTGCTATTTGCCTTACTGCATTTTTAGTGGGTCCTAGCGTTGTGGATGTTTCTGCTGCTAGTTCAAATTGTATAAAGCCTTGTAAAGACAGACCTTAACAAAAAATAAGGACACCTACTTAAGGGTGTCCTTATTTTTTTATGTTTGATGCTTTAAATTTATTCAATCTAAACCAAACTTATTACCTTCTTGATTTTGGATTTAAAGCATCCTTTAAGCCTTCTCCGATAAAGTTGATTGACAAAATAACTAACGTTATGGCTGTTGCAGGTGGTACCCACATCCAAAGCTTATCCTTTAGTACATCTGAGTTTCTAGCCTCAAATAGCATATTACCCCAGCTAGGTGTATCAGCCGGTACACCAAATCCTAAAAAGCTTAAACTGGATTCTGCAACGATTGTTACAGCCATTAATAATGTTGCTTGTACAATAATCGTCGAGGCAACGTTGGGCAATAAATGCTTAATGATTATTTTTGAAGGTTTACAGCCAATTGATTGTGCTGCTAATATATACTCATTTTCCTTTTCAGCTAGCACCCTACTTCGCACTATCCTTGCAACGGTTCCCCAGCTTAAAAGTGAAATGACAATTACTAATGTCCATAAACCAGATATTTTTCCTGAAAGGATAGTATTTATAACAATAACGAATACTAAAAATGGAAACATTAATACGAAATCAGTAAATCGCATTAACATTTGTTCTATTTTCCCCCCAAAATACCCTGAAATCGCGCCAATTGCTGTTCCGATTATTACAATAAAAAGCATACAGCCTAACCCAACCGTTAAAGATGATCTTCCTGCGTAGAGCATTCTAGTAAAAACATCACGTCCATTCGTATCTGTTCCTAACCAATGCTCACTTGATGGAGGAAGACTTATTTTCATAAAGTCGACACGTACAATATCTTTTGTTGTAATATACGGAGCTAAAAACGATAGGATGATAACTAGTAGTAAAAAAATAAGACTAATCATAGCTAATTTATTTTTAACGAACTTTCGTCTCGCTATCACCCACGGCGAGGGGCTTTTCTTTGGTGTTTTTGGAGTTAATACTTTTCGATCAGTTACCAATGTCATAATTTCCCCTCCTTAATCCAGTCTAATACGCGGATCTACTACACCATATAATATATCCGCCACTAAATTCCCAAAAAGTGTTAAAAACGAAAGTAACATAGTTATCGACATCATGACTGCATAATCTCTTCTTCCAACGGATTCTAAGAAGAGTGCGCCTATTCCTGGATAAGTAAAGATAGTTTCTGTTATGACCGCACCGCTGATTAATGTTGCGATATCAAAACCAAGAAACGTAATAATTGGAATAATTGAATTCCTTAAAATATGTTTGTTATAGATTTTTGATTCCTTTGTTCCTTTTGCTCTCGCAGTTCTTACGAAATCCTTCCTACTATTTTCAATAATGTCATTTCGTAAAAATTGAGTATAGGATGCCGTCCCCATTAATCCTAATATAAGTGCCGGTAATAAAACATGATGGAACCTACTCAAGTAATATTCTAAACTTCCCGCTTCTATGCCTACACCTACGGAGCCATTGAAAGGGAACCATCCTAGTTTAAAGGAGAAAAAGTAAATAGCAACAATTCCCGCTACAAACGATGGAATTGCTAAAGCTAAATAATTATAAGTCGCAATTAAATTATCCCCGAGAGTATAAGGTTTTCTTCCAGCATACATCCCCATAATAAATGCAAAAATGTACGTGAAAACTAATGATGTTAATGCTAAAAATATTGTATTAGGTATTCGCTGAGCAATAATCTCTGCAGCTGGTTTTTTATAAACAGTAGATTTTCCGAAATCCCCTTGTGCAAAATTAGCAATCCATCTACCATATTGCATGATAATTGGATCATTATAGCCTAATTTTTCTCTCATTTCTTCGATGTATTGTGGATTCGTATTAGACGGATCAATTTCACCAGCAAACGGATCTCCTGGCATCATTTTTGCTAAAAAGAACACCACTAACGAAATAAGGAGTAGCAATGGGATCATGCCAAGTAATCTTCGAAGTGTGTATTGAAGCATGTGACGTCTCCTTATCTAGAAATTTACTAACTAGGTCCAGTTAAATAAAGAGGACCTAGTTAGCAGGATTTGAAAGCTCACATTTTATTCCTTAATGGACCATTTATGAACATCTGTTTGGAAACCAACAGCGTTGACATGAACACCCTGTAGTCGATTATTAATGGCATATAAATCTATATTTTCCCACAATGGAAGGGCTGGTAATTCTTCATTAAAGTATTTTTGCCATTCCACATAAGTTTTCTTACGTTTATCTTTGTCAAATGCTTCTTCACTTAAGGCTTGTTTTATCAATTTTTGGTTCGTAGCATCTACGTAGCGACCATAGTTCCATTCTGCATCATTCCCCCATAAACCAGATGGATCAGGGTCAGCGCCAGTAACCCAAGCGCCGAAGAATGCTTCTAATGCAGCATCATCATTATCTTTCATATCATTATATAAGTTAAACTCAATTAAAGTACCAGTTGCTTGTTCTGTTTTCACTCCGACATCATTCCAAGCTTGAATAATTGCTTGAGAGCGTCCCTCAAATGCAGCAGGACCGGCATAGTGGCCAAATGAAATTTTAAATGGCTGACCACTCGGATCTTCTACAAAGCCATCGCCATCTTTATCTACATAACCTGCAGCCTTAAGAAGCTCTTTAGCCTTTTCTGGATTGTATTCATATTGATTTAATTCTGACTCCTCCGCTGCAGTCCAAAAAGTACGAGGAATCACAGTATTTGCAACTTCAGCTTTTCCTTCTAAGAAAGCATCGATCATTGCTGGACGGTTAATTGCGTATAATAGTGCTTGACGCAATTCTTTTGATTTAAACTTATCAAAATCAGCTACATTTGTAAGAGTAGCTTTATCACGATGACCAAAACGAAGACCAATATATGAGTAACTTACACCATTCGTTTCTTCAATGCGTACGTTATCTAATGCTGACAATTCTTTTACAGCTTGTGGTTTAATATCCATGATGTCAATTTCTCCGTTTTGGAACGCACCAGCTGTTAATGATGGGTCAATTGTTTTTACAATTATACCGTCAAGCTGCGGTTTGCCCTTCCAGTAATCATCAAAACGCTCTAATTCAGAATATTCGCCCTCTACAACTTTTTTCACTTTAAATGCTCCTAAACCAACAGGAGTTTCACGAACCTGTTTAGATTCACCTAAGTCTTTAACCGCAATACCTTCATAATGTTTCTTTGGCATTGGATAAGACCAAAGTTTTTCTAGGTTATTAACTTCTACTTCCTCAAAAGTAATTTTCACTGTGTATGGATCAACAACCTCAATACCTTCGATTGTTTCAGCTTTCCCCAATTTTTTTGCCTTTGCCCCTTTAACACCTTCAACATAATTGAAACGAGGGCCATCGTAATCTGGATCTGCTACTGTTTCTAATGCAAATACCCAGTCATCAACTGTTAACTCTTCACCATTATGCCATTTTACACCCTTCTCAAATGTAAACGTATAAGTTAATTTATCCTCACTAATTTCCCACTTTGCAAAATTGGGAATATATTCCAATTCATCATTTACAGAATAGATACCTTCCATTGTAAAATCTTGAATATAACTGTCTACAATACTACCTGAATAGGCTGGATCATAAACACCCTCAGGCGCTTGGTCAGTACCGAAAGTTACAACTCCACTTTTCGCTGTTTCACTAGTCTTTGTGGAATCATCCTTGCCTTTTTCCTTTTCTTTGTCAGTTGTCGAGTTGTCGTTATTACATGCTGTTAAAAACAAAGCCATAACTAGCATAAGCATGAAAGCCCATAATGCTGATTTTTTCATTCTTTATCCCCCCGTGAATTTTATTTTGTAAATAATTAACATACCGTTCTTTTTTTATCTTTTAATATAAATGGCATGCAACTCTATGCCCCTGCTTCACCTCCTTTAAGGTTGGTTTTGATAATGAACACTCTGCCATTGCTTTCGGACACCGTGGATGGAAAGGGCATCCTTTAGGAGGATTAGCCGGACTAGGAATATCCCCCTCTAATACAATACGGCTACTCTTTTTCCTCGGATCAGGTACTGGAATTGCAGAGATTAATGCCTGTGTATAAGGATGCAGTGGTTCCTCATAAATATGTTCCTTATCTGCAATCTCCACAATATTTCCTAAATACATAACACCGATTCGATCACTCATATGTTTTACAACACTTAAATCATGAGCAATAAATAAAAATGTTAAGTCAAACTCATCCTGTAACTCTTTTAGCAGATTAAGAACCTGAGATTGTACAGATACGTCTAAGGCTGAAACTGGTTCATCTGCTATAATTAGTTTTGGCCTAAGTGCAAGTGCTCTCGCAATACCAATCCGTTGACGCTGACCACCTGAAAATTCATGTCCATACTTGTAATAAGCATCTTCTGGTAAACCTACTTTTTGTAAAAGCTCCATCACTTCATTTTTTAAAGATTTCAGTGATTTTTTATGGAAATTCATGATCGGTTCAGCTATGATACTACCTACCATTTGCATAGGATTTAACGATGCATAAGGATCTTGAAACACCATTTGGATATCTTTCCTTATTTCCCTTAATGATTTCCCTTGTAATTTTGTAATATCCTGGCCGTTAAAAATGATTTTTCCTTCCGTTGAGTCTAACAATCTTAAAATAGTCCGACCTGTTGTTGACTTTCCACAGCCAGATTCGCCAACTAATCCTAATGTTTCACCATTTTTTATTGAAAAAGAAATATTATCAACTGCTTTAACATAGCCAACTGTATGTTTGAAAAATCCACCTTTAATCGGGTAATAGGTTTTTAAATCAATTAACTCCAATAAATTTCCTTTATTTTGTTTAATTGCTGTTTGCTTCATATTGTCAGCTCACACCCTTTCTAGAATTACAGCCTTCAAAAAGTAAACAAGAGACTTCATGATTGTCATCTACGAAGGCAAGTTGCGGCGTAACATTGCTACATTCAGGCATAGCCGACGGGCATCTATCAACAAAACGGCAGCCTACTTGAGGCATATTTTTTAAAGAAGGTACTATACCTTTAATAGTGGTTAACTCATTAACTTCTGTATCTATTCTTGGAATCGATGCCATCAAGAGCTTTGTATATGGGTGTTTGGGATTGTAAAACAAGTTATCAACATTTGTCCGTTCTACGACCTTCCCTGCATACATAATAATTACTTCATCACACATTTCCGCAACTACGCCTAAATCGTGCGTTATCAGTACAATCGACATGTTATTTTTCTCTTGAATATTTTTCAGTAAATCTAGTATTTGTGCTTGTACTGTTACATCAAGTGCAGTAGTTGGTTCATCCGCTATTAAAAGCCTAGGTTGACAAGCGATGGCGATAGCAATCATTACTCTTTGTCTCATACCGCCTGACAATTGATGAGGATATTCATCTATAATTTTTTCAGCTCTGGGAATCCCAACCTGTTTTAATAATTCAATCGCTTTACTTTTAGCCTCAGCCTTAGAAATCTTATTATGATTAAGCATAATTTCTTCAATTTGCGAGCCTATAGTAAAAACAGGGTTTAAGGATGTCATAGGTTCTTGGAAAATCATACTAATATCTTTTCCCCTAATTTTATTCATCTCGTCGTTCGAATGATTTTCTATGTTCTTCCCATGAAATTTTATTTCTCCACCAGTGATTTTACCAATTCCTTTAGGAAGTAGTTGCATAATAGAAAGAGACATTACACTTTTTCCACATCCTGATTCACCAACTACTCCAACGATCTGGCCTGATTTAACCGAAAATGAAACATCATCCACTGCATGATATATTTCTCCATCTATATCAAAACCAGTTTTTAGGTTTTTCACTTCTAACATTAAGCTCATTTAACATCACACCTTTTATTTTTTTACTGAAACAACTTATGGAATGAATCAAACGTCCAAGTTAAGTAATATCTTTACTTTTAATCATATGATTCATTAATTTAATATTCCGAAAAAATTTTCAATATCGGTAAACTTATTTTAAAATCATTTCAAAACAAAAAAGCATCAATTTATAAATCTCTAACATTTGTAAATAGAATATTATTTTTTTCCTCCAAAGAAAATTAACGCAATGCACCAGCTGATATAATATTCTGAAAATTAAACGTACTATCATTTTATCTAGAAATAACACATTTAATCAAGCGAATTTTTACATTCCCTATAATCTTATATACAAAATAAACCATACAACTATTCCAATTTTATCTAATATATTTTCATTTTCCCTAAATGAATGTTTGTTCAATTTCCACTTTATTGGCTTAAAGTATCATTTTTTTGTTATTACAATATAGTAAATAATTAAATTGTTTCTTATTTCTTTTCCTCATTAAATTTCCATTCATTCGGTGTTCTTGACTATTAAAGGTTTTTTGATGAATTTCTATATTTTTCTATATTTATATTTTTTATCTAATCACTATTAATAAATAATTTTTTCTATTAACACATTGGCTTCCTGAAGTGAAAAATATTACAGTAGAAAAATAATTTAATCTAACTTTTTATATGGATTTGTTACGGACCTCTTGTTATTTTTTATTTGGCTAATTTCATAATAATTTGGTAAAAAAAAACAAAAAACGACCATCTTGAAGTGACCCCTAAAAGTTAGACACGGTTATTTCATTAGGCAGCTTGTGTAAAACGAGTTCGGTATTGCACCGGAC